>NZ_CP022314.1:1921011-2235942 GCF_003352915.1 Arthrobacter sp. PM3 | reverse complement strand
GCACGCCGCCAGCGTTCATCCTGAGCCAGGATCAAACTCTCCGTTGAAAAATAACAGACACAACCAGGAACCACGGGAAAACGCGGAACCAGGCTGCACAAAATTTGAAACCAGCTGAAAAACCAGACCCGACACGGGGTGACGGGCCCGGCAAAACAACCAATCCATAATAAATTGGTATCAACAAACTTGGCACACTATTGAGTTCTCAAACAACAGACACACCCGGCACCACCACAACCAGACCCACAGGCCCTACAGTCGCGGATCGCTCCGGAGCAACTTTTCAAACTTACCCGCTCGCTTCACCCTTGTCAAATCGGCGTTCCCGACTCAGTCTTGCCAAAGGCTTCTGGGTCTTGGTGGCCGTTCAACTCCGGGGAGCAGCGCGGAAATAAACTCTACCACCACTTGCGCCGACTGACAAAGCCAGCCCGAAGACTGCGCCAGAAGGCCCGGAATCACGCGGATTCCGGGCCTTCTCGCAGGCGCCTTGCCCAGCGCCTTACCCCAGTTGTTTGAAGTACGCGGCCCCAAGCGGCGGCAGCGTGACGGTAAGCGTCGCCGGCTGTCCGTCGATGCCCTCGCCGGCAGCGGTCAGCGTTCCGGTGTTTTCCACGCCGGAACCGCCGTAGGCCTCGGCGTCCGTGTTGAGCACCTCCTGCCATTCACCGGCTGCCGGCACGCCCAGCTGGTAGTCCGTGTGCGGGCCGCCCGAGAAGTTCACGGCGCAGACCAGCGGGTTCCCGTCCGCGTCGCGGCGGATGAACGTCAGCACGTTGCGGTCCGCGTCTCCCCCGTTGATCCACTGGAATCCCTCCGGCTGGCTGTCGCGCTGGTACAGGGACGGGGTGGAACGGTAGAGCTCGTTGAGGTCTTTTGTCAGGAGCTGCAGGCCGTTATGTGCAGGGATGTCCGCGAGCCACCAGTCCAGGCCGTGCTGCTCTGACCATTCCGCTTCCTGGCCGAACTCGGTGCCCATGAAGATCAGTTGCTTGCCCGGATGTGCCCACTGGTAGCCCAGGAACGCGCGGAGGTTGGCCAGCTGCTGCCACCGGTCCCCGGGCATCTTGCGCAGCATGGAGCCCTTGCCGTGCACAACTTCGTCGTGGCTGATCGGCAGGAGGAAGTTCTCCGAGTAGGCGTAGACCATCGAGAACGTGATGGTGCCGTGGTGCCACCGGCGGTTGACCGGGTTCTCGGCCATGTACTGGAGAGAGTCGTGCATCCAGCCCATGTTCCACTTGAGCCCGAAGCCCAGGCCGCCGCCGCTGGTGGGTGCCGTGACTCCGGGGAAAGCCGTGGATTCCTCGGCGATCATGACGGCTCCGGGGTGGGTCTTGTAGACCGTGGCGTTGACCTCCTGCAGGAAGGAGATCGCTTCCAGGTTTTCCCGGCCGCCGAAGCGGTTGGGCTGCCACTGTCCCTCTTCGCGCGAGTAGTCGAGGTACAGCATGGAAGCGACGGCGTCCACGCGCAGCCCGTCGATGTGGAACTCGTCGAGCCAGTACAGCGCGTTGGCCACCAGGAAGTTGCGCACTTCCGTGCGGCCGAAGTCGAAGATCAGCGTTCCCCAGTCCGGGTGCTCGCCCAGGTTCGGGTCGGCGTGCTCGTAGAGGGCTTCGCCGTCGAACCGGGCCAGCGCCCATTCGTCCTTGGGGAAGTGGGCAGGGACCCAGTCCAGGAGGACACCGATGCCGGCCTGGTGGAGTTCGTCGACCAGGTGCCGGAATTCATCCGGGTGCCCGAAGCGCGAGGTGGGCGCGTAGTACGAGGTGACCTGGTATCCCCAGGAGCCGCCGAAGGGGTGCTCGGCGACGGGCATGAATTCCACGTGCGTGAAGCCGAGCCATTTGACGTATTCGACGAGTTCCTTGGCCAGTTCGCGGTAGCCCAGCCCCACCCGCCACGAGCCGAGGTGGACCTCGTAGACGCTCATGGGCGAATTGTGCGGATCGCGGGCGGCGCGGGCCTGCATCCATTCGGCGTCCTTGAAGACGTAGGAGGGCTCCACCACGCGGGAGGCCGTCAGCGGCGGGACTTCGGTCCCGAACGCAAGCGGGTCCGCTTTTTCCACCCAGTAGCCGTGCCGGGTCCTGAGCTCAAACTTGTAGCACGCCCCTGCTACAACGCCCGGGATGAAGAGTTCCCACACCCCGGAGGAACCCAGGGACCGCATGGAGTGTTCCCGGCCGTCCCACCCGTTGAAGTCGCCCTTGACCCGCACGGCCTGGGCGTTGGGGGCCCAGACCGCGAAGGACACGCCGTCGACGTCGCCCAGCGAGGACTTGTAGTGCTGGACATGTGCACCCAGGACATCCCAGAGACGCTCGTGCCGGCCCTCGCCGATCAGGTGCAGGTCCACTTCGCCGAGGGTTGGCAGGTAGCGGTAGGGGTCATCCATGACCTGCGGCTCGTGGTCCTCGTAGGTCACTTCGAGGCGGTAGTCCGGCACGTGGCCGCGCTCGATCGGTTCCATCACGACCACCCACACGCCGCCGGATTCGTGCGTCATCGGCACGGTGCCGGCCGACGTCACCACCGAGACCGCTTCCGCCAGGTGCTTCACGGTCCGGATCGTGACGTGGCCGTGGTCATCCAGGTGGGCACCCAGGACCGAGTGGGGTGCATGGTGTTCACCGCTGGCGATCCTCGCAAGGGTTTCACCGTCCACGGGCAGGGGGGCGCCGGGCCGATCGATACGTGCTGATCCTGTCATTTTTATACCTTCCGCTGCGGCCCCGGCGGCTACGCCGGAACCTGTACTGCCGAGGAGACGACGCGATGCATTCACCGGTATGGAGAGCCAGTCCGGCCTGTTCCTCAGTTCGTAGATGACTTCATAGAGGGCTTTGTCCAGCCACAGCGCCACAAAGAGGGGCGAGTCGCGGTCGACGCTGCCGGGGATGACTTCGGCGTAACCGGCGAGGAAGGCCTCGGCACAGTCATCCACCCAGGTCCCCGGCACCACGGCGCCGGGGTTCTCACGGACGGCCGCGCCGGCGGCGTAGTCGAAGGACCGTAGCATGCCCACGACGTCGCGGAGCGGCACGTCCGGGAAGTTGCGTTCGGAAATGGGGCGCAGCGGCTCCCCCTCGAAGTCCAAGATGGCCCAGCGCGGCGCGACCCCGGGCTCGCCCGGGACACCACTGCCCGGGACCTGCAGGATCTGGCCGAGGTGGAGGTCCCCGTGGATGCGCTGGAGCCGTCCGGCGCCGGTGCCCTCAAGCCTGCCGAGCAGGCCGGCCAGCGCCTCATCGTACGGCCCGACGGCGGTGCCGGCCTGCGCCCACGACTGGCGCACGCGCTGGGCGATGCCGGGGGCGATGTCCTGGCCCGGCGCGGATTCGGTGGCAGTACCCAGCGCCTCGGCGAGGCGCCGGTGCACGGTGGCTGTCGCGGCGCCGAGGGCGCGGGCCTCGGCCGTGAACCCGGTTCCCCGGCTGGCCGCGTCCACCGCGAGCCGCCAGGCATCGAGGCCGCCGGCGAGGAATTCGTGCGCGACGGCGAGTTCGCCCCGGGCGGTGCGGACGGCAGCGGACGCGCCGAGCGCGGCGGCTTGGGTTTCCCATTCGCCGGTCACCCAGCCAAGCGTCGCCGGGACCTCCGCGGTGCGCCCCGCCGTCAGCGCGGCGCCGATTTCGACCTCGGGGTTTTGGCCCTCCGACAGCACGCGGAAGAACTTTACGATCGCACCCGTGCCGCCGTCGCCGTCGTCCACTATCACCGAACTGTTCGACTGCTCGCCGGCGAGCACCTTCACGGTGCCGGTCGCGAACGGCAGTCGGTGGCCGGACTCAACCAAGTGGCCGGCGGCGTTGCCCGACGGCGTGGTCCCGGCGTGGCGCATGAGGTCAAGCCACGCAGCGACGAAGGAGGCGTCGTGGACGCCGTCGTAGACCCATCGGCGGGCGGGGTCGGCCGGCGTGCCGGGCAGTTCGCCGATCAGCGCGCGTTCCGCCCCTGGCAGCGGATCGGGGCGGAGACTAAGCGGTACCTGGACGACGTCGGTGCGGCTGCCGTCGGGCGTGGGGTAGGACACCGCCAGCAGCAGCACTTCAAACGCCGGCGCTTCGGGAGCGCCCTCGCCGCTGCCGGCCGGCAGGCGCAGTCCGCCGGCCGGTTCGAAGGTGAACTCCGGGCTCTTGACGGGGAACCAGCGCTGGCGCGGAAGCCAGGCGCCAAGGAGCCCGCTCAGGGCCGGGGCAAGGGTCGGTCGGGTCATCTCAGCCTTCGATGGACAGGATAGGCATCGCCTGAGTGAACGGGGATGACGGGTTGGAGGCCGCGGAACGGATCCGCAGCCAGAAGAAGTCGTGGCTGCCCAGGGTCAGCGTCAGGGTGCCGTCCTCGGCGATCGCGGGGAACGCCTGGCCGCCGAAGACATCCCGCAGGCCCCGGCCGGCGTACTTCGGCACCCGCAGGGTGGTGGCGACCGGGTGCTGCGAGAGGTTGAAGGCGCACAGGATGGTCTCGGGGTCCTCGCCCGCGGCGTTGCCTTCCGGGAGCTCGCGCAGGTAGGCGAGGACGACGTCGTGGTCGGCTTCCACGTGCTTGAACCCGCCGAGCCCGAAGGCGGGGTGGTTCTTGCGGACGCTGAGGATCTGGCGGGTCCAGCGCAGCAGCGAACCGGAGTGGGCGGCCTCGGCCTCGACATTGGCCATGCTGTAGTTGTAGACCAGCGACTGGATCACCGGGAGGTAGAGCTTGCCGGGGTCGGCATGGGAGAACCCGGCGTTGCGGTCCGGGTTCCATTGCATCGGGGTGCGGACCGCATCGCGGTCCTCGAGCCAGATGTTGTCCCCCATGCCGATCTCGTCCCCGTAGTACAGGAACGGGCTGCCCGGCAGGGACAGCAGCAGGGCGTTGATGAGCTCGATTTCGGAACGTGAGTTGTCCAGCAGCGGGGCCAGGCGCCGCCGGATGCCGATGTTGGCGCGCATCCGGGGGTCCGGCGCGTACCAGCCGAGCATCGCGGCGCGTTCGTCGGCGGTGACCATTTCCAGGGTCAGTTCGTCGTGGTTGCGCAGGAAGGTCCCCCATTGGGCGCCTTCGGGAATGTCCGGGGTGTCCTTCATCGTCTCGATGATCGGCGCGGCCTTCTGGTCCCGCAGCGCGTAGTACAGGCGCGGCATGATCGGGAAGTGGAACGCCATGTGGCACTCGGGTTCCTCTTCGGTGCCGAAGTACTCCACCACTTCGGCGGGCGGCTGGTTGGCTTCGGCGATGATCACGCGGCCCGGGTAGCTTTCATCGACCATCCGGCGCAGCTGGCGCAGGAATTCGTGCGTGGCCGGCAGGTTTTCGCAGTTGGTGCCTTCCTCCTCGAACAGGTACGGGATGGCGTCGGCGCGGAAACCGTCGATCCCCTGGTCGAGCCAGAACCGGACGACGTCGAACAGCGCGTCGATGACCTTGGGGTTCTCGAAGTTGAGGTCGGGCTGGTGGCTGAAGAACCGGTGCCAGAAGAACTGCCGGCGGATGGGGTCGAAGGTCCAGTTGGATTCCTCGGTGTCCACGAAGATGATGCGGGCTTCTTCGTACTTCTCGTCCGTGTCGCTCCAGACGTAGAAGTCGCCGAACGGCCCGTCCGGGTCCTTGCGGGATTCCTGGAACCACGGGTGCTGGTCCGAGGTGTGGTTCAGGGGAAGGTCGATGATCACCCGGACGCCGCGGGCATGGGCTTCCGCCACAAGCCGTTTGAAGTCGCTGATGGTGCCGAATTCGTCCAGGACGGAGTTGTAGTCCGAGATGTCGTAGCCGCCGTCGCGCAGCGGCGACTGGAAGAACGGCGGCAGCCACAGGCAGTCCACGCCCAGCCACTGCAGGTAGTCCAGCTTCTCGATCAGGCCGTGGAAGTCGCCCGAGCCGTCGCCGTTGCCGTCGGCGAAGCCCCGGACCAGCACCTCGTAGAACACCGCTTTGCGGTACCAGAACGGATCATGCTGGAGGCCTGGGGCGTTCAGTTCAAAGCTCCCCCGCGGGCTGAAGTGCTGGCTGGGGGTCTGCGGGCTGAAATTCACGGGCACTACCTCCGGATGCTCAGGATGTGGGCGGGCTCGACGTGCGGGTCCAGGCGGACGTAGTTGTACTCCCCCCATTCCCAGCTCTCGCCGGTCAGCAGGTCATCGACCATGAACCGGCCGTTGTGGGTGAGGCTTTCCGGGTCCAGGTCCAGTGCGGCCAGGTCCAGGGACACGGTGCTCTCCCTCGTGCCGTGCGGGTCCACGTTGACGACGATGATGAGGGTGTCTTTGGTCCCGTCCGGCAGGGTCTTGTGCTTGGAGTACACCACCGTGGAGCTGTCCGTGCTCTGGTGCAGCGTCAGGTTCTGCAGATCGCCCAGGGCCGGGTGCGCGCGGCGGATCTCGTTGAGCCGGGTCAGGTACGGGGCTAGCGAGCGCCCGGAGGCGGCTGCGGCGTCCCAGTCGCGGGCCTTGTACTCGAATTTCTCGTTGTCGATGTATTCCTCCGCGCCGGGACGGGCCACGTGTTCGAAGAGCTCGAAGCCGGCGTACACGCCCCAGAGCGGGCTCGCCGTGGACGCCAGCGCGGCACGGATCTTGAACGCCGACGGTCCGCCGAACTGGAGGTATTCGGTCAGGATGTCCGGGGTATTGACGAAGAAGTTGGGCCGGAAGTAGGCCGGGGATTCGTGGCTGACCTCCTGGAAGTACTCCTCGAGTTCCTCCTTGGTGTTCCGCCACGTGAAGTAGGTGTAGGACTGCTGGAAGCCGGCCCGGCCCAGGGCGTGCATCATGGCCGGGCGGGTGAACGCCTCGGCGAGGAAGACGACGTCGGGGTGTTTCTTGTTGACCTTGCCGATCAGCCATTCCCAGAACCAGACGGGCTTGGTGTGCGGGTTGTCCACCCGGAAGACCTTGACGCCGTGGCTGACCCACAGCAGCACGATCCGCAGGATTTCGTTGGACAGCCCGGCGGGGTCGTTGTCGAAGTTGAGCGGGAAAATGTCCTGGTACTTCTTCGGCGGGTTCTCCGCGTACGCGATGCTGCCGTCCACGCGGGTGGTGAACCATGCCGGGTGGCTCTGCACCCACGGGTGGTCCGGCGCGGCCTGCAGGGCCAGATCCAGCGCGACCTCGAGCCCCAGTTCGCCGGCCCGCTCCACGAACGCGTCGAAGTCCTCGAACGTGCCCAGGTCCGGGTGGATGGCGTCATGGCCGCCGTCGTGGGACCCGATGGCCCACGGCGAGCCGGGATCGTGCGGCCCGGCGATCAGGGTGTTGTTCGGTCCCTTGCGGTGCTGGTGGCCAATCGGGTGGATCGGCGGCATGTAGATGATGTCGAAGCCCATGGCGGCGACGGCGTCAAGGCGCTTCGCGGCGGTGCGGAACGTGCCCGAGGTCCATTCCCCGGTCTCGTGGTTGCGTACGGCGCCTTCGGAGCGCGGGAAGAATTCATACCAGGACCCGCAGCCGGCGAGCGCGCGCTCCACGAGCAGCGGGTACGGCTCGGTGGTCGTGACGAGTTCGCGGATGGGCTGGCGTTCGACGACGGCGGCCACGTCCGCGCCGAAGCCGGCGGCGAGCCGCTCCTCCGGTGTGCGGGAGGTGTCGTTGAGGACGACGACGGCCATCCGCAGCGTCCGGCGGTCGGCCGAGGGGCGGGAGGCGTCCTCGGAGGCCTCCGCCAGCAGGGCGGCGCCTTCGGCCAGCATGAGCTCGACGTCGATGCCGGCCTCCACCTTGACCTCGGCGTTGTGGTGCCAGGTGCCGTAGCGGTCATGCCAGGCTTCGATAACGAAANACCACTTGCCGGTTGTCGTCGGGGTCAGCAGGCCCTCCCAGCGGTCCGTCCCCATGCCGCGCGGCCCGCGGGGCGGGGCGAGGCGCACCCGCTGGCGTTCCTTGCCGCGGGGATCAAGCAGGACGGCGCTCACGCCGAGCTGGTCGTGTCCCTCCCGGAATGCGGTGGCTCCCACCACGATGGTTTCGCCCGCAACAGCTTTGGCCGGGAATTTTCCACCTTCTACCGACGGCTGTACGGCGGTGATCGGAAAACGGCCAAATCGAAGGCCATCCGTGATCAGGGCCTTGGGCTTTTGCTTGGACACGGCACTGGTTCGCGAGTTATTCGTCACAGGCTCGACGTTATCTACAAAACGGGCAGAATGCTAAGGCACCGCACGTTTTGCCAAGGGTTTCCGGTCCTGCCCGTACCGATATTCGTCATTTACAGGAAAGAAACTAAAACCGGTTCCGGGGCAACGACTTGTCCGTTAGTGTTTCGCTCGTGAAGGCAATCCGCAGATTTACCGTCCGAACCGTTCTTCCGGAGTCGATCCGGCCGCTGGCCCGGCTCGCCACCAATCTCCGGTGGTCCTGGCACCGGCCCACCCGGGAGCTTTTTGAGGAGCTCAACCCCGGGATTTGGGCCGAGAGCGCCCACGACCCCGTGACGTTCCTGGGCCTGGTCAGCCGGGAAGAGCTGCAGCGCCTCGCTGCGGACCAGGATGTGGTTCGTCGTGTCCACGCCGCCGCCGACGACCTCGACCGGTACCTGGAGCAGCCCCGCTGGTACCAGAGCCTCGGCGACGGCGCCCCGTCCTGCATCGCCTACTTCTCGCCCGAGTTCGGCATCACCGAAGTCCTGCCGCAGTATTCGGGCGGCCTGGGTATCCTGGCCGGCGACCATCTGAAAGCGGCGTCGGACCTGGGCGTGCCGCTGATCGGCGTCGGCCTGCTGTACCAGGCCGGCTACTTCAAGCAGTCGCTCTCCCGGGACGCCTGGCAGCAGGAAACCTACCCGGTCCTGGACCCGGACGGGCTGCCCCTGACGCTCCTGCGCGAGGCTTCCCCGGACGGCAACGGCAGACCCGTCCAGATCTCCCTGCCCCTCCCCCAGGGCCGGCGCCTGCTGGCACACGTGTGGCGGGCCGACGTCGGGCGTGTTCCGCTGCTGCTGCTGGACTCCAACGTTCCCGGCAACGACGAGGCCGCCCGCGGCATCACCGACCGCCTGTACGGCGGCGGCGGCGACCACCGGCTGCAGCAGGAACTCCTGCTGGGCATGGGCGGGGTCAAAGCGCTGCGCGAGTTCCAGCGGCTCACGGGCGTCCCCGCACCGGAGGTCTTCCACACCAACGAGGGCCATGCAGGGTTCCTGGGCGTCGAGCGGATCCAGGAGCTGATGTCCGGTCCGGCACCGCTGAGCTGGGAGGAAGCCCTGGCCGCCGGGCGCGCGTCCACCGTGTTCACCACCCACACGCCGGTCCCCGCCGGGATCGACCGCTTCGAAATCGCCCAGATCCAGCACTTCTTCGAGGCCGGCCTCGCCCCGGACGTCCCGGTGGCGAAGATCCTGGATCTGGGCCGCGAGGACTTCGCCGACGGCAACCCGTTCGTGTTCAACATGGCGGTCATGGGGCTGCGGCTGGCCCAACGCGCCAACGGCGTGGCCAAACTGCACGGGGTGGTTTCCCGCGGCATGTTCTCCGCGCTGTGGCCGGGATTCGACCACTCCGAGGTGCCCATCACCTCGGTGACCAACGGCGTGCACGTCCCCACCTGGGTGGACCCGCGCATTTCCGCCCTGGCCCGGGACCAGTTCGGCGCCGAGGCCGAGGCGCAGGGCCGCTGGGACCTGGCGTACAACGTCACCGACGAGGACTTGTGGGCGCTGCGGCGCGAGATGCGCGTGTCCCTGGTCGAGGACGTACGGCGCCGGCTCCGGGCCGCCTGGAAGAAGCGCGGCGCGGCCGATGCTGAGCTGGCCTGGACGGACTCCGTCCTGGACCCGGACGTCCTGACCATCGGCTTCGCCCGTCGCGTGCCGACGTACAAGCGGCTGACCCTGATGCTGCGGGATCCCGAACGGCTCAAGGCTCTCCTGCTGCACAAGACGCATCCCATCCAGCTGGTCATCGCCGGGAAATCGCACCCGGCCGACGACGCGGGCAAGAAGATGATCCAAGACCTGGTCCGGTTCACCGACGACCCCGCCGTGCGGCACCGGATCGCGTTCCTGCCCAACTACGACATCGCCATGGCCCGCACCCTGTTCCCGGGCTGCGACGTGTGGCTGAACAACCCGCTGCGCCCGCTGGAGGCCTGCGGAACGTCCGGCATGAAGGCCGCGCTGAACGGTTCGCTGAACCTGTCGGTCATGGACGGCTGGTGGGACGAGATGTACGACGGCGAGAACGGCTGGGCGATCCCGACCGCCAACAATGACGCCTCCCCGGAGGAACGCGATGACATCGAGGCAGCGGCGCTCTACGAACTACTCGAAACCCAGGTGGCGCCGCGGTTCTACGGGCTGACCGTGTCCGACGGCGCCGGCGCGGCCGGCCCGTCGCAGCCCGGCCCGCAGTCGGTGCCCACGCACTGGGTGTCCATGATCAAGCACACGATGTCCCACCTGGGCCCGGCGGTCTCCGCGGAGCGGATGCTCAAGGACTACGTCAACGTGCTCTACCGGCCCGCCGCGGTCGCGGGACGCCACGCCGTCGCGGACAACTTCGCCCAGGCCAGGGCCCTGGCGGCGTGGACCTCACGGATCCGGACCGCGTGGCCGCAGATCCAGGTCGAGCACGTCGACTCCGTGGGCGTCTCGGAGGACCCGCAGATCGGCGACCTGCTGCAGGTCAACGCGTACGTGGCCCTCGGGGAGCTCTCCCCGGACGACGTCTACGTGGAGGTGGCCTACGGCCGGGCCGAGGAATCCGACGAACTGGCCGACATCACGGTCGCCGAACTGAAGGCCGCCGAAGACCTCGGCAAGGGCCGGCAGCTGTTCAGCGGAACACTGGTGATCGACCGGTCCGGGTCCTTCGGCTACACGGTGCGGGTTCTTCCCAAGCATGAGGGGCTGGCGTCCAAGGCTGAGCTCGGCCTGATCGTCAACGCGTAGCGCACGACGGCAGGCCGGCGATCCTATCGCCGGCCTGCCGTCGGCATGAGCGCCGGGGACTGTTGGGCTAGAGGCAGACCGCGATAACGTCCAGGCTCGTGCCGGCGTAGCTTTCGGCGTCCTGCAGGGTTTCGCAGATGACGCCGAAGGAGCGGTCCGTGCGGAGGGCGGCAGGGACCTGCCAGATGACGGTGACGGGGCTTTCGCCGTCGTCCGTCACCGCATCGGCGACGTCGTGCAGCGAGTCGTGCAGGGCGTCGAGGTCCACCCCGTAGTCCTCGGGGAAGTCCAGGACCTCGCGGAAGCTCTCCAGGACCGCCTGTTTGCTGCCGGCGGCCGGCACCACGAGCGTGCGCCGGCCGGCGCCGTCGATCTGCTCCGTGAGTTCTTCGATGGTCCAGGTGTCTGCGGAGTAAATCTTCATGGGGTCGGTCCTTGGAATCGCGGATGACTAGTTGCGGTAGATGCTGATCGTGTTGGCCTGGACCAGGTCCCGTTCGCCGGAGGCGACGCGGGCGCCTTGGCGCCGGTCGTGGAGGTCGGAGGTGGTCAGGCGCAGCTCGTAGCGGCGGTGCGGTGTCGTGTCTTCAGTGCCGTCCCGCGAGCCGCCCGCAGCGCCGTCGCCGCCGCTGAGCCGCGGCAGGGTGACGTCGACGTCGTCGGCTCCGCCGTTGATCACCACCAGGCCGTCCACATGCCCGTCCTCGGAGCCGAGCAGGAGCTGGACGACGCGGTGGCCGGGGTCATGCCACGTTTCCTCGGTCATGGGGTTGCCGGCGGCGTCGAACCAGTGGAAGTAGGACTGGGCGTCGCGGGCAGGGTAATCGTGCGGCTGGCTCGCCAGGAACTCCTTGCGCAGCCTGATGACACGCTTGGTGGTGCGCAGCATGGCGTGGGATTCGGCGGTGCTGGTCCAGTCGATCCAGGTGAGCGCGTTGTCCTGGCAGTAGGCGTTGTTGTTGCCATGCTGGGTGCGGCCGAGCTCGTCCCCGGCCGTCACCATGGGCACGCCCTGGGAAATCATGAGGAACGCCATCAGGTTGCGCCGGCTTTGAGCCCGCCGGGCCAGGATGGCGACGTCTTCGGTGGGGCCCTCGAAACCGTGGTTGTAGCTGCGGTTGTCGCCGTGGCCGTCCCGGTTCTGCTCGCCGTTGGCCTCGTTGTGTTTGCGGTCGTAGGCCGTCAGGTCGGCCAGGGTGAAGCCGTCATGGGCCGTGATGAAGTTCAGCGACGCGAGCCGGGACCGGCCCGAAGGCTCGAACAGCGCGGCGGAACCGGAGAGCGCGTCGGCGAGGCGGGCCACCGGGCCGCCGTTGCCGCCGGCGTCGATCGCGGCGCGGTCGGCGAGCCAGAAGCTGCGGACGGCGTCGCGGAAGTGATCGTTCCAGTCCACCCAGCCAGCCGGAAAGCGGCCCGTCTGCCAGCCGCCGTAGCCCACATCCCAGGGTTCGGCGATCAGCTTGACGCCGGAGAGCACCGGGTCGGCGGCCACCGCGACAAGGAAGGGGTGCCGGGGGTCGAATTCATTGGCGCCGTTGCGGCACAAAGTGACGGCGAGGTCGAAGCGGAAACCGTCAATGTGGAACTCGTTCACCCAGTACCGCAGGGAATCGAGAACCAGCTGCACCACGCGGGGTTCGCCGAAGTTCAGGCTGTTGCCGCAGCCGGTCGTGTCCACGTATTTGCCGTGGCCGTCATGCCGGTAGTACGCCATCTCGCCCAGGCCGCGGAAGCTCAGGGTGGGCCCGTCCGTGCCGCCCTCGGCGGTGTGGTTGTAAACGACGTCGAGAATGACTTCCAGCCCGGCCGCGTGCAGCAGCTTGACCATGCCCTTGAACTCGTCCAGCACCGCCTGTGCGCCGGCGGCCCGGGCGGCCTCGGTGGCGTAACCGGGGTGCGGGGCGAAGAAGGCGGCTGTGTTGTAGCCCCAGTAGTTCGTCAGCCCGAGCTGCTGCAGGTGCAGCTCATCAATGTGGAAATGGACCGGCAGGAGCTGTATGGCGGTGACGCCCAGGGAGATCAGGTGCTCGATCATGGCCGGGTGGGCCATCCCGGCGTAGGTCCCCTGCAGTTCCTCCGGAATGTCCGGGTGCAGCTTGGTCTGGCCCCGGACGTGGGCTTCGTAAACGATCGTGTTGCGCCACGGGATGCGCGGGCTGCGGTCCAGGCCCCAGTCGAAGTCGTTGCCGACGCGCACGCTGGTGATCAGCCCAACCCGTTCATCGACGGCCCGGCCGTAGGGGTCCATCAGCAGCGGCTGCTCGCCTGCGGCGTCGAAATCCGTGGCGGGCATGGACAGCGGAAGGGCCTCGTGTTCCGGCGAGGCACGGAAGCCGTAGCGTGAACCGGCGGGAATGCCCTCCACAATGCCGTGGTGCACACCGTCGGTAACGTTGGGCAGCGTCTTGACCTGCCACGTCCCCCCGGGCGGCTGGTATGCGATCTCCAAGGTGGTCACGCCGGGCGCGTAGACGGCCACGTTGGCGAACGCGCCGCGGGGATCGTCCGTCACGGAGGACCCGGTGTGCGGAACGCTGATTCCCAGCGGAAACGACCGCGAAGCGTCTACGGTGGAAGCTGTGTCTATAAAAGGCATAACCATTGCTTAAAGCTTAGCCGGGCCGAACAAATGGGCCCCATTTTCGTTTTCATGACGTTTTGCAGTGTACGGAACCGCCGCACGGCATACTGGAATGAAGCGCCGAGTTGGAGGTAATTGTGCGCGCAGCATTAGCTCAAATCATCACCGGGCGCGATCTCGCCGAGAATCTGGCCCTGGTGGACCGCTATGCGCGGCAGGCGAAAGCCGGGGGCGCGGACCTGGTGGTCTTCCCCGAAGCCGCCATGCGGGCCTTCGGTAATTCCCTGCTGGATATCGCCGAACCGTTGGACGGGCCGTGGGCATCACGCGTGCGTGCCCTCGCCGCGGAACTCGGAATCGTGATCGTCGCGGGGATGTTCACCCCGGGTTCCGGCGGCGGTGCCAAGGTGCGGAACACCCTTCTGGTCACCGGCCCCGGCCTGGAGGCCAGCTACGACAAGATCCACCTTTTTGATGCCTTCGGTTTCGCCGAGTCGGACACGGTTGACGCCGGCACCGAGCCCGTTACGTTCGAGCTCGGCGGCGTGACGTTCGGACTCGCGACCTGCTACGACATCCGGTTCCCGGACCTTTTCACGGAGAACGCGGACCGCGGCGCCGACGTGAACATTGTCTGCGCTTCCTGGGGCTCCGGCCCGGGCAAGGCCGAACAGTGGCAGCTCCTGGCCCGCGCCCGCGCCCTGGACTCCACCACCCTCGTCCTCGCCTGCGGCCAGGGCGACCCAGCCAGCGTGGGTCACCCCGTCAAAGGCTCCGCCCCCACCGGCGTCGGGCACTCCGTCGTCGTCTCCCCCTTTGGCGACGTCCTGGACGAACTCGGCGGGTCCCCGGGCCTGCTGTTCGCCGAGCTCGACACCGCCGCCGTGAAGGAAGCCCGGGCCAAGCTCCCGGTCCTGGCGAACCGGCACAAGTTCTAAATACGACGCTCCCTCACGTTTCGCAGCCCAAACGCAAACGCTCCCCCACGTTTCGCAGCCCAAACGCAAACGCTCCCCCACCGAAGTGAGGGAGCGTTTGCCGTTCACCCGCAAAAGGTGAGGGAGCGTTTGCCGTTCACCCGCAAAAGGTGAGGGAGCGTTTGCCGTTCACCCGCAAAAAGTGAGGGAGCGTCGGAGACGGAATTACTTGGCCGAGCGCTGGCGGGAGACTTCGTAGAGGGAGATGCCCACGGCCATGGAGGCGTTCAGAGATTCCATAGCGGAGTCGATCGGGATGGAGACGATCTGGTCGCAGTTTTCGCGGACCAGGCGGCTCAGGCCCTTACCCTCGGAACCGACCACCAGGCACACGGGCTCGGTGGCCAGGGCGAGGTCCGGCAGCGAGACGTCGCCGCCGCCGTCGAGCCCGAGGACGTAGATGCCCATGTTCTTGAAAGCCTTGAGCGTGTTGTTCAGGTTGGCGGCGCGGGCCACCGGGACGCGGACAGCCGCGCCGGCGCTCGTCTTCCAGGCCGACGCCGTGACGCCCACGGAGCGGCGTTCCGGGACGATGACGCCGTGGCCGCTGAAGGCCGACACGGAACGGATGATCGCGCCGAGGTTGCGGGGATCGGTGATGCCGTCCAGGGCCACGAAGAGCGGGGCGTTGCCGATGTGGCCCTTCTTCCAGGCCTCGATGGTCTCCTCGGCGAGCTCGTACGCGTCCTGGTATTCGTACGGCGGGATCTGCAGCACGAGGCCCTGGTGGATGGCGTCATCGGTCATGCGGTCGAGCTCGGGCTTGCCGGTTTCCATCAGCGGGATGCCGCGTTCGGCGGCGAGCTTGAGCGACTCCTTGACGCGGTCGTCCATTTCGATGCGGACGGCCACGTGCAGTGCCTTGGCCGGGATGCCGGCACGCAGCGCTTCGACCACCGAGTTTCGGCCGGTGACGACCTCTTCCGTGGCGCGGCCCTTGGGACCGGAGCGGCCGGCGCGGTCGGCGGCACCCGTGGTGCGGCTTCCGCTGGCGCGCTTGGCCGCGGAGCGCTCCGCGAGCTGCTTGTTCTTGTGCGCCTTGTGGTAGGTGCGGTCCTCCGCCTTCGGCGTGGGGCCCTTGCCCTCGAGTGCCTTGCGGCCGTGACCGCCGGTTCCGACGGTGGGGCCCTTCTTCATTTTGACCGAGCGGCGACCGTTGTTGGCCATGAGTTTCACCCTTTAAATACGCGATTCGTTGATAAGTCTGGTCTCCAGTCTACTGACTCGAGTTAAATCCTCGGCCGCAGGGGACGGCGGCGACGGCGCCTCAGCCGCGTTTGAGGCTCCAGCTCGCTCCGTCCGCGCCGTCCTCAACGGTGACGCCGGCGGCGGCCAGGGTGTCCCGGATGGCGTCGGACGCGGCCCAGTCCTTGGCGGCGCGGGCACGGGCCCGGGCTTCCAGCTGCGCTTCGACGAGGACGCCGAGGGCGGTGTGGGCGTGGTCGTCCGCGGCGGGCTTGGCCGCGGCGTTCAGGCCCAGGACGTCCAGCATGGCGGTGACGCCGGCAAGTGCCTGCCCGGCGGCTTCGAGGTCCCCGGCGGTGAGGGCGGTGTTGCCGGTCCGGACGGTGTCGTGCAGCGCGGCGAGGGCCTGCGGGACGTTGAGGTCGTCGTCCATGGCGGCCGCGAACGCATCCGGCACGGTGCCGTTGCCCGGACCGTCGCCGGGCCCGGGCAGGACGCGGGCGGCGCGGTTGAGGAAGCCGTCAATCCGTTCGACGGCGGCGGCGGCCTCCTGCAGCGAGGTCGGCTGGTAGTCCAGCACCGAGCGGTACTGCGCCTGGCCGAGGTAGTAGCGGACAACGCGGGGCGGGGCGAGTTCGAGCATCTCGGCCGGGCTGACGGTGTTGCCGATGGACTTGGACATCTTCTCCCCGGCGTAGGTGACCATGCCGTTGTGCATCCAGAAGTTGGCGAAGCCGTGCCCCGCCGCCTGGGACTGCGCCATCTCGTTCTCGTGGTGCGGGAAGCGCAGGTCCAGGCCGCCGCCGTGGATATCGAACTCGGTGCCGAGGTACTTGGTGACCATTGCGGAGCATTCAAGGTGCCAGCCCGGGCGGCCGGCGCCCCACGGGGAGGGCCAGCTCGCCGTCGTCGGCTCCCCGTCCTTGTGGCCCTTCCACAGCGCGAAGTCGCGGGGGTCCTTCTTGCCGCGCGGGTCAGCGTCCGGGGCACCCTGCATGTCGTCGATTTTCTGGCGCGTGAGCGAGCCGTACTTGTCCCACGAGCGCACGTCGAAGTAGACGTCGCCGGAATCATCGAGGGCCGGGTATGCGTGGCCGCGGTCGATCAGCTGCTGGATGAGAGCATGCATTTCCGGGATGTGCCCGGTGGCGCGGGGCTCATAGGTGGGGCGGGAGACGCCCAGGGTGTCGTAGGCCTTGAGGAATTCCTGCTCGTACCGGTAGGCCAGCGCCCACCATTCCTCGTTGCGGACGGCACCGGGCTCGTCCTCGAAGTCGGGTCCGAAGGAATCCGCCGACTTGGCAAGGATCTTGTCATCGATGTCCGTGACGTTGCGGACCACGGTCACGCGGTAGTCCCGGTACTGCAGCCAGCGGGTCAGCTGGTCAAAGGCGATGGCGGAGCGAATGTGCCCCACATGCGGCATGCCCTGCACGGTGGCTCCGCAGTAGTACAGGCTCACGTGGCCAGGTACCAAAGGGACGAAGTCGCGGACTTCGGCGGATGCTGTGTCGTAAAAGCGCAGGGTCACCGCTCCAGATTAGCCGATGACGCTTCCCCGGCTCACCGGCTGCCCGGGACCGGGCCGGGCCGCCTACTTGCAGTACTGCCCGATCTTGTTGATCTGCTCCGTGAGCTGGGCGGTCTGCTGGTCCGTCTTGGTTCCGGTGGGGCTCTCGGAGACCTGCTTCATGATCTCGGCCATCTGCTGGATGGGGGCGCCCACCTCCGGCGCCACCTTGTCCGCGACCTCCTGGTAGTGCTGGCCGATCTGCGCGGCCTGTTCCTTCGCGCTCCCGGAGGGCACGAACGTATCCGTGTTCAGGAACTTGCAGCTGTCCTCGACGCTCAGTTTCGGCGCGGCGCTGGGGCTGGCGGGCGCCGTCGTGCCGGCGCAGCCGGTCAGCATGGTTCCGGCCACAAGGACGACGGCGGTCAGCAGCTTCTTCACGGCAGGTCTCCTGGCGGTTCGGAACAAGGTGTCACAGCGGTCTTCCCCTCAAGGGTAGGGGACGGAGGCCCTCTGTTTCACCTGCAGGTTTGCCGGCGGTGGTTAACCGGCCCGATAGACAAGCGCCGTCGCCACGGCGGAAATCCCCTCGCCGCGGCCCGTGAACCCGAGTCCGTCGCTCGTGGTGGCCGTGACACTGACCGGCGCACCGGCCGCCTCGCTGAGGACACGCTGGGATTCCTCCCGCCGCGGACCGAACTTGGGCCGGTTGGCCACGAACTGCACGGCAATGTTGCCGATCTCAAACCCCTCGGCGCGGACAATCCGGGCGGCCTCGGCCAGTAAGGTCACTCCGGACGCCCCGGCGTATTCGGGGCGGTCGGTGCCGAAGTGTGTCCCGAGGTCCCCGATCCCGCAGGCGGAGAAGAGCGCGTCCGCGGCGGCGTGGGCGACGGGGTCTCCGTCCGAGTGCCCGGACAGCCCCCGCTCCCCCTCCCAGAAGAGGCCGCCGAGCCACAGCGGCTGCGGCTGGTCGGCGGCGGCGAAGGCATGGACATCGATCCCGATACCCGTCCTGGGAATGACCGGCGGATAGGCGGACATGCTCATCCCTCCACCCAGCGCGCGCCGAGGGGGCCCTCGAGCAGTCCTTCGGCCAGGATGAGGTCCAGGGGCGTGGTGATCTTCAGCGACTGGCTGGCGCCGCGCACGGCGTGGACCGGAACGCCGAGGAGTTCCACGAGCATCGCGTCGTCCGTGACGAGGGCCGCCTGGGCGGCGTCGAAGTCCGCGGCCGCCTCCTGGGCCCGCGTCAGCGTCTCAAGGGCAAAGCCCTGGGGTGTCTGGACGGCCCGGAGCGACTCCCGGTGTGCCGTACCGGTGACGAGCTCAGGCGCCACGGCGGCGCCGTCGCCGGTGGTCGCTTCGACTGTCTTGACGGTGTCGACCACCGGAATCACCGGAATCACGGCCGAGGCGCCGGCACGAAGCGCCGCGGCCACCCGGTGGAAGACGGCTTCCGGCGCCAGCGCCCGGGCGGCATCGTGGACCAGCACCGCTTCAGTGCCGGGCAGGAGCGCGGCGATCGCGGCGCGGACAGAATCGGCGCGGCTCGCGCCGCCGTCGACAACTGTGACGACCGGCACCTGGACGCCGTGGCCGGGGGCCGCGATACGGCGATGACCTGCCTCCAGCTCCCGGGTGAAGGCCTCGCACAGTGCCTGCAGCTCGGAGTCACCCGGCGGGAGGGCAATGCAGATCTGCTGCGCAATCCCGGCAGCCGCCACGCCCCGCAAAGCGTGGGTGAGGATGCTGTCCCCGCCCAGCGGAACTTTGGCCTTCGGCATGCCGTAGCCCAGGCGCTGGCCGGAGCCGGCGGCCACTACGATCACAGCGGTGGCGGGACCGGACGGTGACGTATGTGTCGGTTCAGTGTCCATGCGCACAAGACTACGTCCCCCGGGCCTCCCCACGGGGTGAGGGCAAGAAGAAACCCCGGCGGCGTGACGCGCCACCGGGGTTCGATTCTCATCCGTGCCGGCCCCTGGGTGGGCCGGTCTTGTGTCAGGAAGCCAAGACCTCGTCGAGAACGCTGGCAGCCTTCTCTTCGTCCGTCTTTTCAGCCAGTGCCAGTTCCGAAATGAGGATCTGGCGGGCCTTGGCCAGCATGCGCTTCTCTCCGGCGGAGAGTCCCCGGTCGTGATCACGGCGCCACAGGTCACGGACGACCTCCGCCACCTTGATGACGTCACCGGAAGCAAGCTTTTCCAGGTTTGCCTTGTAACGACGCGACCAGTTGGTAGGCTCTTCAGTGAACTCGGCCCGCAGCACGTCGAATACGTGCTCCAAGCCTTCCTTGCCCACTACGTCCCGCACCCCAACCAGGTCAACGTTTTCTGCTGGAACTTCAATGGTCAGATCACCCTGAGCCACCTTGAGCTTGAGATACATCTTCTCTTCGCCCTTGACGGTGCGCATCTTGATTTCTTCAATTTTCGCTGCACCGTGGTGAGGGTAAACTACTGTCTCGCCGACCTCAAAAACCATGTGGACATTCCCCTTTCCCGCAGACCAGTTTATCACGATTAAGGCATACAACTGGCATCGAAAGGTGCCCGGAACCGCATGAATCCGGGGAAAATGGCCTTAATCGACCCCCTCAACCCCCTTGACGGATGCAGATAATAGTGCCTTCGGCGCTAACTGCCAAGAGGTTTCGTGCCCCTCCGGGCGGCCTCCGGGCAGCCCGGGGGCCGCCCTTCCACGCGCGTATGTGTAGGCCCCGAATCCTTGTTTGGGACCGATTGCGGATAGGCTATGGCTGAATAATGTTTCAAGACTCTCAAGGAGTGCGTGACGTGCGTTTCACTGCGATGAACCGGGGCCAGCGCGGCAAGCTGGCAATGGCAACGGCTGCCCTTGCCATCGGCCTGCTGTCCCTGACCGGCTGCGGCTACATCAACGCCCAGCAGACCACGGAGCAGTACTCGTCGTCGGACGGAACCCGCACGGACCTCGGCCCGCTGCAGCTGCGCAACGTCATCATCGTCTCCGACGGCGAGGGCAAGCCCGGCCGCGTCATCGGCGCCGTGTACAACACCTCGTCCAATGACGTGATCCTGACCATCAAGGGTGCCGAAGGCTCCCAGACCCAGGTACCGGTCAAGAAAAACTCCTACACCATGCTCAACGGCTCCTCCGACGCGGCGATCCTGAGCGCCACCGGCGCCAAGCCGGGCGCCCTCGCCGAGGTAACCATCTCCGAGAACGGCACCAACAAGGAGGCCAAGTTCACCGTTCCCGTCCTGGACGGCACGCTGGTGGACTACAAGAACTTCCTCCCGACGCCGGAGCCCACCCCCAGCGGCACGGCCACGGCCACCGAGACGGGCACTCCGACGGAAACGGCCACGCCGACGCCGAGCAGCACCGCCGGCCACTAGCAGCCGCGGCCGGGTCCACGGCAAGAAAGCAAGAAGGAGGGGCACCCGCGGGTGCCCCTCCTTTTGCATGCCTGTCTGCCCTCGTCCGGCCGGATCCGGCTCCCCTGGAGGGTTCCCCGGCGTCTTACGGCTCGAACTTGTAGCCCAGGCCGCGGACGGTGATCAGGTACCGCGGCGCGGAGGCATCCGGCTCGATCTTGCTGCGCAGCCGTTTCACGTGGACGTCGAGGGTCTTTGTGTCGCCCACGTAGTCGGAGCCCCAGACCCTGTCGATCAGCTGGCCGCGGGTCAGGACCCGGCCGGAGTTCCGCAGCAGCATTTCCAGCAGCTCGAATTCCTTGAGCGGCAGGGCGATCTGCTCGCCCCCCACGCTGACCACGTGGCGTTCGATGTCCATCCGGACCGGACCGGCCTGCACCGTGCTGGAGACCAGTTCCTCGGGTTCGCTCTGGCGCCGCAGCACGGCCCGGACCCGGGCCACGAGCTCCCGTGAGGAGTACGGCTTGGTGACGTAGTCGTCGGCGCCCAGCTCCAGCCCCACCACCTTGTCGATTTCCGAGTCCTTGGCCGTCAGCATGATCACGGGCACGCCGGAGCGCTGCCGGAGCTGGCGGCACACTTCCGTGCCCGACTGGCCGGGAAGCTGCAGGTCCAGGAGCACCAGGTCGGCGCCGTTGCGGTCGAATTCGGTGATGGCGTCGATCCCGTTGTCCACCACCTCGACTTCGAAGCCTTCCTTGCCCAAAAGATAGGACAGGGGGTCGCTGAAGGACTCCTCGTCCTCCACAATAAGAATCCTGCTCAAGCGGTAGCTCCTTGCTCATGGACGCCGGCGGCGTCACGTCGTTGCGGTCTGGTGTCCTGGCTGGAAGGCTGGCCCTTGGCCGGTTCGCCGGCCTCGGCGTCGTCCTGGCCTTCCATCTCGGGAAGTCGAATGGTGAACGTGGAACCCTGGCCAGGCTGGGACCAGAGGGTCACCTCGCCGCCATGGTTGGAAATGACATGCTTGACGATGCTCAGGCCCAGTCCCGTGCCGCCGGTCTGCCGGGACCGGGCGGCATCCACCCGGTAGAAGCGCTCGAAGACGCGCTCCTGGTCCTCCGGGCTGAGCCCCTCGCCCTGGTCCGTCACCGACACCGCCACGAGCCCGTCCTTGGCCCGGATGCCGATGCCTACTTTGGTGTTCTCGGGCGAGTAGCGGATGGCGTTGTCGATCAGGTTGCGCAGCGCCGTGACGAGCAGGTCCTGGTCGCCGTAGACCTTGGCCTCGGCGTGCCCGCCGACCACCAGTTGGATGTTCTTGCTCTCGGCAGGCAACAGGGAGCGGTCCACGGCCTCGCTGACCACCGTGTTGATGTCCACCGGCCGGCCCTGCTGCGCGACGTTGGCGCCCTGCAGCCGGGAGAGCTCGATGATGTCCTGGACCAGGGCGGCCAGCCTTGTCGATTCCTTGTGCATGCGCTTGGCGAACCGTTTGACGGCGTCGGGGTCGTCAGCCGAGGATTCGAGGGCCTCCGCCAGGAGCGAGATGGCCCCCACCGGCGTCTTCAGTTCGTGGGAAACGTTCGCGACAAAGTCGTTGCGGACTTCCTCGGTGCGGGTGAATTCGGTGCGGTCATCGGCGAGCAGGAGGATGTATTCATCGCCGATCACGGCGGCCCGGACCTGTACGACGATCGTGCCCTGGCCGAGCGGGCCGCGCGGGAGCTCGAACTGCTTTTCCAGGATGACGCCGTCGCGCCGCACCTTGGCGGTCATGTCCAGTAGCTGCTGGTGCACCACGGTATGCCCCCGGACCAGGCCGTAGGCGTACGCTGCGGGGCTGGCGCGGACCACGCCGTCGATCGCGTCCACCACGACGAACGCGCGGCCCAGGACGGCGAGGACCTCCGCGGCGCCCTTGGGCAGTGAGGGGTCTTCGACGTCGACGTCGACGATGTGGCGCTGCTGCTCACTGACCCTGAATGCGAGGACGCCGAACATGCCAAACGAGAGGCCGATCAGGCCGGCAATCACGCCGATGAGCATTGGATCCACGGCTCCAGCTTATGCTCTGCCGCCCGCCCGGAACCGAAATATCCTGCTATTCCGGCGCCGGTTCAGCTAACGTTCACCTATTGGCGCGTAACAGTTCACCGGACACTGAAAGAGTTGACAGTTGGAGCGCCGGTAGGTGAACCGAAATAGGCCTGCCGCGTCAATGGCAGGCAATATTTCCGAGGAAAGGACGCACACGTGCGTAAGGTTTTTCAGGAGGAGCTCGCCCAGGTTAGGGAACAGCTCGTCGAGATGTCATCGCTGGTCACGGAGGCCATCGACAAGGCCACGACGGCGTTCCAGGGCGCCGATATCGACCTCGCCGAGGACGTGATTGCCGCCGATGCCCGGATCGACTTCCTGCAGAACAGCCTCGACGAGCACGCCATCGACATCCTGGCCCTCCAGGGCCCGGTGGCGAGCGACCTGCGCATGCTCGTAGGGTCGCTCCGGATGAGCGCCTCCCTGGAACGGATGGGGGACCTGGCCCGCCACCTGGCGCAGCTCGCCCGGCTGCGCTACCCCGCGTCCGTGATCCCGGAGCAGCTGCGGGAGACGTTCAAGAGCTTCGCGGAGCAGGACCTGCTGATCGCCCGGAAGCTCACGGACCTGCTGGCCACCCGCGACCTCGAAGTGGCCCGGGAAATCATGAAGGCCAACAGCGCCGTGAACGACCTCCACCTGAGCGTCTTCAAGGCCATCGCGCGCAGCGACTGGCAGGAGTCCCCGGCCACGACGGTCGACGTCGCCCTGGCCAGCCGCTACTTCGAGCGTTTTGCCGACCACGGCGTCTCGGTGGCGCAGAAGGTCACTTACCTGGTGACCGGTGCCTGGCAGCCGAACAGCATCGAGCACGCCTAGCGCGTTCGCCCTAACGCCTCGGCGCGGACTTCCGCGGAGACGACGACGGCGTCCGGTCACCTTGGGGGTGGCCGGACGCCGTCGTTTGTTGTTTGGTGCTGTTTTAGCGCTGTGATTCCACGGCCGCGGTGGGGCCGCTTACTTCTTGCCCTGGTTGGCGACCGCCTTGATGGACTCTGCAGCGGCCTCGGGGTCGAGGTAGGTCCCGCCCGGGTTCACCGGGTTGAAGTCCTCGTCCAGTTCGTAGACCAGCGGGATGCCGGTGGGGATGTTCAGGCCGGCGATGTCTTCGTCGCTGATGCCGTCCAGGTGCTTGACCAGGGCGCGCAGCGAGTTGCCGTGGGCGGTGACCAGGACGGTCTTGCCCGCCCGGAGATCCTCCTTGATGTCCGATTCCCAGTACGGCAGCAGGCGGATGAGGACATCCTTCAGGCACTCGGTGCGCGGGATGGCGTCGCCGAGGTCCGCGTAGCGCGGATCGCCGAACTGGGAGAACTCGGAATCGTCGGCCAGGGGCGGCGGCGGGGTGTCGTAGGACCGGCGCCACAGCATGAACTGTTCCTCACCGAATTCGGCGAGGGTCTGGGCCTTGTCCTTGCCCTGCAGCGCACCGTAGTGGCGCTCGTTCAGGCGCCAGTCGCGCTTGACATCGATCCAGCCGCGGTCGGCCTTGTCCAGGGCGAGGTTGGCGGTGTTGATGGCCCGCTTCAGCCTGGAGGTGTAGAGGATGTCGGGGAGGATGTTGTTCTCCACGAGGAGCTCGCCGCCGCGAACCGCCTCAGCGCGGCCCTGGTCGTTCAGGTCGACGTCCACCCAGCCGGTGAACAGGTTCTTGGCGTTCCATTCGCTGTGGCCGTGGCGCAGCAGAATCAGCTTGTAGGTCATGGTTTTCATCCTAGCCGAGCGTCCGCGGGCCGTGCCGAGAGTTACATCACGCCGCCGGCCGGGCTACATCTGGCTGTGCGCGGCGACGGCGGGATCGGCGCCGATGCGGGCCCCGGACTCCAGTGCCGTGACCTCCGCCAGTTCGGCGGGGGTGAGCGTGAGCGCCGCGGCGCCCAGGTTTTCCCGCATGCGCAGGCTTCGGGAGGACTTCGGGATGACGATCGTGCCCTGGGCCAGATGCCAGGCGAGCACGATCTGGGCGGGGGTCGCACCGTGCCGGGCGGCCAGGGACTGCACGGCGGCGGCGTCGAGGTCGGCGCCCTGGCCCAGCGGGCTGTAGGCTTCCACGGCGATGCCCAGTGCGCGGCTCTTGGCCGTGAGCTCCTGCTGCTGGAAGGTCGGGTGGATTTCGATCTGGTTGACCGCCGGAACGACCTCCGCGGCTTCCAGAAGCGTGTCCAAGTGGCCGGAGAGGAAGTTGGAGACGCCGATGGCGCGGACTTCCCCGCCGGCGTACAGCTTTTCCATGGCCTTCCAGGCCTCGGTGAAGAGCCCCTGCGAGGGAACCGGCCAGTGGATCAGGTACAGGTCCAGGTAGTCGACGCCGAGGGCCGTGCGGCTGTTCCGGAACGCGTCGAGGGCGGTGCCCTGTTCGCCGTTGCGCAGCTTGGTGGTGATGAAAATGTCCTCGCGCGGAATCCCGGAAGCGGCGATGGCGGCGCCGACGCCGGCCTCGTTCCGGTACGCGGCGGCGGTGTCGATGTGCCGGTAACCGGCCGCCAAGGCGTCCTCCACGATGCGCTGGGTCTGTTCCTCGGGGACCTGGAAGACGCCGAAGCCCAGCTGGGGAATCGTCACGCCGTTGTTCAAGGTCACGTCGGGGATGTTGTTCTCACGGAGTTCAGGCATCGGTTCTTCCTTGCGATGGGGTTTGGTGTCAGGCTACCCCGGGGTGGCCCGTCCCGGAGGGATAGGCTGGCTGTGTGGTGCAGAAGGCGGAGCGGGTAGTGGCGAAAGGTGGTGTCCGCGGGGGCAAGCCCGTGGGCAACGTGACCCGGGGAACCACGAACCCCAACCGGATGCGCCGCGTGGACCGCTGGCTGACCGGGCCGCAGGCGTGGCGGTTGCGTGCCGCGGCGGATCCCCTCGCCGTCGACCTCGGCTACGGCGCGTCACCGGCCACCGCCGTTGAACTCTTCGAGCGCCTCGCCGCGGTCCGCGCGGACGTGCGCGTGGTCGGGATCGAGATTGAACCTGAGCGGGTCCGGCAGGCCAAGGCGCTGGAACGGCCGGGCCTGGGCTTCCAGCTCGGCGGCTTCGAACTGCCCGTCGCTGGCAGCCCGGTGCTGGTCCGGGCATTCAACGTGCTGCGGCAATATGAGGAAGCCGACGTGCCGGGCATCTGGCGGCTGGTGCAGGACCGGCTCGCGCCGGGTGGACTGTTCATCGACGGCACGTGCGATGAGATCGGCCGGCGCGCCGCGTGGGTGGCTCTCGACGCCGGGGGGCCGCTGAGCCTGAGCGTGTCCATGCGGTTCGGTGCGTTCACGCTGCCCTCCGACGTCGCTGAACGCCTGCCCAAGGCCCTGATCCACCGGAATGTGCCCGGCGAGAAAATCCACGCCTACCTGCAGGCGATGGACAGGGCCTGGCTGGAGGCGGCACCGTTGGCCTCGTTCGGCAACCGGCAGCGCTGGTCCGCGATGTGCCGGATGCTGCTCGACGCCGGCTGGCCCGTCCAGGACGGCCCGTCACGCTGGCGGCTGGGCGAGGTGACGGTCGGCTGGGACGCCGTCGCGCCCGGACCCTAAGCGCCCGGTGGGTGGGCCCACGCCGGCAGGGTTCCCTCAGCGAGCCTGCGAGCTTAGGGGGCCGGTGGGGTCACCAGGGCCCGTAGGGGCCCATGTTGCGGTTCCCGCCGCGGCCGGCGTCCTTGACCGCGGGACGGACATCGGCCAGGTAGACGGACGCGGCCGTCACGGCGGCCAGCCCGAAAATACCGAGCGAGCTGGCGCCGCTGCCGCTGCCGAGCTGCGCGAGCAGGGAGAACAGGCCCACGGCGAACGCGCCGCCGGTCAGGGCAAGCCAGAAGGTTTTGGTCCGCTTGGAGACGGCCTCGAACGCGTTGGCCTTGTGCCGGAGGCAGTCGAAAAACGCCCAGGTCTCCAAGGAAAAGGCCACGACGGCCAGGACCAGGTAGACCCCGGATTCGACAAAGTAAATGAGCATGCGTCCGTCCACTCCCCCAGCCTAGCCGCCCAGAGCCTCCAATGCCTGCTCCAAATCGGCCCAAAGGTCTTCGACGTTCTCGATTCCCACGCTCATCCGGACCAGGTTGTCCGGGACGCTCTCCGGCTCGGCCGTGTGCCGGCGCCGGCGTTCGATCAGGGACTCCACCCCGCCCAGGGACGTGGCGGGCAGCCAGAGGTGCAGGGCGCGGACCAGGCGGTCGGCGGCCTCGGCGCCGCCGCAGCTTCCCGTGCCGCCGGTCACCGGGGCCACCTCGATGCACAGGATGGACCCGAAACCCTTCATCTGGGCCTTGGCGCGCTCGTGGCCGGGATCCGAGGGCAGGCCGGGGAAGCGGATGCCGGCCACCCGGGGATGCCCGCTCAGCCGCTCGGCCAGGACCTGCGCCGATGCCTGCGACCGTTCGATCCGCAGCGCCAGGGTGCGGAGCCCGCGCAGGGCCAGCCACGCCTCGAACGGACCGGCGATCCCGCCGTGGATGGTGCGGTGGTGCAGCAGCGCGGCACGGAGACCGGCGTCGGAGGTCACGAGCGCACCCAGCACGACGTCGGAATGGCCGGAGAGGTACTTGGTCACCGAATGCAGGACGACGTCGGAGCCCAGGCTCAGGGGCTGCTGCACCAGCGGCGTGGAGAAGGTGTTGTCCGTGACGACGATCGCGCCGGCCTCGTGCGCCGCGGCGGTCAGGGCGCGCATGTCCGCGATGCCGAGCATGGGGTTGGTGGGGCTCTCCAGCCACAGCATGCTGGCGGGCCGGCCGCCGGCCGGGGCAATCGCGGCCAGGACGGCGTCGGTGTCGGCGATGTCCACCGTCCGCAGTTCGAGGAACCCCTTCTCGGCGAGTTCGGTGGCCATGGTGACCGATCCCGCGTAGCTGTGCGAGGGCATGACGAGCACGCCCTGGGCAGGCACCAGGGACAGGGCCGAGCTGACGGCGGCGAGCCCCGAGGCGTAGAGCAGGCCCGGCAGTTCCGCGCCTTCCAGCTGGGCCAGCGCCTCCTCGAAGGGGTCCCAGGTCGGGTTGGAGTACCTGCTGTAGCCGCGGTCGCCGTCGCCGAGGGGTCCGGTGCCGAAGTAGGTGGAGGACAGCACCAGCGGTGGGTTGACGGGTTCGTCGCGGTTGCGTGGCGGGCGGCCCGCGGCCACGACCAGGGATTCCGGCGAAAGCCTCGCGGCCAGATCTTCAGAAAGACTCATGCGGACAGCGTACGTGGGTGCCCCGCGGGGCGGCGAAGCCGTTACGCCGGACACGATCGCAAACCCGCCGCACTGCCGCAGCGCGTCCCGCTGTGCGTCGTGCTACGCGCCCTCCCGATGGTCTGCGCCGACTGGAATGTCGGTGATTGTCGGTAGTCTAGAACCGTGACTACCCAGAGCCCCGGAGCGTCCCCTCAACCGTTGCGCAGGCCGCTGCCCGGACTGTTCATTGCCTTTGAAGGCGGCGACGGTGCCGGCAAGTCCACCCAGGCGGCGGAACTCGCCAGGGCCCTGGAATCGCGCGGCTTGACCGTCCTGCGGACCCGGGAACCGGGCGGCACGCCGATCGGCGAGAAGCTGCGCTCCCTGGTGCTCGATCACGGCCACGGCCACATCGATGCCCACACGGAAGCCCTGATCTTCGCCGCGTCCCGCGCCGCGCACGCCAGCCAGGTCATCCGCCCCGCCCTGGACCGCGGCGAGATCGTCCTCACCGACCGTTACATTGATTCGTCGGTGGCGTACCAGGGCGCCGGCCGCGGCCTCGGGACGAACGCGGTCCGGGACATCAACGCGTGGGCAACCTCGGGGCTGGAGCCAGACCTCACGGTGCTGCTCGACGTCGACCCCGCGGTCGGCCGGCAGCGGCGCACCGCGGGTGAGGCCGCCGAAGACCGGCTCGAGTCCGAGGCCGACGAATTCCACGCCAGGATTCGGGCCGCCTTCCTGGAACTGGCCGCGGCCCGCCCGGAGTCGTACCTGGTGCTGCCCGCCCGCCTGCCCGTCGCCGAACTCTCCGCCCGGATCCTCGAACGCGTCGAATCCCTGCTGGCCGTTCCCCAAAGCAGCACGGCATGACCGTCTGGGACGACCTCCAGGGCCAGGACGCCGTCGTGGCACAGCTCCGCCAGGCTGCGCAGGGCGAGGGGCTGACCCATGCGTGGCTTTTCACCGGGCCGCCGGGCTCGGGCCGGTCCAATGCCGCCAAGGCTTTCGCGGCGGCGCTGAACTGTGACCAGGAGGACGTCAGTCTGCGCGGCTGCGGCGAATGCCCGGCCTGCCTGACCATCCTCGGCGAAACCCATTCCGACGTCGCGTTCGTCCGCACCGAAAAGGTCACCATCACCATCGACGAGGCGCGCGAACTTGTCGCCACCGCCGGGAACCGGCCGGCGTCGGGCCGGTGGCGGATCATCGTGGTGGAGGACGCGGACCGGATGGCCGAGCGCACCACCAACGTCCTGCTCAAGGCCATCGAGGAGCCCACGCCACGCACCGTCTGGATGCTCTGCGCGCCTTCCCCCGCCGATGTCCTCGTGACCATCCGCTCCCGCTGCCGCCCCGTCGCGCTGCGGCTCCCGCCCGCGGCCGACGTCGCGGCCCTGCTGGTCAAGCGCGACGGCGTGGACCCGGCGGTCGCCGAGCGTGCCGCCCGGGCGGCGCAGAGCCACGTCGGGATTGCCCGCCGCCTCGCCCGTGATCCGGAGGCCCGGGAGCGCCGGCTGGAAACGGTCCGTTTCCCACTGGCGCTGCGGGGCGTCACGGCGGCAGTCATGATGGCCGAGAAGCTGGTCAAGATCGCCACCGACGAGGCCACCAGTTCCAATGAGGAGCGCGACGCCGCCGAGAAGGCGGCGCTGCTGGCCACCCTCGGGGCGCCGGAGACAGGCACGCTGCCGCCGGCCATGCGGGGACAGGTCAAACAGCTTGAAGACGACCAGAAACGCCGTGCCAAGCGCTCCGTCACCGATTCCCTGGACCGGACCCTGACGGACCTTCTGTCGTTCTACCGGGACGTCCTGATCATCCAGATGGGGAACGCCGTCGAGCTCGTCAACGTTGAACTTCGAGGTGAGCTCGTGGAGTTCGCCGCGCGTTCCACCGCCGACGTGACCCTCGCCCGGATGGACGCCATCAACAAAGCCCGCAAACGGATCACCACCACCAACGTTGCTCCGCTACTGGCCATCGAGTCCATGGCGTCAAGCCTGATTTGACGGCCCCGGCCGCCGCACCGACACCAACGCCACCGTTCCGATCCCCAAGGAGAACCGCATGAAGCCTGCTCGACCCCGGTCCGCGAGATCCCGATCCCTGGCGGTCGGCATGCGGGCCTCCGGCGCCCTGGCCATGGCGCTGACGCTGGCCTCATGCAGCCTGTTCGGCGGGGGCGGCGGCACCGGCTCGGGCGCCGCCTCGTCCGGCGCGGCCGCGGGACAGCCGGACCCCTCGATCGTCGCCGCGGCGCCCGCGGAACTGCGCGACTACTACTCCCAGCAGCTGGACTGGAAACCGTGCGAGGGGAGTTTCCAGTGCGCCACGGTCAAAGTCCCGCTCGACTACAGCAAGCCTGACGGCGACCGCATCGAGCTGGCCGCCATCAAGCTCGCGACGCACGGCAACAAGAAGGGCACCCTGCTGGTCAACCCGGGCGGTCCGGGCGGCTCCGGCTACGACTTCGTCCGGGACGCGGCCAACACCAACATCTCGGAGAAGGTCCGGTCCGCCTACGACATCGTGGGCTTCGACCCGCGCGGCGTGAAGCGCTCCGCCCCGGTCACCTGCCTCACGGACAAGGAACGTGACGAGTTCCGCGCCAAGACCTACGCCCTGGACACTGACGCCGGACTGGACGCAGCCCTGGCCGACAACAAGGCCATCGCCGCCAAGTGCGTCGAGAAGACCGGCCCGGTCCTGGCCCACATCGACACCGTCAGCGCCGCCAAGGACCTCGACATCCTGCGCGGCGTGGTCAACGACGCGAAGCTGAACTATCTCGGCTACTCGTATGGGACCCTCCTGGGCTCCACCTACGCGTCGCTGTTCCCGGACAATGTCGGCCGGCTGGTCCTTGACGGCGCCATGGACCCGTCGCGAAGCAACGAGGAACTGACCCGCGACCAGGCTGCTGCCTTCGACAAGGCCCTCCACGCCTATGTCGCCAAGTGCCTGCAGAGCAGCGGATGCCCGCTCACGGGAAGCACCGAGGATGGTGTCCAGCAGATCACCAATGCCATCGCTGCCGCGGAGGCCAATCCGTTGCCGGCGAGGGACGGGCGGAAGGTCTCGGGGTCGACCTTCGTCAGCGGCCTCATCATCCCGCTGTACAACAACGACAACTGGCCCATCCTCACCCGGGCCCTCGCGCAGGCCCTGGCCGGCGACGGCACAGGCATGCTCCAGCTGGCCGACTTCGGCGCCGACCGGGAACCCAACGGCACGTACAGTTCGAACAGTTCCTTCGCCTTCAACGCCATCAACTGCCTGGACTACCCGATGGTGTCCGACACCGCCGCCATGCGGGCCGAGGACCAGAAGCTGCGCCAGGTGTCGCCCACGTTTGGCTACTATTTCGCCTACGGCGGCAGCAACTGCAAGGACTGGCCGTACAAGAACGTCCGGACCCCTGCCCCGGTGGAGTACAAGGGATCGGCCCCGATCGTTGTGGTGGGAACCACCGGCGATCCGGCTACTCCCCTGCAATGGGCCAGCGCCCTGCGCAAGCAGCTGGGCAACGCCTCGCTGCTGACGTGGAAGGGCGAGGGCCACACGGCCTATGGCCGCTCCAACAGCTGCATCGGCAACGCCGTGGACAACTACCTGGTGGACGGCAAAGCGCCGGCGGACAACACCGTCTGCTAGGGCAGGTTGGGCGCCGGACGCTCATTTTGACCCGGACGCCGGGACTCTATTACAGTTGTCTCTTGCATGATCCGCCCGGTTCACCGGACTTTCATGTGGTTGCTTCCTTAGCTCAGTCGGTAGAGCGTCTCACTCGTAATGAGAAGGTCATCAGTTCGATTCTGATAGGAAGCTCGGGAAGAACCCCGTATTTCCGCTGATTCAGCGGTGATACGGGGTTTTTTGCTGGCTGCGGCGAAATCGCCCTGCAGTACGCCGTCGCAACCCCTGTTCCGGGGGTAGTGACACGTCGGGCCGGCCGGGCCATCATGGACCTCGGTATCGGAGAATAATCGGCGATCACGCCGCGCTCTTGCGCCTCTGTCCTCGCCACGCTCGAGAAAGCAGGCAGCCATGGACATCGACGTCGACGAAGCATCGGGATCGCTCGCCAGATTCGCGCAGGCCCGTTCGTGGCAGAGCCGCCGGCCCATTGCGGCCTTGGCGCTCGACGACGGACGGCCGGTGAGTTTCGTGGCGGACGAAGTGATCGTCGACGCCGGCGAGCGCGAACTGATTGCCCGGCTGACCGGTCTCGGCGGCAGGATCGTGCGGGACGCCTCAGATCCCGGGTTGCCGGAGGAATTCCGCCGGGCCGGAGTCGGGCGTCCCGAGCCCGTCGATCCGACGGGCCTGCCGAGGAGCGTGAAGTTCCGCTTTGACCGGCTCCCCGACGCGCGGGACGTGAATCTCGGCGCCTGCCTTGACCGCGCCGGACTGGCCGCCGGCCGCATCCGCTACTCGGATCCGGCCGGGCTGGCGCTCAGCCAACTCATCGCTCCGATGCTGGAGGAAGGGCGCGGTGTCTGGCTCAATGAGGTCGGCGTCGACCATCACTCGCTTCCGCTCTATGGTCCGGCTGAGGGCGCCGGCCTGCTCTACAGCGCGGATCCAACCACCTGGCCTGCGTTCAGCGGACCCTCACGAATCGCCGATGCCTGGCAACTGATCGAGACGCTGCGCCTGGCGCGGTCGGCGGGCGGAGGACCGGTGTTCATGGCCATTGTGGACAGCGGTTTCTGGTTCGACGCACCGAGTACGCCGGGTTCCGGCGGCGCCCAAGCGCTGGCTGATCTTGGCACAGGACTGCCGCGCTGGAACACCGTGGATGACGTCGCGGGTATCCCTACCGGCCCCGGCCGCACGACCTACCACGGCACCATGGTGGCGAGTTCGGCGGCCGCTGCGGTGGGAAACGTTGCCGGAGCCGCAGGATCCGGCGGAAGCGTCGCCCGTGCCTGCTACTTCTACGACGACCGCTCTGCCGATTCGGCCAAGACCGCGATGATCCGGTGCACGCAATGGGGCATCCCCTTCGTGGTCTATTCGGGCGGGTTCACGTCCGTGGAATTCTTCTTCGGCACGAGCGCCTGGAACGACACGTTCAACTGGGCGGCCGACAACGGGGTCCTCATGATCGCTTCGGCTGGCAACGACAACATCAGCCTGCCGGATGACTCGGTGCTGCGTCCGGCCACGCGCACCCCCCGGGCGCTCACGGTCGGGGCGCTGAACGATGACGGCACCAAGGCGGGCTTCTCGAATTACGGCAGTTCGGTGGGCCTCTGGGCGCCTGGAGTCAACATCCCGGTGGTGCCGACGCCGATGAGCCTGACAGGATCCCTGCCGTCCGGGACGTCCTTTTCGGCCCCGCTGGTTGCCGGCGTTGCCGCGATGATGCGCTACGCCAACCCGGCCCTTTCCGTGGACCAGCTCCGGGACACCCTCGTGACGGCCGGCTGGGACGGAGCGGGACCCGGCGGCAAGGGCCTCGACGCTTATGCCGCCGTCTGGGCGGCGATGTCCGCGCGGATGGCGGAGACGGCCACAGAAAGCGCCCCGGAACGGCTCTTCCCCCGAGCCGACGGCACCTTCGAGCCGATATTCAACTCCGCTATCAACCGCACCGGCGACAGGGACGAGTTCCTCCTGGATATCGCCTCGTTTTCGACCCTCCAGGTCGACCTGCAATGGTACGACCGGCTGTCCCGGGTCAGCCTCCTCCTGGAGAGCACTGATCCGAACGCCGTTGATCCGTCGGCTGCCGTCACGGCCCCGGCCGGCGCCGGGACGGCACGGCTGACGGCCGAGCTGGGATCCGGCCGGTACCGCCTGGTGGTGCGCGGCAGCGGGCCGAGTGCCTACCTGCTCTCCGGCCGCATCCGTCCGGGCACCCTGGCACCGGATCCGTTCGAGGCGAATGACACGTTTGACACGGCAACGCATCTTCGCGTGGTCCGCCCGGCCGGGGCGCCTGATTGGGTATCGGCACTGTTCGAATTCGGTCCGGGGTTTTTCCCTCTGACACTCCACAGCCTCGGCGCCGGCCCGGCGACGGCCGACCAGGACTACTTCCGGGTAAACGTCCCGGCCGACGTCGGCGCCCTGCGGATCCCGCAGGTGGTGGTGGGCAGCGACGAGGAGGTCGATGTCACCCTGTACGACGACGCGCGGGGGCAGCTCTTCACCAACCATGCCCGCTCCACGACGTTAGGGCTCCAGGAGGGCAGGACCTACTACGTCCGGGTTTCGGGACCGACCCATACGCGGTACACGCTGTGGGTCGGCGCGAACCTCAACGCGGACGCCCTGCGCCGCAGCTGGCAGGAAGAGCTGCACATCCTCCCGGACTGGTGGGAGGACGTGCACCCCGACTGGTTCAGCCGGCCGGAGGAGTTCCGGGGCGTGGTGATCGGCGAGGACATGCTCCGCGACCACGAACTCGTGCTCGGCGACGCCTCCACCGGCGTGCTCCCGGAGTCAGTCCACGTGGAACTGCTCGATGACGCCGGAGAACTGGTGCGGGCAGCCGCCAACGACGCCGGGCGCCGGACGATCGACGTCGCGGGACTCACGCCGGGTCCCTACGTTGTGCGGGTCACGTCCGACCACGCCGGGCCGTTCGCGCTGACCGTGCAGCCGCCGGCCCGGTACCGGTGACGCACGGCCGGCCCACCGCCGGCCCGGCGGGTCCGACGGATTACTTCAGGGTCAGCACGGGGTTGACCGGGGCTTTGAGTGAATCCACCTGCAGGCCCACGGACAGTTTCTGGCCGGCGGCGATCTTCGTGGCCCAGTCCGAGCCGCTGCAGGTGACAGACACTTTCGGGACCGCGGTGCAGCTGATCCCCCAGGAGTTGACGACCTTCGTGACGTTGGGATCGGGCCAACTGACGCTCCAGCCGGCGGCCGCCCGGAGGCCCGTGACCTCAATATTGGCCACATAGCCGCCGTTCCAGGAACTGCTGAGCTTCCAGGCCGCGCTGATCGGAGCGCCCGACGTCGGCACGGGCGTTGGCGTCGCGGTCGCCGTCAGAGTCGGCGTTGCCGTAGGCGTCGGTGTGGCGGTGACGGTCGGAGTCGGGGTCGCAGTCGCCGTAGGTGTCGGCGTCGCAGTGGCCGTCGGCGTCGCCGTCGGTGCCGCGGTCGCTGTCGGCGTCGCGGTGCCCTTCAGGATCGGCGCGAGGGCCGCGAGTTTGGCCGCTTCCGGGGTGCGCCAGTCCGACTGGACCAGGCCTCCGGTGATGCCGCTGTTCGGGTTGAACGACCAATAGGCGAAGCTCATGGCGTTGCTGCCGAGGTAGGAGACGATCTTCTCCATCCACTGCTTGTCCGGGGTGGTCTGCAGCGCGGTGCCGAACTCGCCGAGCAGGACCGGGGCGATGCCCTGCTTCTGGAGGTAGCCCCAGTTGGCGTCCCACACGGCCGGCAGGTTGTTGGGGTAGTTGGGATCGCTGAACCACTTCTGGGCAAAGAGCGACGGCGGGTAGTCGTGCGGGGAGTACACCACGCGGTTGGGCGTGGCCAGCGTGACGGGTTTGTTCCTGACGTCGGCCAGGCCGCCGCCCCACCACGTGGACGTGCCGTTGCCCTGGTTCTCGATGCCCTCGATGATGATCAGCAGGTTGGGGTTGGCGGCCAGGACCGCGTTCCCTCCGCGGGTGGCGGCGGCCTGCCAGTCGGTGGCGGCGGCGCCGCCCCAGGTCGCGGCACCTGCGGGCTCGTTGTGGAGGTCGGCGCCGATGACCGTGGGATCGTTCTTGTAGCGGTCGGCCAGGAATTTCCAGTCGGCGATCCACTTCGACTCCGGGTAGGCCGAGGTGTACCAGAGCGGAGACTGGTCAGCGGAGGACGGCCGGTGCCGGTCCAGGATGATCTGCAGTCCGTTGGCCCTAGCCCGGGCAATGACGGTGTCCATGACATCCAGGGGGCGCTTGCCCTCGAGGTTGTAGGCCCGGTTGGCCCAGTAGTTGACGCTGCCCTTGATGGACGTCGCGGCCAGGCACTCGTTGGAGAACGGCAGCCGGACCGTGTTGAACCCCATCGACTTGATGTTGGCCAGGGCCTCGTCGATGGTGAGCGTTCCCCACAGGCCGTGCGGGACGCAGTCCGGTGTTTCCAGTCCGAACCAGGAGGCGGCCTTGATGGTGTACGGGGCGTTGTTCGAGTCCAGGATGGTCCCGCCGGACGTGTGCAGCCACCCGGTGGGGGCAGGGGTGGTGGCGGCGACGGCCAGCGGCGGCGCCGTCACGGCGACGCCGGTGAGTGCCAGCGCGGCGGCGACGGCCGAGCCAAGAAACGCGGCGGAGATTGCCGGCAGTCTCCTGTCGCTGCGGCGCAGCAGATGCGAAAAGGGCTTCACAGTTCCTCTATTCAGTCCGACATCGTGGGTCCCCCCGGCCCGCACGGTGCGGATCGGCTGTGAAAAAAGTATCAAGCCGCAGACACGAAACAACCGCTTCCGGCTATATTTCTTCCGGCATCACGGACGGCGCGCAGGCCCCTGACCTGCGCATATTGTCTTTTCCGGGGACGTCCGCCAGCCTTAGGGAATGGAACGGCAGTCCCGGCTGTGGGGGCCGGTGCTCGGATTCGGCCTCGTGAGCCTCGCCACGGACATGGTGTCCGACGGCGCCCGCCCGCTCGGCGGCCCCCTGCTGGCCCAGCTCGGCGCGTCCGCACTGTTCGTCGGCCTGGTGACCGGCGCGGCCGAGGCCGCGTCCCAGGGTCTCCGGCTGCTGTTCGGACCCTGGGCGGACCGGACCGGGAAGTACTGGGCCTTCACCATGACCGGGTATGCGCTCACCGCCGTTTGCGTCCCGTTGCTGGCGGTGACGCCCCTGGCGGGATCCGCCGGTCTGGCGTTGGCGGCCGCGCTCATCATCGGGGACCGGGTCGGCAAGGCCGTCCGCAGCCCGGCCAAGACCGTTCTGCTGGCCGCCGCTGCCACTGCGGTGGGCCGCGGCCGCGGCTTCGGCGTCCATAAGTCCCTGGACCTGGTCGGGGCCCTCCTGGGCCCGTTGCTCGTGTCCGCGGTGCTGGTTGCCACCGGTTCACTGCCGGCAGCGTTTGCGGTGCTGGTCATTCCGGCGGCGGCCGCGCTGGCAATCCTCGTGTCGTTGCGCCGCCGGGTCAGCGATCCCGGCGTGGATACCCCGGCGTCCGACGCCGGCCGCGCCGGGTCGCCGGCGGCGGACCCCGGCCGTCCGCCGGTGTTCGCCGGCGCTTTCGCCCTGTTTGCCGTGGCCGCGTTCTTTTGGAGCGCGGGCCTGGTGGCGTTCGGCGTCATCTCCTACCATCTGACGGCCGCAGTCGCTGTCCCCGTCCCGGTGGTTCCGCTGCTGTACGCCGGCGCCATGGGGGCTGCGGCCCTCGCCGCCCTCGCCAGCGGTGTCCTGTACGACCGTGCCGGGGCCGCGGTGCTGCTGGGATTGCCCGTGCTGATTGCGGCCGTGCCGATCCTGGCCCTGGCACCCGGTGCCGGGGCCGCAGTGGCGGGCGTCCTGGTCTGGGGCGCGGCCACGGGTGTCCAGGATTCCACGGTCAAGGCGCTGGTCGCCGACCTCGTCCCGCAGCCCCGCCAGGGCACGGCCTACGGCGTCTTCGCGGCATTCGAGGGCGCAGGGGCGCTGGTTGGCGGCGCGCTGTACGGCTGGCTTTACGGGGCCCGGCCGCTGCTCATCGCCGCGGTGGCCGCCCTTCAGGTTGCCGCCCTGGCCCTGCTCCTCGTGACGCTGCGCAAAGTCCGGCGCGGGTCAGCGGAGCACGGACCCGCCCGGGCGCCGGCTTAGCGACCCCAGACGGAGGCCGCGCCGGAGTGACCGGTGACGATGCTCTGGTAGATGAAGAAGGCGCCGGCCGCGGCGCCGGCGACCAGGAGGATCACGCAGACCACCCGGTTCTCCCGCAACCCGCCCAGGAACGCCAGCCGCCGGCCAAAAGGCTCGTACGTGACGGCCAGCATGGCCGCGACGATGACGAAGAAGATCACCGAAACCACCTTGAGCACATCGCCCTGTTCGGCGTGCTCGTGCACCAGGGCCGAGGCCGGACGGGCCTTTTCCAGCTGCTCACCGGCTTGCGCTGTCACCACCGTTACCGGGACCAGCACGAGCGACAAGACGGCCAGGGGCCAGGCAAGGTAGTTCCGCCATCGCGGCACCGCGGCGTAGATGATGGCGCCCAGGCCGGCGATCGGGCCGAGTACCACCACCGCGTGGACCAGCAGGACGTGGGCCGGCAGCCCGCCAATTTCGATCACGTGAACACTCCTCCGGAAGACTTCTATGATTCTTGCATGGGATCCCCGGACCTCGCGGGCATTGCCGGGCCGCTGTACGCGCTGCCGTACGGCGAGTTCATCGCGGCACGGGCGGCTGCGGCCAAAGGCGTCGGTGACGCCGGCACCCCGGCCCCGCAGCAGCGTGGTCTGGCGGCTGAAGTCCGGGCCCTGCCCAAACCCTCCGTCGCAGCCTGGGCGGTCAACATGCTGGCGGTGCACCGTCCTGACATCCTGCGGGAGCTGGCCCGGCTGGGTACCTCCATGCAGGCAGCGCAGTCGGCCCTGGATGCGGCCGCCCTCCGTGGCCTGGCGCAGGAACGGCGGCAACTGCTGGCCGGGGCCGTGAAGGCGGCGCGCGACGTGGCCGCAGAGCAAGGCCGGCCGCTCAGCGCCGCTGTCGCGGCGGAAGTCGAGCAGACCCTGCGGGCCGCCACCACGGACCAGGGGGCCGCAGCCGCCGTGCGCAGCGGCAGGCTGCTGCGCACGCTTTCGGCGGACGGGGTCGACGTCGTCGATCTCGCGGGCGCGGTCGCCGTCCCGGAAGATCTGGTTGTCCCGGCCCCTGCGGGTTTCCCGGAACGTCCGGCGCTGCCGGGAACGGGTCCCGGAGCCGCGGAAGAAGCGTCCGACGGCGGTTCCCCTGGCACCCGCGGGGCCGAACCGGCGGACCAGCCGCGGCTGCGTGCTGTCGGCACGGCGCGAACGGTGCCGACGCCGTCGGCGGTGGAGCGGGCGCGGGCGGCCCTGAAGGAGGCCGGGGTGGCCGCCGCGGCGGCCGACGAGGAAGCGCGCCGCGCGGCGGCGGACCTGGCCGAGGCGGCGGCCGAGGCCGCCGGGCTGGCCGATGAGGCGCGCGATCTCCGGCGGCGCCTTGACCTGGCCGAGGCCGGGCTAAAAGGAGCGCGGAAGCGGCACGAGCTGGCGGCGGCCGTGGCGCAGCAGACGGCCCGGGCCGCGGACCGGCAGCACCGCAAGGAGGTGCTCGCCCGGGAGCGGGTGCTGCGGCTCGGCAACACGCCGGAGGCGTGAAGTCTTCCTGTCAGGGGTCGGCTGCACACTGGAATTATGGAGAACAATCAGGAGCTGCAGGCAAACTTCCAGCAGGAATTCCAGGCCGGCGGAGGCGTCGCTCCGGACGACGGCGCCCCGTACTTCGAGGTCACGTACTTGGACCCCGACTCCGGCCGGATCCGCACCGAGAGCTTTGATGACGCGGGCGCCGCGGACCGTTTCGCGAGCCGGTGCGTCGCGGGCGAGGACGGCTGGGCCGTCATCGACGTGGTCCCGGCGAGGGTGCGCCGCGCCGCCGCTTAGGCAGCAGAAAGGGCCCCCACCCCGTGCGGGGTGCAGGCCCTCTGCAGACGCCGGCCCGTCCGGGCTGACAGGGTGCTTAGGCGAAGTCGGAGACTGCCGGGTCCGGGCCGATCCGGCCGGCGCCTTCGGCGGTGCGGTCCAGTCCGTTGATGGCCTGGATGTCCGTTTCGTCGAGGGTCACGTCGAGGGCCGCGTAGTTCTCGCGGATCCGGGACTCGGTCACCGACTTCGGGATGACGACGTTGCCGATAGCCAGGTGCCAGGCGATGACGACCTGCGCCGGGGTGGCACCGTGCTTGGCGGCAATCTGGGAGATGACAGGGCTCTCGAGGAGCTCACCGCCCTGTCCCAGCGGCGACCAGGCCTGGGTGAGGATGCCCTGGGAGGCGTTGAACTCGCGCAGGTCCGCCTGGCTGAAGAACGGGTGCAGTTCGATCTGGTGGATCGCAGGAACCACGCCCGTCTCGTCGATGAGGCGCTGCAGGCCCTCCTTGGTGAAGTTGGAGACGCCGATGCTCTTGACCCGGCCCTGCTTCTGGAGCTCGATGAGCGCCTTCCAGGTGTCGACGTACTTGTCCTGCTTGGGCTGCATCCAGTGGATGAGGTACAGGTCCAGCGTCTCCAGGCCGAGGCGGTCCATGGAGTCTTCGAACGCCTTCAGGGTGGACTCGTAGCCCTGGTCCGCGTTCCACAGCTTGGTGGTGATAAAGATTTCCTCGGGCTTGAGGCCGGAGCGCTCGATGGCGCGGCCCACGCCCGCTTCGTTGCCGTAGATCTTGGCGGTGTCGATGTGGCGGTATCCGGCCTCGAAAGCCTGGACCACTACCTTCTCCGCCACGTCGTCTTCAACCTGCCACACCCCGTAGCCGAGCTGGGGAATGGTGTTGCCGTCATTGAACGTCAGTTCCGGTGAAAAAGTCATATAAGTATCCTGCCAATATCGGCGCCGCCGGGCCAGCGCCTGGGCCCGGCTAAGCTAGGCGCGTAACCGGGAATACCCCTGACACGTGGAGCACCCGGTGCCGCCAGGGTCCGGGACACCCCAGGACCCCACCACGCACCACGCACCATGCACCACGCAGGACATGCTCATTCTTTGCGGTCACGACGGGGGCATGCCCCGCAGGATTCCGCCTGCCCCGTGGAGCATGCTCATTTTTAGCGGGCAACAGCGGACATAGTGCTGCCATGTCCAATGGTGGAGTCGCGAACTGAGCATGTCCCCCAGGACCCCGCCCGCCCCGTGGAGCATGCTCATTTTTAGCGGGCAACAGAGGACATAGTGCTGCCATGTCCAATGGTGGAGTCGCGAACTGAGCATGTCCCCCCGGGAGCGAGGCCGGGGTCACTGCCGGGCAAGACCCAGCCGCCGGTGTCCGGGGGCATGCACCAGACCCGTGGGTCAGGCTGGCGCCGCGCCGCTGCCGGCGGCCTCGGCAAGGCGCCGCTCGGCGTCATGGACGTGTTCGATAACGGCGTCGGCCCGTCGCTGCACGGACGCCGCGCCCGCCGGGACTGGGCCCACGGCGAGGCGGAGCATCGCCGCCGCCTCCGCGGTCATTGCCAGCGAATTCCCGGCCATGGAGAGGGCACGGTGGACCCCTGCCAGCGGGCCCGGAATGTCCAGTCCGCTGCTGGGGTAACGCCGCTGGGCCTCCGCGCAGACCTCCCGGACCCGGGGACCCAGCGCCGAGAGCTGGTCCGCGATGTCCACGAGCTCGGCGTACAGCGTCTCGTCCTCAACGCCCTCGAGGACCTGGTGATAGCGGTCCAGGCCGCGGTTGAAGCGGTCGTGGGCGCGCCGCCAGAGGCCCTTGCCGAGTTCGGCGTCGTCCTTGCGCCCCTGCCGCGCCGTGGGGAAGAAACCCAAGGCGGTCTAGAGGTACTGGCCCGGGCCGTGGTCCGGGTCGGCGGGCTCGGGAGGCTGGGAGGGGTCGGCGCCACGCCGGGGCGCCGCGGCGCGGACCGGCTCGCCGTTTTCCCCGATGATGACGCCGGGCGCAATCACCGTTCCCGGCGGCAGCTGGCGCAGCTGCATCTGCGCGTAGGCGTGCTCCCGGGCCGCGTGCTGGGCCGCGATGGCGGTCTGGATGCCGTGGAAGAGCCCCTCGAGCCAGCCGACCAGCTGGGCCTGGGCGATCCGCAGCTCGGCGTCGGAGGGGGTCGTGTCCTCCGGGAAGGGGAGGCTGATCCGTTCGAGCTCTTCAACGAGCTCGGGAGCGAGTCCGTCCTCGAGTTCCTTGATCGATCGGTCGTGGATTTCCGCCAGCCGGACCCTGGCCGCGTTGTCCAGCGGTGCGGACTTCACCTCGTCCAGTAGCTGTTTGATCATGGTGCCGATCCGCATGACCTTGGCGGGCTGATCCACCAGGTCCTGGGGGTCGCCGCCCTGCGGGGGCCGGGACCCGGTGCCCGGAGGGTTGGCGCGGCCGGCCGGCAGGTCGGCCGGCCCCGCCAGGTGTCCGGGGCCCGCGGGCGCCCCGTCGTCCAGGGGGGTGCCTTCGACGGGCACGTCGTCGGCCGTCCCGGTGCGTGGCTGAGTGTCGTCCTGATCGCTCATGGCTTCATACTCTCACGCACCCGGCCGCGCGGGGCCGGCGTCCGCCCGAAGCGAAGGGGCGGCGCCGGCCGCGTCACGGTCCGGTCAGCAGCACCGGCTCAACAACACCAGCTCAGCAACAGCGTTGCTGGGGACTGGTGTCCTGCCGGTCGGTGCGGTCCCGCCAGAACTCCCGTTCCGTCAGCGGCGGGCCGGCGTGGCCCGAGGACGCGTGGTGTTCCAGGTACTTCTTGTAGGCATCGGCGCCCAGGACGCCGCCGAGGTACCCGGAAAACCCCCGGAACGCGGCGATTACCGCGTTCACTTGCGGGCCGGCATCAGTGGTGCCCGGACTTTTCAAGCCGCTGCCCGGCCGGGAGTTTGTCCCACGCGGCCATGACGTCGCGTTCCGCCACGGTGGGGATGAACCCGGCCGGGGCGAAGACGCGCGAGGCGCGGGCGGGGTCCTCGTTCTCGGCGTTGGGGAGCCCCGCCGCCGTGTTCCGGAGGGCCTTGATGGTTGCCATCACGGCGGTGATGATCACGATGATGCTCAGCACCACGAAGATGATCGACAGCCAGCCCTGGATCATGGTGTTGCGGACCACGGCTTCCATGGCCGCCTGGGTCTTCGCCGTGCCGAAAGAGGTCTTGCCGTCCGCCAGGGCCTTGGCGAAGGCCGCGTTGTTGGCGAAGTAGCCCACCGCCGGAACGGGCGAGAAGATCTTGTAGAAGCTCGCCGTGATGGTGACGACGGCGGCAAAGGCCAGCGGGACTGCCGCGATCCACAGGTACTTCAGGGCGGTCCGCTTGGCAGCGATGGCCAGGCATACCGAGAGGGCGATGGCCGCGAGCAGCTGGTTGGCGATCCCGAACAGGGGGAAGAGGGTGTTGATGCCGCCCAGCGGGTCGGTGACGCCCATCAGCAACACCGCGCCCCAGGCCGCCACCATGATGGCGGTGCACAGCCAGGCGCCCGGGCGCCACGAGTGTTCCTTGAACTTGGGGACGAAGTTGCCGATCGAATCCTGCAGCATGAAGCGCGCAACCCGGGTCCCGGCGTCGACCGCGGTGAGGATGAACAGGGCTTCGAACATAATGGCGAAGTGGTACCAGAAGGCCATCATCGCGGTGCCGCCGATGAACTGCTGCATGATGTGGGCCAGGCCGACGGCGAGCGTGGGGGCACCGCCCGAGCGGGACACAATGCTCTGCTCCCCCACGTCTTTGGCGGTCTGGGCGAGGTCGCCGGGGGCGATGTTGACGCCGGACAGGCCCAGGCTGTTGACCCACGCAGCGGCGGTCTCGACCGTGCCGCCTGTCAGCGCCACGGGGGCGTTCATGGCGAAGTAGATGCCGCGGTCAATGGAGATCGCGGCCACGAGGGCCATGATGGCCACGAAGGACTCCATGAGCATGCCGCCGTAGCCGATCAGGCGCGTCTGGCGTTCCTTCTCGATCAGTTTCGGGGTGGTGCCGGAGGAGATCAGGGCGTGGAAGCCGGAGAGGGCGCCGCAGGCGATGGTCACGAACAAGAACGGGAAGAGGGCGCCGGAGAAGACCGGGCCGTTGTCACGGCCGGCGAACTCACTGAAGGCCGGGACGGTGATCTCCGGGCGGACCACGATGATGGCCAGGGCCAGCATCACGATCACGCCGATCTTCATGAAAGTGGAGAGGTAGTCGCGGGGGGCCAGGAGGAGCCAGACGGGAAGGATCGCCGCAATGAAGCCGTAGATGATGAGGCCCCAGGCGATGGTGACCTTGTCCAGGTGGAAGAACGCCGCGCCCCATTCGGTGCCCGCCACGGCCCCGCCGCCGATGATGGCGGCCATGAGCAGCACGAAGCCGATGATGGAGACCTCCATGACTTTGCCCGGCCGGAGGTAGCGCAGGTAGACACCCATGAAGAGGGCGATCGGGATGGTCATGCCCACCGAGAAGACACCCCACGGGCTTTCGCCGAGGGCGTTGACCACCACGAGGGCCAGGATGGCGACGATGATCACCATGATGAGCAGGGTTGCGATCAGGGCGGCGGTCCCGCCGATCACGCCGAGTTCTTCGCGGGCCATCTGTCCGAGCGAACGTCCGCCGCGGCGCATGGAGAAGAACAGGACAAGGTAGTCCTGGACGGCGCCGGCGAGGACGACGCCGATGATGATCCAGATGGTGCCGGGGAGGTAGCCCATCTGCGCCGCGATGACCGGGCCCACGAGGGGACCGGCGCCGGCGATGGCGGCGAAGTGGTGGCCGAACAGGACGTTGCGGTCCGTGCGGACGTAATCCTTGCCGTCGGCCTTGTATTCGGCCGGTGTGGCCCGGCGGTCATTGGGCTTGAGGAGGTATCGCTCGATGACTTTGGAGTAGAAACGGTAACCGATGAGGTAGGTGCAGACCGACGCGAACACAAACCAGATCGCATTGACGGTTTCGCCGCGGATGATGGCGAGCATGAACCAGGCGACGCCGCCCAGCAGTGCGATGGCCGTCCACAGCGCGATCTTGCCGGGGGTCCATTTGCGGTCCGCGGCCTCGCGGACCGCCTCATCCACCGACGTCGGCGGAAGGGACGGGTCGGGTGCGAGCCCGTCGTCGAGTTTCACGGCGCCGCTCGTAGTCTCGCCGTGCGTACTGTCGCCTAGTGTGCCGTCTGGCCTTGTGCCCATGTCTCCTCCTTGAGAAACCCTGCGGGGCAGCCCAGTGAGCGCTGCCCCCGGCACCTTACCAACGCGGCCCCGTGCTGACGCCTGCCCTGCGCCCGGCGGCGCGGTTTGCGCGACGAACGGTCGGCCGTGCGCGGTGAACGGCCGGGAAGGGGACCCCGGACCCGGGCGGCGTTGCGGCTAGGCCGGGGGGTTGCTGAGCTGCAGCATGCGGGCCTCGCAGAGGTCCAGCCAGCGCACCTCGGCCTCGGTCTGGAAGATCAGGGAGTCCAGGACCAGCAGCCTGGCGGTATCGGCCGGGCGCTGCAGGGCGGCTGTGTCACGGCGGGATTTCGTGTATTCCTGCAGCGCGCGGATCGAGACGGCGCGTTGGGCCTGGATGATGGCGCCGACGTCCGTCCCGGGGATCGTGAGGCCAAGGGCGAGCTTGATGGCCAGTTCATTCCGGGGCGGGCTGGTGCGGGCGACCGGGGCCGCGAACCAGTTCCGGGCTTCGGTCCGGCCGGCCGGCGTGATGCTGTAGATGACGTGCCCGTCGCCGTCGCTGCCGTCGTTTTGGACCAGCCCGTCGCGTTCCAGCCGGTCGAGGGTGGTGTAGACCTGCCCGATGTTCAGCGGCCACGACGCACCGGTGCGGTCCTCGAACTCGGCTCTGAGCTGATACCCGTAGCGCGGCCGGTCCTGCAGGAGGGCAAGGAGACTGTGGCGAATGGACATGGCGCTCCCGAAGGTCAGGAAACCACACAGCATACACGCGCCCCAAGACGCGTGTATACCGCGTATGGAATTACGTTAGCGTGATTCATGCCGTTCCGGCAAAACAGCCCGGCTACATGACCAGCAGGACTTTGCCCACGTGGTCGCCTGAGTCGAAGTACGCGTGCGCGGCGGCGGCCTGGTCCAGAGGGAAAGTTTTTGCCACAAGGGGCCTGATCCTGCCGTCGGTCAGCATCGGCCAGACGGCGTCACGGACGGCATTCATGATCACTGTCTTTTCTTCGACCGGGCGGGGACGCAGGGCCGTGGCAATGATGGCGGCACGTTTCGACAGCAACTGTCCGAGGTCCAGTTCCGCTTTGGTCCCGCCCTGCAGCCCGATCACCACCAGCCGGCCGTAGTCGGCCAGGGCGTCGATGTTCTGTGCGAGGTATTTGGCGCCGACGACGTCGAGGATCACGTCCGCGCCGTGGCCGCCGTTCTGCGCGCGGAGACTCTCGGGGAAGTTTTCCTCCGCGTAGTTAATGGCGATGTCCGCGCCGAGGAACGCTTTCGCGGTGCCGACCTTCTCCGCATTGCCGGCCGTCGTTGCCACCCGGGCACCGACGGCCTTGGCCAGCTGGATGGCCATGGTGCCGATGCCGCCCGTGGCGCCATGGATGAGGACAGTCTCGCCCGGCTGCAGCTGCGCCGTCATGATGAGGTTGGAGTAGACAGTGGCGGCCACTTCCGGCAAGGCCGCCGCCGTGACCAGGTCCACACCGTCGGGGACTCTCAGCACCTGCCCTGCCGGCACGGCCACCTTCTGGGCGTAGCCGCCGCCGGAGAGCAGCGCCACTACCTTGTCCCCCACGGAGAAGGCCTTGGTGACGCCCGGACCGAAGCCCGCAATCCGCCCGGAGATCTCCAGCCCGGGAATCTCGGAGGCGCCCGGAGGCGGCGGGTAGAACCCCCTGCGCTGCTGGACGTCGGCCCGGTTGAGGCCCGCGGCCACGACGTCGATCAGTACCTCGCCGGGGCCGGCAACCGGGGCCTCGACCTCACGGACTTCCAGGACCTCGGGGCCGCCGGGCTCTGAGATATAGACAGCCTTCATGGAGCACTCCCGATTCCTAACTGGCTCCGTGCGCGCGCCGCGAAGACCAGGTCCTATCAACATCTCTCCCCAGAATATGGCGGGGAGCGCCGCGCATCCGCAAGCGCTGCGCGTTTTTGTGGCAGCCGACTGCCTATGAAAGACTACTAGCTAGGGAAGGTTGTCCGAGTGGCCGATGGAGCTGGTCTTGAAAACCAGTGTGCGGTAACCCCGTACCAAGAGTTCGAATCTCTTACCTTCCGCGGAAGCGCCGAGTTGGCGCGGTTCAGGGCCGGCTGCGGCGATCGGAAGATTGCTTCAGCCGGCCTCTCTCGTCCGGCCAGTCCGCCTGGGTGACGGTATGCCGCCGTCGGCCCCCTGCCTTCCGCAGGATCTGCGCAAGCTTTCCGCCTATGTACCATCCGGCCGCCCGAAAAACAAAACGGTCCTGTACGATCGGCCTCGTGCACAAGAACACCACCAGTATCACCAGCATCTTTGGCCTCAGCCTCGCGCTTGCCTTTGGTGCGGCGGCAGTGGCGCCGGCGGCCAACGCCGCAACCCAGGCGGCTGCCAGCCGCCCCGCCGGCATGGCGGCCGCTGCGCTTTCCGCCCCCATGACCAAGGCCGCGTATAACGCCGCCCTCATCACCCTCATCGCCGACTACCAGACGGCGGCCCAGCGGTTCGTGGACGACCAGGCCAGCGAGTACGCGTACCAGCAGAACCTCCGGCCCGCCTTGGACAAAGCGCTCGCCGCCAAGCGCGCCGACCTCGACGCCAAGGACTCGGCCTACGAGAAGGCAGTCGCCGCGCTCACCAAATCGAAAAACGCACAGCGGCCCGCGCTGAACAAGGCCCTTGCCGCGGAAAAGGCAAGCTACGCCCGGAAAACCGCAGCAAACGCGAAAGCCCTGAAGGACCTCGCCGCCGCCCAGGACGAGAAACGCCCCGCCTTGGGCCGGGACATCGCCGCCGAACGGGCAGCCTTCGACCGGAAGACCACGGCCTACACCAAGGACCTTGCCGCCCTTGCCGATGCGAACAGGCTGAAGAGGCCGGCGCTCGACCGTGCCATTGCCAACGAAAAGGCCAACTACGCCGCCAAGAGGGTCGCCTACAACGCCGCAGTGGAGAAGGCCAAGGCGGCACACGCCGCGGAGAAGGCCGCCTACGCCAAGGACTACGCCGCAGCGACAACCACAGCAGCCAAAGACGATCTGAGGGCGGCCCACACGAAAGCCGCTGCCGCCTACGAAGCAGAACTAGCCGCACTCAAAACGGCGTACGCCAAGGAGGCCCCCGCCAGGGATGCCCGCATCCAGGCACTCAGGGACGGGTACACCCGTTCCCAGGCCGACTACGCCGCCGCGCGGGCACAGCTGAAAGCACAATATGCCAGCGCATCCCAGGCCAAGACGGACCGCATCCAGGCCCTCAAGGATGCGTACGCCCAGTCCAGGACCGACTACAAGAAAGCCAAGGCCCGGCTCAAGGCCGCCTATGCCAAGGAAGCCCCGGCCCGGGACGCGCGAATCGCCGCGCTCCGCGACGCGTACACCAAATCCCGGGCCGACTACACCGTCAAGCGCGCCCAGCTCGCGGACACCCACGCCAAAGACGTAGCCAGGTACAAAACCAGCACCGCCGCGCTCCGCAGCAAATACGCCCGGGCGGTGGCAGGCCACGATACCCGGCTCGCGGCCACGCGCGCAGCTTTCGCCGCAGCCGGCGACAAGTACGCCGCCGCCGTTGCGGCCCTGCGCGCACAATACCGGGCCTAAGGGATCACCTGACGCCAAGGCCCCGACCAGTTGAAGGAACACATGGAACGCCGAACATTTCTCGCACTGCCACTGGCCGCCCTGGCAGCCCCTGGGCTGATGGCGGCCGGTGCCGGATCGGCCCAGGCGGCGACCGCCCGGGCCCTCAAAGGCGCCTCCAACGGCGGCAGTGACGCCCTGTCCTTCCGTCAGATCAAGAGCCTGAATCCCGACTGGTACTACACCTGGCAGCACACCCGCACGTACACGAAGCTCCCGTTCGTCCCCATGATCAAAGACGCCCGCCGCCTCCTGGAACAGGACGCCCTCGGGTTCGTGAACCGGGAATTGCGGCAGACCCACACCCAGAACCTTCTCGGCTTCAACGAACCCGACCACCCGCTCCAGGCCAACATGTCCGTCGACCAGGCCGTCCGGCTGTGGCCGCTGCTGCAGACGACCGGCCTGCGGTTGGGATCTCCCGCCACCGTCAACTCGACGAGCCGCTGGCTGGAGCAGTTCATGCTCAGGGCCAAGCGGGAACATCTGCGGGTCGACTTCATGACCATGCACTGCTACGCCTGGCCGAATTCAGACAGTTTCCTCCGGAAGGTCGCCGCCCTGCACGAGAAGTATCAACGGCCCGTCTGGGTTACGGAATACGCTGTCGCGGACTGGAACGCCACCAAGACCCGCCGCAGCATCTACACCCGCCCGATGGTCGAGAAGTTCATGCGGGAGACCGTGGCGGGCATGCGCAAAATGCCCTATGTGGAACGGTTCGCATGGAAGCAGCGCCCGATCAACGACCCCATCATGGGCACGTCTTCCCTGTTCAACCTGGACGGCACCCTGACGTCAACGGGCAGGCTCTACGCCTCGCTGTAGACGCACCCGCGACGGCACCGTTGAACGCCTGCGGCAGCACCACCTGTTGCCTCATGTCAATAGGTCCGGGAAGGGTGCTTCGTTGCCTCATGTGAAAAGGTCCGGTTCAGGGGCGGGTTGAACGCGGTGTTGATCTTGTAGTTGCGGGGTGCGGCTTTGGCCTGTGCGAGTGTTTCCAGTTCCCCGGTCAAGGCCAGGATCCGGCGCGACAGCGCCCCGGGTTTTAGCCGTTTGAACTGGGCGTTCATGGCGATAACGGGCCGTTTCCGGACATCGGGGTGGCGGGCGGCACGCTGGTGCGGGGTGAGCGCTCCGTCATGCTTCTTGATGACCTTCGCGCCGTGGCGTTCTTTGGAGAGCAGCTTCTGCTGCGGGAGCAGGTAGTTCGTGAAGAGCGCATCCAGCTCCCAGATCTCGTTGAGCTTCTCCAGTTCCGCGGCGGTGTCGTAGCGGTAGTAGCCGACCAGCTCCCGGACCCTGGCCCAGTTCTTCTGCTCCACGTGGGCCCCGTCGTTCTTGTTCCCCGGCCGGGACCTCGTGAACGTGATCTGCCGGGCATGGCAGTACTCGAGCAGGTAGTCGTTGATGAACTCGGAGCCGTTGTCCGAATCGATCCCGCAGATCGGGAACGGGAACCGGCCCAGCGCGTACTGCAGGGCCGCGAACACCCATTTCTGCGCCTTGTTCGGCACGGACCGGTTCACGGTCCACCCCGTGGCGATGTCCGTGACCGTCAGGGTGAAGCAGAACTGCCCGGAGGCCGCCACCCCGCCTTCATGACCGACCAGGTCGATCTCCACAAACCCCGGGACGGCGTCGTCCCAGTCCGCCCAGGTCCGGACCGGAATCTGGGACTTCAACAACGATCCCGGTTTGGTGTGCGACCGGCCCCGCAACACCTGCTTGGCCCGCTCCGGAGCCAGCCGGCGGTCGATCGTCGCCGCGCTCATCCGCATCAGCAACTCCGCCTCCTCATCCGAGAGCACCAGCTCCCCGTCCCGGCGCAGCAACGGCACCAGCACCGGCAGCATCGGGGCAAGGCGCTTGCCCGCCGGAGCCCTCAGCACCGCCCAGCAGACCACCAACGCCTCGATGACCCGCGGACCATACAGCGGAGGACGCAGCGGACGGTCCCGCACCGGCCGAAGCTCAAGCGCCTGCCGCAAAGCCCGCCGCGCGTAGTCCCGGTTCCAGCCCGTCAACTCCACCAACTCATCCAGGATCCGCACCTTTTCTGGCCGGCTCCCGCGGGCATACGCCCGGGCCTTGATCACCGTGACAGCCTTGCGCTGGCCCATCGTCAGTCCCATCCCTCAAGGATGTCCGCGCCCGCTCCTTCCCGGACCTTTTCCAATGAGGCAACGTATCCGGCCCCGCGGACCTTTCCAATGAGTCAACGCGCACCATTGAAACTGTCGGTGCCGCGGAATAGTCTCTGTGTGTTTCCACCAGCCCGCCCCCACCACACAGTTCCCCACCACACAGTCAGGAGCCCCCGTGCCCGCACCCGACCACTCCAACGGCGCACCATGCTGGATCGACCTCATGACATCGGATGCCGAACAGGCCAAGCTGTTTTACGGCACACTGTTCGGCTGGACCTATCAGACCGGCGACGAGGAAAAGTACGGCGGCTACATCACGGCCTGGAAGGACGGGAAGTCCGTGGCCGGCATAATGCAGCAGCGGCCGGACCAGGCCGGTTGGCCGGACATGTGGTCCACGTACCTGCGGAGCGAGGACGCAGAGGCCACCGTCCAGGCTGCCGAGGAACACGGCGGCCAGGTCTACATGCAGCCCATGGAAGTTCCCGAACAGGGCAGCATGGCGATGATCGGCGACCCCACCGGCGCGTCGATCGGCGTATGGCAGCCGGCCGGGATGACGGGTTACGAACTTGCGGCCGAACCGGGCGCACCGGCCTGGCACGAACTCCACACCAAGGATTACGCTACCGCCGTCACGTTCTACCAGGATGTGTTTGGCTGGGACACCGACGTCATGAGCGACACCCCGGAATTCCGCTACACCACCTTGGGCGCAGGGCCTACGGCGAAGGCCGGCATCATGGACGCCTCGGCCTTTCTGCCGGCCGAGGTTCCGTCCAGCTGGCAGGTCTACTTCGCCGTTGAGGACACGGACGCCACGATCGCCCAGGCTGTCTCTCTCGGCGCGACGGTGATCGACGGACCGGACGACACCCCCTTCGGCCGGCTTGCCACCCTGTCCGACCCCACCGGTGCGGTGTTCAAGATCGTGGCGGACACGGGACAGGGCGCCCAGGCGGCGCCGGAGGCCTAGCCGCACCCGCCATCCGCAATCCGCAGGGGCTCTAGCCGCGCCGGGCAGCCTGCGTCCCCCAATTACAAAAATTGTTGTAAAAAATACCGGCCAGTGCCTTTTCCTCAGGCTACTGGCCGGTATTCTGCTGTGGAGCGTCCGGTGGAGGCACCCGGACACCGCTCACCTGCACCACCCGTCACCGTTGCCCGGGGCTTTCGAGCCGCTCCGGGACGGCTGCGGCGCGTCTCGCTGGGGGACGTCCCGCCGAATGCACGTTTAATCCATACGTTGTTCATTCACCCCTGTTTGGATGGGCCCGGCATGACTTGACCAGGAGTTCAAGCCGGCCACTGTCCGCTGCATCCTGCGGACGCACTGCACCCTGCCTTTTTAACTGCACCGCCCTTTACCCGGGGCACCCTGATGAGAGTTAGAGCGGATGAAACAAACACCCTGGAAATCTGTGCTGGGCACAGCACTGTCGGCGGCGCTCATAGCCGCCCCGCTGGCAGCCGCGCCAGCCAACGCCGTGGAGGCCTCCCCGGCGGCAACCGGAACCTCGCCGGTGACTATCAACGAGGCGTATCTGAGCGGCGGCAGCTCCGGCGCGGCCTTCAAGAACAAGTTCGTCGAGCTCTACAACAACTCCGACGCGCCCGTGTCGCTGGAGGGCTGGTCCGTCCAGTACCGCTCCGCCACCGGCTCGGGGACGCCGAGCTCCGTCGCGGCCCTGACCGGCAGCATCCCCGCGAAGGGCTACTACCTGCTCAAGGGCGGCAGCAACGGCACCGCCGGCGCAGACCTGCCCGCTGCGGACGCCACGGCCACCGGCTTTAACCCGGCCGGAGGCGGCGGCACAATCGTGCTGGCCCGGCAGGCCGCCGCACTCACCCCGCTGGCGGCGGGCTCGGTCATCGAACCGGCCAACGTCGCCGACCTCCTCGGCTACGGCACCTCCAACACCTTCGAGACGCAGGCGGCCGCGGCGCCGTCGGGCAATACGGACGTCAAGAGCCTGAACCGCAGCAACGGCGCGGACACCAACAACAACCTCGCCGACTTCACCCTCAACGCGGCCATCACCCCGAAGGCCACCAACGGCACCACCGATCCGGGACCCGTCGACCCGCCCGTCGACCCCGGCACGCCACCGGCGGCAAAAACCATCGCCGAAATCCAGGGCAGCGGCGCGGCGAGCCCGCTGGCCGGAACCACCGTGACCACGCGCGGCAAGGTCACCGCGGCCTTTCCCACCGGCGGATTCGCCGGCTACTACATCCAGACCCCCGGCACCGGCGGCGATCTCACACCGGCCAACCACGCGGCCTCGGACGGCCTGTTCGTCTACTCCCCCGCCACAGTGGGCACGGTCCGGATCGGCGACTACGTCGAGGTCACCGGCGCCGTCAGCGAATACTTCGGCATGACCCAGCTGAGCGTAGCCGCCGCGGCGGACCTGAGGGAGCTCAGCGACGCGGTCCCCGAGGTCAAGGCCACGGGCTTCACGCTCCCCGCCGACGAGGCCTTCCGGGAATCCCTCGAAGGCATGCTCCTGACCCCGCAGGGTCCCGTCACGGTGGCCGACAACTTCTCGCTGAACCAGTACGGTGAAATCGGCCTGGCCGGCGGCACCACCCCGCTGGCCCAGCCCACCGCCGTCGCGCCTTTCGGCTCTGCGGAGTACACCGCCGCCGTCGCTGCCAACACCGCCCGCGGCATCAAGCTCGACGACGGCGCCACCACCAACTTCCTCAAGGACGCCGCCACCAAGGCCCAGGTGCTGCCCTACCTGACCCCGTCGGACCATGTCCGGGTCGGCGCGCCGGTGACGTTCAAGACCAACGTGGTGCTCAGCTATGCGAACAATGCCTGGAAGTTCCAGCCGCTGGCCCAGCTGACGGCCGCCAACGCGGACACGGTGCAGCCGGCAAGCTTCGGCGCCACCCGCACGGACACCCCGGCCGCCGTCGGCGGCAACCTGAAGCTGGCGTCCTTCAACGTGCTGAACTACTTCCCCACCACCGGCGACCAGGTGGCCGGCTGCACCTTCTACCCGGACCGCGACGGCAACCCCATCACCGTCAAGGGCGGCTGCGACGTCCGCGGCGCGGCGAATGCGGAGAACTTCAAACGGCAGCAGGACAAGATCGTCGCCGCCATCTCCAAGGCCGGGGCCGACGTCGTCACCCTGATGGAGGTAGAGAACTCGGCCCAGTTCGGCAAGAACCGGGACGACGCCCTGGCCAAGCTGGTGGATGCGCTCAACATCGCCACGCCCGGGGTCTGGGACTACGTCCGCACGCCCGCCAACGCACCCCCGCTGGCTGACGAGGACATGATCCGCACCGCGTTCATTTTCAAGAAGGCCGCCGCCGAACCGGTCGGCGAGTCCATCATCCACAACGACACAGTGGCGTTCGCCAGCGCCCGCAAACCGCTGGCACAGGTCTTCAAACCCGTGGGCGCTGCCGATGACAAGAAGTTCATCGCGATCGCCAACCACTTCAAGTCCAAGGGCTCCGCCGCCACGCCGGATGACACCGACAAGGGCCAGGGCGCCTCCAACCTCGCCCGCACCGCCCAGGCAAAGTCCCTGCTGGCGTTTGCCGACGAACTGCGGAAGTCCAAGGGCACAGACAAGGTCTTCCTGATCGGTGACTTCAACTCCTACGCCAAGGAGGACCCGATCAACGTCCTCACCGGCGCCGGGTACGTCAACCAGGACGAGAAGGCGAAGAACGCCGACGGCTCGGCCAAGCACTCTTACCTCTTCGGCGGCCTGGTGGGCTCGCTGGACCACATCCTCGCCTCCCCCGCAGCCAACGCCGCGGTCACCGGCGCGGACATCTGGAACATCAACTCCGTGGAGTCCGTGGCGCTGGAGTACAGCCGCTACAACAACAACGTCACCGACTACTACGCTCCGGACCAGTTCCGGGCCAGCGACCACGATCCCGTGGTGGTGGGACTGGATCTGCCCGCCACGCCGGCCAGCGTTGAGCTGAACTTCCTGGGCATCAACGACTTCCACGGCCGCATCGATTCCAACACCGTGTTCTTCGCCGGGACCATCGAAAAGCTCCGTGCCGCCGCCGCCCCGGGCGCCACGGCATTCCTTTCGGCCGGCGACAACATCGGCGCCTCCCTGTTCGCCTCGGCGATCGCCAAGGATCAGCCGACCATCGACGTGCTGAACGCCCTGGACCTGCGCACTTCCGCGGTGGGCAACCACGAGTTCGACGGCGGCTGGGCGGACCTGCACGACCGGGTCACCGCCGGCGGGACCAACGCGAAGTTCCCCTACCTGGGCGCCAACGTCTACAAGAAGGGCACCACCGAGCCGGCCCTGCCGGAATACACGGTCCTGGAAATGAACGGCATCAAGGTGGCCGTGATCGGCACCGTGACCCAGGAGGTCCCGTCCCTGGTCACGCCGTCGGGCATCGCTGACCTTGAGTTCGGCGATCCCGTGGATGCCATCAACCGGGTGGCGGCGAAGATCAAGGCGGACAGGCTCGCCGACGTCATCATCGTGGAGAACCACGACGGCGCCGGGTCCGGCGCACCCGAAGGCGCCACGCTGGAGCAGGAAGTCGCCGCCGGCGGCCCCTTCGCCAAGATGGTCCAAAAGGTCACTCCGGATGTCGCCGCGATCTTCAACGGGCACACCCACAAGCAGTACGCCTGGGACGCCCCCGTCCTGGACGCGGCAGGCCAGCCCACCGGCAAGACCCGCCCGATCGTCCAGACCGGGAACTACGGCGAGTTCATCGGCCAGATTCAGCTGACCGTCGACACCAGGACCATGTCCGTGACCGGGTACAAGGCCGGGAACGTGCAGCGCACCACCAGTGCGGCGCAGCCGGCGGCCGATCTTGTGGCCCAGTATCCCCGGGTCGCTGCCGTCAAGGCCATCGTGGACAAGGCCCTGGCCGACGCCGCGGTGGTGGGCAACCAGCCGGTCGGCAAAGTCACGGCCGACATTACGACGGCCTTCGGCGGGTCCCCGGCCGTGCGTGATGACCGGGCCAGCGAATCCACGCTGGGCAACCTCGTGGCGGACTCGCTCGTGGATGCGCTGAAGGCGCCGGAACTCGGCGGCGCCGAAATCGGCGTCGTGAACCCCGGCGGCCTGCGCAACGAGCTGTACTACGCGCCGGACGGCACCATCACCTACGCGGAGGCCAACGCGGTGCTGCCGTTCGTGAACAATCTGTGGACCACGTCCCTGACCGGCGCCCAGTTCAAGACGCTCCTGGAGCAGCAGTGGCAGACCAACCCGGATGGGACGGTTCCCAGCCGTGCTTACCAGCAGCTGGGCCTGTCCAAGAACGTCAACTACACCTACGACGCCGCCCGCGCCGCCGGTGACCGCATCACCTCGGTCCGGGTCAGCGGTGTACTGATCGACCCGGCGAAGTCCTACCGGATTGGAACGTTCAACTTCCTGGCTACCGGTGGCGACAACTTCCGCATCTTCAAGGAAGGCGCCGGCACCAAGGACTCCGGCCTGGTGGACCGGGACGCGTGGATCAAGTACCTGCAGACCCATACCCCGGTCTCTCCGGACTTCGCGCGCCGATCCGTGGCGGTGGTGAACTCGACCGCGGCCGAGGTCAAGAGCGGGGACTCCATCACGCTCTCGGTCGCCAAGCTGGACCTGACCTCGCTGGGCAGCCCGGTCAACACCGCCCTGCGCGCCGAGTTCACGGATGCCGCGGGTGCTGTGACGTCGCTTGGCACGGTGCCGGTTTCCGCCGGTGCTGCGAGCGTGGATGTGAAGGTTCCTGCGGGAGCGGCCGCCGGCACCGGCACCCTGGTGCTGACCGCCGTCGAGTCCGGGACCGTGGTGAAGACCGCCGTGCTGGTCGCGGCCACCACCCCCGTCCCGCCGAAGTGCACCCCGCCGGTCAAGCCTGCCCGGCCCGGGGACCTCGTGGGCCAGGTGAACTACGGTCAGGCCATGGCCGCCTACCGGAAGTGCCTCAAGGGCTGATCCCTGGCCCGGGTTCCCGGACCCCGGGGGTGCGTTGGCGCCTCCGGGGTTCGCGGGCCCCGGAGTTCCTGAGCCCCGGGGTTCCCGAGCCCCGGAGTTCCTGAGCCCCGGGGTTCCCGAGCCCCACCACTGAGCATGCCCTCCCCTGGCCCGCGGCAATGGACATAGGCACCAAGTGTCCAACGCACGGGCCCAAGGGAGGGCATGCTCATTTCTCGCGGCCACCCGCGGAGAGCATGCGCATTCGTAGCAGCCCCCGTGGAGAGCATGCTCATTAATGGCAGGTGCTTGCCGCGGGGCATGCCCACCCCTTGCCCGCAGGACTGGACATAGACCCCAAGTGTCCGCTGCTCAAGCCCACAGGAGAGCATGCTCATTCCTCGCGGGCGCGCCGGGAGAACATGCTCATTCATGGCAGGTGCTTGCCGCGGGGCATGCCCACCCCTTGCCCGCAGGACTGGACATAGACCCCAAGTGTCCGTTGCTCAAGCCCACAGGAGAGCATGCTCATTCCTCGCGGGCGCGCCGGGAGAACATGCTCATTCGTGGCAGGTGCTTGCCGCGGGGCATGCCCACCCCTTGCCCGCAGGACTGGACATAGACCCCAAGTGTCCGTTGCTCAAGCCCACAGGAGGGCATGCTCATTCCTCGCGGGCACCCAGGGAGAGCATGCTCACTCGTGGCAGGTACTTGGCACGAGGCATGCCCACCCCTTGCCCGCAGGACTGGACATAGACCCCAAGTGTCCGTTGCTCAAGCCCGCAGGAGGGCATGCTCATTCCTCGCGGCCGCGCCGCGCCGCGCCGGGCCGGGCCGGGGGTCAGAGGGCCAGGATGGTGCGGGCGATCTCGTCGGCGTCGCGCAGGGTGCGCTGGCCGCTGCGGTAGACCGGGCCCGACGACGGACGGGCCTCGGCGGCGATCGCGGTGCCCCACTGCGCGGCGGAGAGCTGCAGACCGAGCACGTAAAGACCCTCCGTCACGGACCCGCTGGCACCGAGCGGCCTGTACGGATGCGGGACCACATCCAGCCCGGAGGTCTCCACCGGTGTCCCCTCCACGCTCATCATGAGGCGAGGGCGCACGAGACCCTCGGCCAGCAGCTGCTCCAGCAGCGGCGAGGCGTTGACGGCCACCCGGTTCGCCGGCGCCAGCGCCTCGATCATCGCCGCCGCGGACACCCCGCTTCCCGCCACAGCCACACCGCTCCCCAGCCCGGAACCGCCAACACCGCCGGCCAATCCCGCGCCGTCGTCGACGCTCGCATCCGTGCCGCCACCCACCCATGGCGACGCCGCCGTGAAGGCACGTGCCTTGCGGTCCACACCGAATTTGGGATCCGGGCCGACGAAGCGGACCACCCCCGCCCGTGCCAGGGCCGCGAGCTGGGCAGAGCGCAGTGCCGGCGGCCCGCTAGCCAGCCCTTCGACGAATGACTCAAACCAGCCGCGGAGGCCGGCGACCCAGGATTCGTCGGTGATCCCGCTGTCCGCGACGGCCGTCTTGAGGACCGCCCGGCCGTGGTGCAGCGCGCCGATGGCCATCTTCACGGGGTCGTCCTCGCCGAGTGCCGAGCGCCGGGCGTCGTCGAGCAGGTAATCGACGACGGCGGCGTCCAGTTCGGCGCGCGACCCGAACGAGCGGCCGGCCAGGGGCGCCGCGAGGCCGAGCAGGTCCAGCCGGTGGGCTGCCCGGACATGGACGGCCACCACGGATTCCGTGGCATCCTCCCATTTGCCGGCCGAGTGCGCGTGCGGACGCAGGGACTCGTCCAGGGCGCGCAGGAATTCGGCCGGGTCGGTCAGGACGGCGCCGGGCTGCGAGCGCGCGAGGGTTGAGTAGTAGGCCCAGATCGCGTCGCGGTGCAGCAGCGGCCAGAGGTCGAAGTCGAAGGACGGCCGGATCCCGGACCGGGCGAATTTCGCGGCTGCTTCCTCGGTGCAGTACCGCAGCTGGACCGCGCCGGGGTAGTACCCGGTAAGCGTCGCCTTGGCCCGGTACGGGGTCCCGCGGCGGGAGGCGGCGATGATGAGCGGTTCACGGCCGGACGGCAGATACGTCAGTTCCGCGGTGTCCGCTGCGGCCACGAACCGGCCGCCGCGGCCTTCCGTCAGCTGCCCCATGACGTCGAAGAAATTCAGGCCCATGCCCCGGACCAGGACGGGTTCCCCGCCCGGCACCCGCGACCAGTCGACGTCGGCCGGCGCCGCAGGCGGCACATACAGCAGCCCGAGTTCCTCCGCGGCGGTGCGCAGTTCCCGCTGCTCGGCGTTCAACCGCGCCTCGAGATGGCCCAGGGCGAGGACCACGGAGTCGGCGGTGAGCACAGTTCCGTCGTCAAGGACGACGTCGAACCGCACCGGCGGTGCGCCGCGGTCGGCCGCCAAATCACCGTCGGCCGCGGCCGCGTGGCGCACGGACGTCGCCGTCGCCGGGTGGAAGTCCACGGTGACGCCGGGCGGCAGGCGTGTGAGCAGCTCCTCGAGGGTGGCTCGCAGGTAACGGCCGTACAGGGCCCGGCTGGGGAAGTCCGTCGGCCCGAGCCCGGCGATCTCGGCGCGCTCGGCGTCCGTCAGCGCCGGGTTCGGGTCGCGCTGCTGCAGCTCGCGCCACTGGTCAAACGTGTGGCCGGCCAGGGGCGCGGCGAGCTCCCGGTCCTCGGGAACCACCGTCGGGTAGAAGGACTGGGTGTTCATCAGGTACAGCCGCGACTGTCCGGGCTGCCAGACATGCCCGGGGCCGGCCGGGTACGGGTCAATGACGTCGACGTGCAGGGTTCCGGCGGGACCGGCGGCGGCCCAGTTGGCGAGGAGCCGTTCCAGCACGCTCGTGCCCCGGGGGCCGGCGCCGATCACTGCCGTCCGGATGCTTCGCGATATGCCCACGGCATCCAGCGTATCGGCAACCGGGCCCCGGCCCGACCGGTCGTGTGACTTGCCACTGCCGCCACGGATGTTCTTGGATGGAAAAATGACCACCACAGAAGCTGATCACCCGTCCGCGTCCGGCCAAGCCCCCGGTGCCGTCCCGGCTGCAGGGACGGCACCGGAACCTGTCGACGAGAATATCTGGCTGGAGGACATCTACGGCCAGGAGCAGCTGGCGTGGGTCCGCGAGCAGAATGCCCGTACCGAAGAACTCCTCGAAGACGCCGACTACACCGCGCTGGAAGACCGGATCCTGGAGGTCCTCGACTCCACCGACCGGATCCCCATGGTGGGCAAACACGGCGAGTGGTACTACAACTTCTGGAAGGACGGCGACAACCCCAAGGGCCTGTGGCGGCGGACCGGCTGGGACAGCTACCGGGCCGGGACCCCGGAGTGGGACGTCCTGCTGGATGTCGACGCCCTCGCCGCCGCTGAAGGCCAGGACTGGGTTTTCCACGGCGCCAACTTCCTCCGCCCGGCCCCGGGCGAACCGCACCGCCGGGCGCTGCTGGCGTTCTCCCCCGACGGCGGGGACGCCAACCGCTACCGGGAATTCGACGTCGAGACCCGCGGCTTCGTGGACCCGGCCGAGGGCGGCTTCGACCTCCCGACCGGCAAAGGCAACGCCTCGTGGCTGGACGCGGACACCCTGCTGGTGGCCACCACCGCCGCGGACCTGCCCCGGACCAGCTCGTCCTACGCCCGGACCGGCGTGAAGCTGCGCCGCGGCGACGCCCTGCCGCAGGCCGAGAAGCTTTTCGAGATCCCCGAGGATCACATGATGGCGATCGTGGCCCACGACTCCACGCCGGGCTTCGAACGCACGTTCGCCGTCGACTGGATCAGTTTCTTCGAGAAGAACACATCCGTCCTGCGTGACGGCGAGTGGGTGCGGATCGACGTGCCCGCCGACGTCAACCTGAGCTCGCACCGCGACTGGCTGCTGTTGCGCCCGCAGCGCGACTGGACCGTCAACGGCACCACCCACCCGGCGGGCTCCCTGCTCGCCGCCGGGTTCGAGGACTTCCTCGCCGGCAGCCGCGACCTGGCCGTGCTCTTCACCCCGGACCCGCACACCTCCCTGCAGTCGTGGAGCTGGACGCGGGACTTCCTGCTACTGAACCTGCTCCGCGATGTGTCCTCGGAAATCCGCGTCCTGGACCCGCGCCGCCCGGGAACGGACTCCGCGTGGGCGGCCACCGTCCTGGACGCGTGCCCGCCGCTGCACGACGTCAACGCCTTCGCCGTGGACGATGAGGACGACGCCGAAGACGCGGACGACGACGGCACCGGCGGCAGCGCGTCGGTCGCCGAGGGCGAGGCGCCCGGCGCCGGCAACGACTTCTGGCTCGTCGCGACCGGCTTCACGACACCCACCACCCTGACCCGGGGAACCCTCTCCCGCGGGCGCGGCCCCGGAGCCGGGGCGGGGGTGACCAGCACGCACGAGGTGATCCGGACATCGCCGTCATTCTTCAACGAGGCCGACTATGAGGTCCAGCAGCACTTTGCCGTGTCCCAGGACGGCACCAGGATCCCGTATTTCCAGGTCGGCGCCAAGGACCTGGTCCTGGACGGCCAGAACCCTACCCAGCTGTCCGGCTACGGCGGCTTCGAGATCTCCCGGACCCCCGCCTACAGCGGCGCGATCGGCCGGGCCTGGCTGGAACGGCGCACCGCGGAATCCGGCGGCGCCGACGGCGGGGCCCCGCACCGCCGCGGCGGCGTCTACGTGGTGGCGAACATCCGCGGCGGCGGCGAATACGGACCGGCCTGGCACCGCGCCGCCCTGCAGGAGAACCGCCACCGGGCCTACGAGGACTTCGCGGCCGTGGCCAAGGACCTGATCTCGCGCGGCGTCACGTCCCGGGAGCGGCTCGGCTGCGTGGGCGGCTCCAACGGCGGGCTTCTGGTGGGCAACATGCTCACCCAGTACCCGGAACTGTTCGGCGCCGTGTCCTGCGGTGTCCCGCTCCTGGACATGCGCCGGTACACCAAGCTGTCCGCCGGCTACTCGTGGATCGGCGAATACGGCGACCCGGACGTGCCCGAGCAGTGGGAGTCCATCCGGACGTTCTCCCCCTACCACCTGCTCAAGGACGGCGTGGACTACCCCGAAACGTTTATCTGGACCGCGACGTCGGATGACCGCGTCGGACCGGTCCAGGCACGCAAGATGGCGGCCCGCATGCAGGCCATGGGCATCCCGAACGTCTGGTTCCATGAGGCCCTCGAAGGCGGCCACGCCGGCGCGTCCGACAACCGCCAGGCCGCGGCCCTGCAAACCCGCAGCCAGCATTTCCTGTGGCGGGCGCTGGCCGGCCGGGACGGATAGTCCGCCTCCGCCGTCGGGACCCGCCGTTTTGCACTGCGTGGCACCTTCTGCGTATCCTTGGTTGGCTAGTTAATAGCAATTGGAGACGTGCCAGAGCGGCCGAATGGGCTTCACTGCTAATGAAGTGTGGGGCACAACTCCACCGGGGGTTCAAATCCCCCCGTCTCCGCGTTTGGCCCCGGTCCCCGACCGGGGCCTTTTGCGTTCCCGGGACACCGCGGCGGCCCGGGCCGCCCCGCCCGGGCAGGCGCCCGCCGGCCGTCCGGTTGCCGGACGCCCCGCGCCCGCCGGCAGGGCCGGATGGCAGGATAGGCCCATGCCGAGCAACAAGGAATTTGACGCGATCATCGTCGGCGGCGGCCACAACGGCCTGGCCGCGGCAGCGTACCTGGCCCGCGCCGGGCGCGACGTCCTGGTCCTGGAGAAACTGGACCATCCCGGCGGCGCCGCGGTCTCGGCGCAGGCGTTCGACGGCGTCGACGCCCGCCTGTCGCGCTACTCCTACCTCGTCAGCCTCCTGCCGCAGCAGGTCATCGACGACCTCGGCCTGAACATCGAACTGGCGCGGCGGCGCTATTCCTCCTACACGCCGGACCCCCGCGACGGCAGCCGCGGCCTGCTGATCGACAACGGGGACGAGGCCGCCACGGCTGCGTCGTTCGCGTCCGTGGGCGCCCCCGACGGCGAGTTTCGCGCCTTCACCGGCTTTTATGCGTCCTGCCGGCAGCTCACGGAGACCCTCTGGCCCACCCTCACCGCACCGCTGCCGACACGCTCCGAGGCGCGGTCCCTCGCAGCACGGGCCGGGGCGGCCGCGGCGTGGGAGGCCATGATCGAACGTCCGATCGGGCAGGCGATCAGCAAGGACCTGCAAAGCGACCTGGTCCGCGGCGTGGTCCTGACCGATGCGCTGATCGGCACCTTCGCCCGGGCCGGTGACGAAGACCTGCAACAGAACATCTGCTTCCTCTACCACCTGATCGGCGGAGGGACGGGCGACTGGGACGTGCCGGTCGGCGGGATGGGCGCGGTCTCGGGCGAGCTGGAGCGGGCCGCCCGCGACGCCGGTGCGACCATCCTGACCTCGGCGGACGTCACGGCCGTCCGGCCCGGCGGCACCGTGGACTACCGTCACGGCGGGCAGGACCACACGGCCACGGCCCGGTGGATTCTCTCCAATGTGGCACCGGCCGTCCTGGACCGGCTGCGGTCCCGCAGCACCCCGCCGGAAAATCCCAACCACCGCCGCGAGGGCGCGCAGGTCAAGGTCAACCTGCTGCTCAAGCGGCTTCCCCGGCTGCTGGACGGCTCCGTCAGCCCGGAGGCGGCCTTCGGCGGCACGTTCCACATCAACGAGACCTGGTCCCAGCTCGACGACGCCTACCTCACCGCAGCCGCCGGCACCGTGCCCTCGCCGCTGCCGTGCGAGATCTACTGCCATTCGCTGACCGATCCCAGCATCCTGTCCCCGGAACTGCAGGCGGCCGGGGCCCAGACGCTCACGGTGTTCGGCCTGCACGTCCCGGACCGGCTGGTCACGGCGGAGAACAACGAGGACCGGCGCGCGGAGCTGCAGGACGCGGTGCTGGCGTCCCTGAACAGTGTCCTGGCCGAGCCCGTCCAGGAGCTGCTCCTGACCGATCCGGCCGGGCGCCCCTGCATCGAAACCAAGACCACCCTGGACATCGAGCGCGCCGTCGGGATGCCGAGGGGCAACATTTTCCACGGCGGCCTCGACTGGCCGTTTGTTGAGGACGGCGACCGGCTGGACACGCCGGCACGCCGCTGGGGCGTGGCCACGGACGATCCGCAGATCCTGCTCTGCGGGTCCGGTGCCCGGCGCGGCGGAGCCGTCAGTGCAATCGGCGGGCAGAACGCCGCCATGGCCGTCCTGGAATCCGACTTGTCCCTCCGCCATGAGTGAGCCGGGCCGTGGAGACGTGCGCATGAATGCCTCCCCGCGCGGCACTGTCCCGGCTGAGGGCAGCTGGAGCCCGCGGCTGGCCCTCCTGGTGGCCGCCACGTTCTTCATGGAGTTCCTCGACGGGACCGTCCTGACCACGGCCATTCCGAGTATCGCCGCCGATTTCTCGGTGCCGGCCGCCGACGTCAACATCACCATGACCGCCTACCTGATGACCGTGGCGATGGGCATCCCGCTCAGCAGCTGGCTTGCCGAGCGGTTGGGGGCGCGCCGGGTGTTCTGCCTGGCGATCGCGGTCTTCACCGCCGCGTCCCTGCTGTGCGCGCTCAGCCAGGACCTCACCATGCTGACCCTGAGCCGGATCCTGCAGGGCGCCGGCGGCGCCATGATGGTGCCCGTGGGAACCCTGGTGGTGCTGCGCGGAACCCCGAAGAAGGACCTGCTGCGGGCGACGGCGTTCCTGGTGTGGCCCGGGCTGCTGGCACCGGTCCTGGCCCCGCTCGTGGGCGGGGCCCTGACAAGCTACTTGTCCTGGCACTGGATCTTCCTGGTCAACCTGCCCCTGGGCGCGGCCGCGTTCATCGCCGCGCTTCGCCTGGTCCCGGCGGTCGGCGGCGACAGGACGCGCCGCCTCGACTGGCTGGGACTGGCCCTCACCACCCTCGGGGTGGGTTCCCTGCTGGTGGGCCTGGAACTCACGGGCGGCCGGGACGCCGCGCTGGCGGCGGCCGCCGGGATCGTGGCCGGCGTGGTGTTCCTGGCCGCCGCCGTGGCCTGGATGCGGCGGACCAGCACGCCGTTGTTCAACCTGTCCGTCTTCGGCGCCCGGACCTTCCGCGCGACGGCCACGGGCGGCTTCGTGTACCGCCTGACCATCAGTGCCGTGCCGTTCCTGCTGCCGCTGATGTTCCAGGCCGGCTTCGGCTGGGACCCGCTGCGCGCCGGGGCGATGGTCTCGGCCGTGTTCGTGGGGAACATCGGGATCAAGCCGGCGACCACCCCGCTCATCCGGCGGTTCGGTTTCAAGCCCGTCCTGGTGTTCGCGTCGCTGGCCTCGGCCGCGACTTTTGCGCTGTGCGCCCTGCTCGACGCCGGCACGCCCGAAGCGCTGATCTTCGTGCTGCTGGTGGCCAGCGGCGCCTTCCGCTCCATCGGTTTCTCGGCCTACGCCTCCGTCCAGTACGCCGACGTCGTCCCGGACCAGCTGCCCTCAGCGAACGCCGTCTCGGCAACCCTGGTGCAACTGGCCACCGCGGCGGGGATCGCCGTCGGTGCGCTCCTGCTCCGGCTCTTTGACGCGGGCAGCCAGGTGCTCGGATCCGCCGGCGCGGCGGCCGGTGATCCGGCCGCGCCTTACCGGGCCGCGTTCGTGGCCATCGCCGTCCTGATGCTCTTGAGCACGCTGGACAGCCTGGCCCTCCCCCGGCACGCGGGCGCCGAGGTCAGCCGGCCTGGCCAAGCGCCAGCGGCAGAACGGCGCCGGCGCCGGCGAGCCTGAGGGCCCGCCCGGCTACGGTCAGGGTCCAGCGGCTGTCCACGAGGTCGTCGATGAGCATCACGCTCTGGCCGTGGAGTCCGGCCAGGGCCTCCTCCAGCTCCGGCCCCACCGCCAGGCGGTCCCAGACGCCGGCGAGCCGGTAGGCGCTGTTGCCGCCGCGCCCGCCCGTGGGGCCGCCGTGCTGCAGCTGCAGCTGGCCAAGATACGGGATCCGGCCGATCCCGGAGATCCCGCGGGCCAGGGAGTCCACGAGCGCCGGTTTCCCCCGGGAGGGCAGGCTGACGATCGCGGCCGGCCGTCCGGCACCGGACCAGCCCGGGGTCCGGGCGTCCCCCGCGCCCCACTCCCGGAGCACCTGCACGCAGGCCTGCAGCATGCCGGGGTCCACGGGCCGGTCCGGCGCCCCGGCGGCGAAGGCCTCCCGCAGGGCACCGCCCCAGCCGAGGTCCGTCAGGCGCGCCAGCACCCGGCCGTCCGCCAGGGCTTCCTCCGGCTTGATCTTCCCCTTGACCGGCACACCGAGGCGGTCCATGCCGCTGGGCCACTGCAGCCGCGGTTCCAGCACAACGCCGGCCCGGCGGAGTGTCTGCCCGGCAGCTTCCGTGGCGGCGTCGGCGATATCGGCCGGGAACCAGCGGCCCGCGCAGTTGTCACAGCGGCCGCAGGCGCGGGCCGTCTCGTCGTCCAGCACGGAGGTGATGTATTCCATCCGGCAGCCGGCGGTGTCCTGGTAGATGACCATCGAGTCCTGTTCATCGACCCTGGCCTCGGCGATCCGGCCGTACCGTTCGGCATCGTACGTCCACGGCTGCCCGGTGGAGCGCCAGCCGCCGCCGACGCGCTCCACGGCGCCGTCCACGGCCAGGACCTTCAGCAGCAGCTCCAGCGGGGTCCGGCGCAGATCCACGCGGGCCTCCAGCGCCACCGTCGACACCGCGGTGCCGGCCTCGGCAAGGGCCGTCAGGACGGCGGCGGCCTTCTCCTCAGACGGCATCGACGCGGTGGCGAAGTACTGCCAGATGTCACGGTCCTCCGAGCCAGGCAGCAGCAGGACGTCGGCGTTCGCGGCGCCACGCCCGGCACGGCCCACCTGCTGGTAGTACGCCACCGGGGAGGACGGCGCCCCCAGGTGCACCACGAACCCGAGGTCCGGTTTATCGAAGCCCATGCCAAAGGCGGACGTGGCCACAAGCGCCTTGACCTGGTTGTCCTTGAGGAGCTGCTCGGCGCGTTCCCGGTCTGCGGGGTCGGTGCGGCCGGTGTAGGCCAGCACGTCGTGGCCGGCTTCGGCGAGCAGCCGGGCGGTGTCCTCGGCAGCTGACACGGTGAGGGTGTAGATGATCCCGCTGCCGTTCAGGTCCTGCAGGTGGGTCAGCAGCCAGCCCAGCCGTTCCCGCGAATCCGGCAGGGTCAGGACACCGAGCCGCAGTGATTCCCGCCCCAGCGGCCCGCGGATCGTCAGCACGTCCCTGCCGAGCTGTTCCTCAATGTCATGCACCACCCGGGAATTGGCGGTGGCGGTGGTGGCGAGCACCGGAACCGTGTCCGGGAGCTGCGTGATGAGGTCCGCGATGCGCCGGTAGTCGGGGCGGAAGTCGTGGCCCCAGTCGGAGATGCAATGGGCCTCGTCAATCACGAGCAGCCCGGTCCGGCGGACGAGTTCAGGGAGCTGGTTTTCGCGGAAGGACGGGTTGGTGAGGCGCTCGGGCGAGACCAGCAGGACATCGACCTGATCGGCGGCGAGCTGCTCGCGGACGGTGTCCCACTCCAGCTGGTTCGCGGAGTTGATGGCGACCGCGCGCACCCCGGCCCGGGCCGCGGCGGCCACCTGGTCGCGCATCAGGGCAAGGAGCGGGGAGACGATCAGGGTGGGCCCGGCGCCGCGGCGGCGCAGCAGCAGCGAGGCGACGAAGTACACGGCCGATTTCCCCCAGCCGGTGCGCTGCACCACCAAGGCCCGCCTGCCGGCGTCGACCAGTGCCTCGATGGCCTCGAACTGGCCGTCATGGAACTGCGCCTCCGGGTGTCCCACGAGCTCGCGCAGAACCGCCAGGGCCTGTTCCTGGGTCGGGGAAAGGGTGGTGCTGGAAGGGGAGTTCGGGTTACTGGCCATTGATTCAGTATCCCAGCCCCCTCCGACACCGGCCCAGCCAGGACCACGCTATGTGGACAACCCCACAGCAGCGGCCGCGTCAGGGCCGCAACGTAAGATAAGACGCGTGACTACGGACAAGACAAAGACTTTTGACCTTTCGGCCTCCTTCAAGGCCTATGACGTGCGCGGAATCGTGGGCCAATCCATCACCGCGGAGATCGTCGAGGCCGTCGGTGCCGCCTTCGTTGATGTCCTGGATCTCGCAGGCGAGACCGTCCTGGTGGGCGGGGACATGCGCCCCTCCTCTCCCGAGTTCACCAAAGCCTTCGCCAACGGCGCCGCCACGCGCGGGGCCAACGTCCAACTGCTGGACCTGATCTCCACCGACGAGCTCTACTACGCGTGCGGTGCCCTCAATGCTGCCGGCGCAACGTTCACGGCAAGCCACAACCCGGCCGAGTACAACGGCATCAAGATGGCCAAAGCCGGTGCGGTCCCGATCTCCTCCGAAACCGGGCTCAAGGAAATCCAGGCCCGTGCAGAGGAATACCTCAACGCCGGCACCATCCCCGCCGCCGGCAAGCGCGGCCTGGTCGGTGTGCACGATGTCCTCAAGGGCTATGCCGAGTACCTGCGCAGCCTTGTGGACCTGCGCGGTTCACGGCCGCTGAAGGTCGTGGTAGATGCCGGCAACGGCATGGCCGGCCTCACCACCCCGGCCGTGCTGGGCGATGCGCTGCTGCCCAAGCTTCCCCTGGAGATCGTGCCGCTGTACTTCGAGCTCGACGGCTCCTTCCCGAACCACCCGGCCAACCCGCTGGAGCCGGAAAACCTGCGCGACCTGCAGGCCGCCGTCGTCGAGCACGGCGCGGACATCGGCCTGGCGTTCGACGGCGACGCTGACCGCTGCTTCGTCATCGACGAAACCGGTGAGCCCGTCTCCCCGTCGGCGATCACCGGCATGGTGGCCCGCCGCGAAATCGCCCGCGCCCAGGGCCAGGGCGAGGACACGCCCACCGTCATCCACAACCTGCTGACCTCCCGCGCCGTGCCCGAGCTCGTCGAACGGCACGGCGGCCGCGCCGTCCGCACCCGCGTGGGCCACTCCTTCATCAAGGCGGTCATGGCCGCGGAAGGGGCGATCTTCGGCGGCGAGCACTCGGCGCACTTCTACTTCCGCGACTTCTGGAACGCGGACACCGGCATGCTGGCCGCCATGCACGTCCTGGCCGCCCTGGGCGAGCAGGACGGCCCGCTCTCCGAACTCGGCCGCGAATACGAGCCGTACCGGTCCTCCGGCGAGATCAACTCCGAAATCGAGGACAAGGCCGGCGCCGTGGAGCGCGTCCGCCAGGACTTCCATGATGAAGACGTCGAGATCGACTACCTCGACGGCAGCACCTTCATCGCCACCGACGGCAGCTACTGGTTCAACCTGCGCCCGTCCAACACCGAACCGTTCCTGCGCCTGAACGTCGAAGCCACGGACGCCGCCACCATGGAGCGGGTCCGCGACCGCGTCCTGGCCCTGGTCCGGGGCTAGCGGTGGCCGCACACCCCGAAGAATCCGCCGGTCAGGGCTCCTGGCGCGATTCCGTGCCGGAGGCCAGCGCCACGGACCTGGAGAACCTGATCGGCACCGGCGTCGGCGCCGCGCAGGAGCAGCTGGAGCGCAACGGCGGCTTCCTGCCGTTCGCCCTCGTGGTGCACAACGACGGCGAGGTCCGGCTGGTGGCCGTAACGCCTGCGGAGGCGGACGGACCCGACGCCGGCTTCGACTCGGACACGATGATCCGGGACCTGCACGAACTGCTCCGGCAGCACCGCGACGAGTTCCGGGCCGCCGCGGTCGTCTGTGACATCACCCTGCCCGAGGAAGACACGGACGCCATCCATGTCGCGGCGGAGCACCGGGACGGCTCCCTGTTCGCCACGGTGCTGCCGTATGCCCCGGACCCCGGAACGCACGGCCTCGCCTTCGGCCAGCTCGCCGCCGACGCCAACGAGCCCGCCGTGTGGGTGGACTAGACCGGCCGTAAGCTGGAGAGATGAAGATCAACGCCTTCGCGGATGTGAGCCTGCGCGCCATGATGGTGCTCGCGGCCGCTCCCGACGGCGTGCTCCTGACCACCCAAAGCATCGCCGACGCCGTGGGGACGCCCTATAACCACGTCAGCAAAGCGATGGCGAAGCTGCGCGAACTGGGAATGATCGACGTCGAACGCGGCCGCAACGGCGGGTCCCGGCTCAGCGGCACGGGCCGGGCCGCCACGGTCGGCCAGCTGCTGCGGCAGCTCGACACCCGCCAGGACGTGGCCGACTGCGTCGCCGCCGACGGCGCCTGCCCGCTCATCGCCGAATGTCGCCTCCGCACCGCGCTGGCCCAGGCCCGCGAGGCCTTCTACCGCGAACTCGACGGGATCGTGGTCGCTTCCCTGCCCACCACACGGCAGATGACGCCGGTCTTCCAGTCAATCGGCCTGCGCCCCGGACTCTAGGCCCGCCTCCGCCCGCCGCAACCTCGAACCGCCGATTTGCATCACTCTTCTACGCCATGTAGAACTAGAGGCATAAATACTCGTATTTCAAATGACAGTATTTGTGTCGCGGTCCGGTTGAAGACCCCGGGCCACTAACTCAGGAGTCAGCATGCTCTCGGACAAGTCCTTCCCGGTCATCGAGGCCACCCTGCCGCTGGTCGGTTCCCGCATCGGCGAAATCACCCCCAAGTTTTACGCCCGCCTGTTCGGTGCCCACCCGGAACTGCTGGACGGACTCTTCAGCCGCTCGAACCAGCGCAACGGCAACCAGCAGCAGGCCCTGGCCGGAAGCATCGCCGCTTTCGCCACCCACCTGGTGAACAACCCGGGGACCCTGCCCGAGACCGTCCTGGCCCGCATCGCCCACCGCCACGCTTCCCTCGGCATCACCGAACCGCAGTACCAGGTGGTCTACGAGCACCTGTTCGCGGCCATCGCCGAGGACCTGGCCGAAGTCATCACGCCGGAAATCGCCGAAGCCTGGACCGAGGTCTACTGGCTCATGGCGGACGCCCTCATCAAGCTCGAGAAGGGCCTCTACGCCGCCCAGGCTAATGGCAAGATGTGGACCCCCTGGAAAGTTGCCGCGAAGACCCCCGCCGGCACCGGGTCCATGACGTTTACCCTGGAACCGGCCGACGACACCCCCGTGACGGAGGCCCTCCCCGGCCAGTACGTCAGCGTCAAGGTCACCCTGCCGGACGGCCTCCGCCAGGTCCGCCAGTACTCCCTCTCCGGCGACGCCGGCACCAGCCGCAGCTTCACCACCAAGCTCGACGACGGCGGCGAGGTCTCCCCCGTGCTGCACAACAACGTGCAGGTGGGCGACATCATCGACATCTCCAACCCGTACGGCGAAATCACGCTCAAGGACGGAGACGGCCCCGTGGTCCTGGCCTCGGCCGGCATCGGCTGCACCCCGACGGCGTCCATCCTGCGCTCCCTCGCCGAGGCCGGCTCGGACCGCCAGGTCCTGGTCCTGCACGCGGAAAGCACCCTGGACAGCTGGGCCCTGCGCTCCCAGATGACAGACGACGTCGAACGCCTCGACGGCGCCGATCTCCAGCTCTGGCTCGAACAGCCCGAAGCCGGCGCCAGGGAGGGCTTCATGTCCCTGCGCGAGGTGGACCTGCCCGCCAACGCCTCCCTGTACCTGTGCGGCCCGCTGCCGTTCATGAAGAACATCCGCAACGAGGCCATCAGCGCCGGCATCCCCGCCACGAAGATCCACTATGAGGTCTTCGGCCCGGACATCTGGCTGGCCAGCTGATACCGATGACGGAACGACGGCGGCCCCGCACCTTTGTCCAAGGTGCGGGGCCGCCGTCGTTGTGGCCGCTGGGGCTGGCCGCTCCTGATCCGGCTCACCCCGCGGGCGGCACGCCGGTGATCGCGTGGCCGAAGCGCAGGAGGTTGCCGGGGTCGTAACTGGCCTTCGCGGCCCGCATCCGGTCGTAGACCTCCGGCGTCCATGCCCTGGCCCGATCGGCCTCATCCCCCGGCGTCCCATGGAAATTGACCAGCGTGAATCCGGTCGAGTGCGGGCTCATCGCGGTCAGGACGGTGCGGATGGAGGCCATGGACGCGTCGGCCACGGGCGGCATGTTGAAACCGACAAGGAACAGCAGGAACGCGGCGTCCCGCCCGGACACGGCGTTCGGCCGGCCCACGTCCCGGGACAGGGCGCCACCGAACGGCCGGATCTCCGCCAGGAGCAGCGGACAGTCGGAACCGTCGCCGGCGACCTCGAGCAGGTCCGCAACGGTGTCTTCACCGAAGTCCTCCAGCAGGGCCCCGCCGGAGACGAAGGGCAGCGGGTCCGCGGGGTCCATGTGGATCTGATCCACGTCCAGGTAGTCCATCGGGCCGGCGGTGTCCATCAACGGTGTGGAGATCTTGCGCATCGGGGCAAGCAGCGCATCCCCGTCCCCGCGGTTTCCCAGATAGGCAAACCGAAGGTGGACCACGAACTGGCCGCGCAGGGGCGGCGGCACGAAGTCCATGTCAGGCAGTCGAAGCAGGGAGATCGACGGCGAGGCGGCATCGGGCAGCGAAGGCAGCCATTGGCGGAAGGCGGCCAAAATCAGCGCCGCATCGGCCCCGGGATAGATGATGCCGCCTCCATAGAACTCACCGATTGGAAACAGGCTGAATTCCAATGCGGTCACGATCCCGAAGTTGCCCTTGCCTCCGCACATCAAAGCGAACAGTTCGGCGTCGGCGTCCGCGTCGATCCGGCGCAGCACGCCGTCGGCCGTGACGATCTCCATGCTGCGTACGTGGTCCGCGGCGAAACCGTGGGCGCGGCCGAGCACGGGCAGCCCGCCACCGACCGTGTAGCCGACGACGCCGACGTCGGTACTCGAACCGTGCAGTCCGACCAGCCCGTGCGGCACGCTCGCCTCCAGGACGGTGCGCCACTTCACGCCGGCACCAACCCGTGCGGTGCGCCGCACCGGATCGATCTGCACATCCTGCAGGCGCCGGGTGTTGATGAGCAGCCCGCCGTTGATCGCCGAATCGGCTCCGTGTCCTGTGGCCTGGACGGACACCGGAAGCCTGCGCTCCGCCGCCCATTTCACCCCGGCCACGACGTCGTGCGCGTCGGCGGCACCAAGCGCGACATCGGGCCGGTGGACGGTTGCGACGTTGAACGCGAACGTTTCTTCGGCGAATTCCGGGCTGTCCGGCAACGCGACCGGACCGCTGACAGCGCTGGACAAGGCATGGATGTCGTCGTTGACAAGCATGGCGAACTCCTGAAGTCGACCCGGCTGATGGTGCGGACCAGCCTAGGGAGGTCCGAGGCTGCCAGCTAGGGGCCTAAGTCCCAGCGTTCCTGGCGCAACGAGAAACGGGGGCCCCGCACCTTTGTCCAAGGTGCGGGGCCGCCGTCGTTGTGGCCGGATGCCGCAGGCTACTGCGCGGCCGCCATGCGGGCCTTCAGCCCGTCCAGCTCGGTCCGGAGTGCCTCCGGCAGCGAGTCGCCGAACTTGGCGTACCACTCGTCGATCGAGGCGAGCTCGGCCGCCCATTCCTCGGGGTCAACGCGGACCGCGTCCTCGACGTGCGAGTGGGTCAGGTCCAGGCCCTCGAGGTCCAGGGCGTGGCCGGCGGGCACGAAGCCGATGGGCGTCTCGACGGCGTCGGCCTTGCCCTCGATGCGTTCGATGGCCCACTTGAGGACGCGGGCGTTGTCGCCGAAGCCGGGCCAGGCGAAGTCGCCGTCGGCCGTGCGGCGGAACCAGTTGACCAGGAAGATCTTCGGCAGCCGGGCCGGGTTGGCCTTGGACGAGACACTGATCCAGTGCTTCAGGTAGTCGCCGGCGTCGTAGCCGATGAACGGCAGCATGGCCATCGGGTCGCGGCGGAGCACGCCCACCTGGCCGGCGGCCGCGGCCGTGGTCTCCGAGGACAGCGTCGAACCCATGAAGATGCCGTTGGTCCAGCTGCGGGCCTCGGTCACCAGGGGAACGGTGGTCTTGCGGCGGCCGCCGAAGAGGATCGCGGAAAGCTCCACGCCCTCGGGGCTGTAGTATTCCTCGGCCAGCATGTCGATCTGGGCGATCGGCGTGCAGAACCGCGAGTTCGGGTGGGCTGCCGGCCGGCCCGAGTCGGGCGTCCAGGAGTTGCCCTGCCAGTCGGTCAGGTGCGCGGGGGTCTCGTCGGTCATGCCCTCCCACCACACGCCGCCGTCGTCGGTGAGGGCGACGTTGGTGAAGATGCTGTGGCCCTTGGCGATGGCGCGCATAGCGTTCGGGTTGGTGCCCCAGCCGGTGCCGGGGGCGACGCCGAACAGGCCGGCTTCCGGGTTGGTGGCGCGCAGTTCACCTTCCTTGCCGATCCGCATCCAGGTGATGTCGTCGCCGAGGGTTTCAACTTCCCAGCCCTTGATGGTCGGATCCAGCAGGGCGAGGTTGGTCTTGCCGCAGGCCGAGGGGAAGGCGGCGGATACGTAGTAGTTCTTCTTCTCCGGCGAGGTCAGCTTGAGGATGAGCATGTGCTCGGCCAGCCAGCCTTCGTCGCGGGCCATGACCGAGGCGATGCGCAGGGCGTAGCACTTCTTGCCGAGCAGGGCGTTGCCGCCGTAGCCGGAGCCGAAGGACCAGATGGAGCGTTCCTCCGGGAAGTGGACGATCCACTTGTCGGGGTTGCAGGGCCACGCGACGTCGGCCTGGCCCGGTTCCAGCGGGGCACCCAGGGAGTGCAGGGCGGGGACAAAGAAGGCGTTCGTGGCGGTGATCTTGTCCAGGACCTCGGCACCGATGGTGGCCATGATGCGCATGGAGGCAACAACGTAGGCGCTGTCCGTGATCTCGACGCCGAACTTGGGATCCTCGGCGTCCAGGTGGCCCATGACGAACGGAATGACGTACATGGTGCGGCCGCGCATGGAGCCGGCGAACAGGCCGCGCAGCTTCTCCTTCATCTGCGCCGGAGCCATCCAGTTGTTCGTGAACCCGGCATCGCGTTCGTTCTCGGAGCAGATGAACGTCTGCTCTTCGACGCGGGCGACGTCGGCGGGGTCGGAGAACGCCGCAAAGGATTTCGGGAACAGGTCCTCGTTCAGCCGGGTAAGGGTGCCGGCTTCAACGAGCTCGTCCGTCAGCCGGGTGTTTTCCTCCTCGGAACCGTCAACCCAGTAGATCCGGTCCGGCCGAGTCAGTTCGGCCACCTCTTCAACCCATGCCAGCAGACCGGCATGTGTGGTGGGTGCCTTTTCAAGCAACGGCAGTCGCGCCAGATCTCCCATTACGGTTCCCTTCCTCGGGTTCAGTGGTGTGTCCTAAATGCTAGGGCCCGGCCACTGGACCAATTCGGGCCCGGACATGGGATGACCCGGGCAGCGGAAAACAAAAACCGCGGAAATTCAAGGAATTTATGGGTTGACACGTGCGTATTTTGTGACCAAGGTCACGTAGACCGGTCTAGTTGCGGACATTACACCCGCCTCGATTTGTAACTGGGCCCGGGCTCGCGTAAAGTAATTCGAGGTTCGGGGAGCGAGAAGTTCTCCAAAGCCGAAGATGCGCCCATAGCTCAGCTGGATAGAGCGTCTGTCTACGGAACAGAAGGTCAGGGGTTCGAATCCCTTTGGGCGCACAATAGAAACAAGAGATCCGCCCCGGTTCGCCGGGGCGGATCTCCTGTTTTAAGCTTCGCGTGCCGCCGGCGGGCCTGATCAGGCCGTGACGCGGGCGATCACGCTGCGGATGCCGTCGAAGTGACTGTTGAGCCGGGCGGCGGCGAGGGACTTGTCCGCCGTGGCGACGGCCTCGTAAATACCGCGGTGCAGCGCCGCCGTTTCATGGAGGTCGATCGCGTACGGTCCGCCGACCTCCAGGTGGATCCGCCGGTAGACCTTCCAGAACACGTCCATCAGGCTGATCAGCAGCTCATTGTTCAGGGGCTCGAACAGCCGGCGGTGGAACTCGGCGTCCGCCTCGATGAAGGGTTGCCCCGCGGCGGCCAGTGCCTCCATCTGCTCCACGGATGCCTCCACGCCGTCCAGCTGCTCCGGCGTGATCCTGTCCATGGCGGCGCCCACCAGGCCCGACTCCAGCGCCTGCCGCACATCGACGAGCTGCAGGGCTTCCTCGCCATGGTGGCGCAGGGACAGCCGGGCCCGGAAGGTGAGCCCGTCGGTCAGGGCCTCGAAATTGCTGGGAGCCACGAACATGCCAAAACCGTGCCGGATTTCAATGACGCCCACAGCCTGGAGCGCTTTAAGGGATTCCCGCAACGTGTTGCGGCCGACTCCAAGCGCGGCGGTGAGCTCGTTCTCCGTCGGCAGCGGGTCCCCGGCCACGAGGTCACGCTCCAGGATCAGCTCCAGGATGTCCGCCTGAAGGGCCCGCATCCGGGCCTGCGCACTGAACCTTGCCACCGGCAGGGTCTTGCCTGCTGTCATATTGCTTGCGGCCATGGCCGCCTCCTCCCCCAAAGTACTGTCCCAACAGTAGCGACGGTCCCCGGTCCTGCAAAGAGCCCGGCCCGGCACGTTACGCCCCGACCGCCCCGGATCCGGCCAAACCCCCGGCGTAGGCTGGTGCCATGACGGCACAGCGCGAGCAGGAATTCGATGTCATTGTGATCGGCGCGGGCGCCGTGGGCGAGAACGTGGCCGACCGCGTGGTCCGCGGCGGCCTGACGGCGGTCCTGGTCGAGGCGGAACTGGTGGGCGGCGAATGTTCCTACTGGGCCTGCATGCCGTCCAAAGCGCTCCTGCGGCCGGGCACGGCCCTGCACGGGGCGCAGACGGTCCCCGGCGCCCGGGAGGCCGTGACCCGCACCCTGGACGTGGACGCCGTCCTGAAGCGCCGGGACTACTTCACCTCGAACTGGCAGGACGACGGCCAGGTCAAATGGGTGGAGGAGACCGGGATCGAACTGATCCGCGGACACGGCCACATCACGGCCCCGCGCCAGGTGGCGGTGGCCGGGCTGGACGGCAACAATTATGCGCTCACGGCGCGGCACGCCGTGGTGGTCGCCACGGGCTCCACGCCGAACCGCCCGCCGATCGAGGGGCTTGAAAACATCGAGTACTGGACCACGCGGGAGGCGACCTCCGCCCGCAGCGTTCCGGCGCGGCTCGCCGTCCTCGGCGGCGGGGTGGCCGGCGTCGAACTCGCCCAGGCATATGCCCGCCTCGGCTCCTCCGTGACACTCGTGGCCCGCGGCGCCCTCCTGGGCGCCTTCCCGGAACAGGCCGCCGAACTGGTGGCGGCCGGCCTGCGCGCCGACGGCGTCGAACTCCGCCTGCAGACCGGAACGCGCAGCGTCAGCAGGAACGACGACGGCTCCCTCACCCTTGTTCTCGACGCCGGCGCCAGCCTCACCGCCGACCAGCTGCTCGTCACCGCCGGCCGGCGGCCGGCACTGGAGGGACTCGGCCTGGAGGGCGTCGGCCTGTCCGCGCCCGCGGGCGAACCCCTGCGGCTCTCCACCGATGCCAGTGGCCTAGTCCACCACGCGGCGGAGAACGCGCCCGACGCCGGCCCCTGGCTTTACGCCGCGGGCGACGCCGCCGGACGGGCGATGCTGACCCACCAGGGCAAGTACGGCGCCCGGGCCACCGGCGACGCCATCGCCGCCCGGGCCCGGGGGGAGCTGAGCGGCGAGCCGGCGCCGTGGAGCGGCTATGCCCACACGGCCTACGACCACGCCGTGCCGAACGTCGTTTTCACCGATCCGGAACTGGCGAACGTCGGCCGGACCATGAGGCAGGCGGAGAAGGACGGGTTCCGGGCCTCCACAGTGGAGCTGCCCATCCAGGTGGCCGGATCCTCGCTGCACGCCGAACACTATGAGGGCTGGGCACAGCTGGTCATCGACGAGGACCGCAAGGTGCTGCTGGGCGCCACGTTCGCCGGCCCGGACGTGGCAGAACTCCTGCATGCGGCCACGATCGCGGTGGTCGGCGAAGTGCCGCTGGACCGCCTGTGGCACGCCGTGCCTTCCTATCCGACCATCAGCGAGGTCTGGCTCCGCCTGCTGGAGGAGTACGGGCTGTGATCCGTTGATCACACTCGAGGTCACTTATTTGAACTGACCAGTCAGTTTAGTTAGCCTTGAAGCAGACACTGTATCTGCGAAAGGCCCCCATGCTCTCCGTGCAACAACTCCGTGTGAACGGACGCCGGAATGACCTCCTCCCGCCCACGTCCTTTGAGGTGCGCCCCGGCGAGCTGCTCCTGGCGGCGGGCGACCGCCAGGACCAGCGCACGGCCCTCGCTTTGGCGGTCAGCGGACGGATGCGGCCCTCCTCCGGGACCGCCGGCTGGGACGGCAGCACCCGGGTTGCGGCCCTCCGGCGCGTCAGCAGCCTGGTGGACTCCCCCGGCGTCAACGAGCCCGAGCAGCACCTGAGCGTCCGCGATCTTGTCACGGAGGACCTGGCCCTGGTCCCGCGCCGCCACCACGGCGCCCTGCGCGGCACCGCATGGCTGAAAATGAACGATTTTGAGGACCTCGCCGGGCTCTGGGCCGAACAGCTTCCGGCCCGCCGGCGGATCCAACTCCTCACGGCGCTGGCCCTGGCCAATCCCGCCACGGACCTGCTCGTGCTTGATTCCCCTGACCGGCACGGCGGCGACCCCGACGACTGGCTGCCGCAGCTGGACGCCCTGGCGCGCGACGCCGGGCGGCCGCTCGCCGTCGTCGCCGCCGTCACCCGCATCCCGGACAGCTGGACCGGGCCTGCCGCGGTGATCGGCAACGCTGAAAACCTCCTACCCGAAACCGAGGACGCCAAATGACTGTGCTGCGGCTGGCCCGCTCCGAGCTCAAACGCATGACCGGCGGTCTGCTGCCCAAGCTGACCATCCTGGCCCTGGCCCTGGTCCCGCTGCTCTACGGCGCCGTGTACCTCTACGCCAACTGGGATCCGTACGGCAAGCTGAACCAGATCGATGCCGCCCTGGTGGTTCAGGACACCGGTGCCGCATCGGCCGACGGAACCAGGCTCGAAGCCGGGCAGAAGGTGGCCGAGAGCCTCGTGGACGGGCACGTCTTCAACTGGAAGACGGTCGCCAGCACGGAGGAGGCGGACCAGGGCGTCAGCAACGGCACCTACGCGTTCGCCCTGAAAATCCCGCAGGACTTTTCCGCGAACCTGGCCTCGCCCGGCAGCTTCGACGCCGCCAACCAGGCCATGCTCAACGTCACCACCAACGATGCCAACAACTATCTCCTCAGCACCATCGTGGACAAGCTCACCACCGCCGTGCACGCCACTGTCGCCAAGGAAGTCGGCGAGGAGACCGCCAACCAGCTCCTCACCGGATTCGGCACCATCCACACGCAGATGCTCCAGGCCTCGGACGGCGCGGGCGAGCTGGCCGGCGGCGTCGCCCGGCTGCACGACGGCACAGTAACCCTGCACCAGGGCACGGGCGAACTTAAGGCCGGCGCCGCCGGACTGTACGACGGTGAAGTCAAGCTCCGGGACGGCGCCGCGTCCCTGAACGCCGGGGCCGGGCAGCTCAGCGGCGGCCTCACCCAGCTCAAGGATAAGACAGCAGCCCTGCCCGCCAGCACACAGCAGCTGGCTGACGGCGCCGCCCAGGTGGCCGCCGGCAACGCCGCGCTCAATACGGCGTTTAACAGCACAGTCCAGGCCATTCCGGGCCAGCTCGCCGCCGCCCAGCAGGCCGCCGCCCAGGGCCAGCGCAGCCGCGTGGTGGCATCCACCGGTCATCTGGTCGCCACGGGCGTGCTCACCCAGGCACAGGCGGATGCGGTCGTGGCCGACGTCGACGCCACCCCCGCCCCGGCGGCGCCGTCGGCCCCGGCCTCTGCGGCGGCCGCCAAGCTGCAGGCCGCCGCCGCGCAGGTCCAGAAACTGGCCGACGGGTCAGCCGCCGTCAGTGCCGGCGCCGCGGAACTGGCCGGCGCTGCGCCCGCCCTCAGCGGCGGCGTCGCCAAGGCCTCCGCCGGCGCGGACCAGCTCGCCGCCGGATCGTCCGCCCTCGCCGCCGGCCAGCAGGACGCCGTGGACGGCGCCGGCAGGCTCGCACAGGGGGCCCAGAGGCTCGACGACGGCGCCGCGCAGCTGGAGAACGGCGCGGCCAGTGCCTCCGACGGCGCGGGAACGCTGGCCTCGGAACTGGCCAAGGGCGCCGGGAAGGTCCCCAACCCCGACGACGCCCAGAAGGACAGCCTCGCCAAGGTCATGGCGGATCCGGTCGCCGTCAGCAACGTCTCCCAGGCCAAGGCAGGGTCCTACGGCGCCGGACTGGCTCCGTTCTTCCTCACGCTGGCCCTGTGGATCGGCATCTTCATGCTGGTGCAGGCGATGCGCCCGGTCACCCAGCGCGCGCTGGCGTCCAACGCGCCGGCCTGGAAGATCGCCGCCGGCGGCTGGCTTCCGTTCCTGGCGGTCTCCGCCGTCCAGGCCAGCCTGCTGACCCTCGTGGTGGATGCCGGGCTCGGGCTGGATCCGGCCCATCCGGTGCTGATGTGGTTCCTCATGCTGGCGGCCGCGATGGCGTTCAGCGCCATCATCCAGGGTGTCGTGGCGCTGCTGGGCTCGCCGGGCAAATTCGTGGTGCTCATCCTGCTGGTGCTGCAGCTCGTGTCCTCCGGCGGCACCTTCCCGTGGCAGACCACGCCCGAGCCGCTGCACGTGGTGCACCAGATCCTGCCCATGGGCTACGTGGTCACCGGGATGCGCCACCTGATCTACGGCGCCGATCTCGCCCTGATCGTGCCCACCCTGCTGGGACTCGTTGGCTACACTTTGCTGGGACTGGCAATGTCAACGCTCGCCGTCCGCAAGAACAAGTACTGGACCCTGAAGTCACTGAAACCGGAGATCGCCGTATGACCACCAGCCCGAGCGGCGGCAGCACGGCGGGCGCCGGAGATCCCGAGAAGAAACTCCGGCCCGGCCGCACCAACGCCACGAAGCAGAAACTCTTCGAGGCCTCCATGGAACTGATCGGAGAGCGCGGCGCGGCCGGCGTGACCGTCGACGAGATCGCCACGGCCGCCGGGGTCTCCAAGGGAACTGTGTACTACAACTTCGGCAGCAAGTCGGACCTGATCGCCCAGTTGCTGCGCCACGGGGTGGACATCCTCATGGCCCGGCTCCTCAGTGTCCGGGACGACTCCGCCGATCCGCTCGCCGCCATGGAGGAAATGATCGGCCAGGCGATGGACTTCATGGCCGACTATCCGTCGTTCGCCCGGCTCTGGGTCAGCGAAAACTGGCGGACTCCCAGCGAATGGCAGGACACCTTTGCCGAACTCCGCGGGCGCTTGCTCGCCGTGATCGGTTCCGCAATCGACGGCGTCGCCGCCGCCTATCCGGTTGATCCGGCCGTGTCCCGCGGCAGCCTCGAAACGGCGATTTTCGGGGCGTGCTTCGTGGTAGGGCTGGACCGCCAGACCTACAACCCGGAACGGACCCGGGAACAGAGCGTGAACGCAATTATGGCCTCCATGCGCGGCTACGTCGTGAAGCAGCCGCCCGCTCAGGCATGATTGTTCACATGCGTCACATGGGTATCAGCGGGAAGATCGCCATCGGAGCGTTCATCGCCGCCCTGGCGCTGCTGGTCCTGACCCTGATGACCCTGAACGAGACCGTGTTTTTGTGGTTCGCCGGCGCTTCGGCCACCGCGCATGTGGCCTGTGTGGGCGAGGTGGTGGTCCGGCGCCGGCACAAGACCCTGGCCGCGAGCGGACTGGGCAGTATCCTCTTCATCGCGTTCGGCATCGCCTTCCTGCGGCAATGGGGGCTGGCGTTCAATCCCGATCCCGACGCCCTGTCCACCCGGGTCGACGCCAGGTATCCGGACCTGTACTTCTACCTGTCCGCGGCGGCGGGAGCCCTCACCCTGCTCTTGCTGTTCGCCGGCACCGTCCTGCCCGGCAGGGCCCGCGGCCGGCTCGCCCCGGTCGCCCGCGGCGGACGCCGCCCGGCACCTGCGTCGAGGGCTTCGGGGGCCAGAACGGCAGGCCCGCGGGCTGCCGGGAGGCGGACGACGGCGCGCGGAACGGCGGCGCGCCCGGCCGCACCGCGCGCTGTGGCCCGGCCCGCGACGAAGGCACCGGTCCGGTCGGCCGCCGCAAAGGCCGCAGTCAAGGCACCCGTTAAGGCACCGATGAAGACGCCCGTCAAGGCGCCAGCCAAGTCTCCGGTGAAGGCACCGGCAGCGAAAACACCTGCCAGGTCCTCGTCCCGGCGCTAAACCCGCCTGCCGAACCGGCGGGAAGATCACCGGCTCAGAGGTTGCGCGGCCTGTCATCCGGGTGGGTTGTCCCCGTGCCACCGGCGGCACCCGGACCGGGTGCGTTTTCGCCGCTGCGCGGCTCACCGGCGACCTGCTCACCTGGCACCTGCTCACCGGAGACGGGGGCGCCGGCGGTCTCGTCGGACCGCATCTGCCTGCGGGTCGGGGTGTCTGTGGCCGGCGTGTCCTGCCCGGCCGTGACCACGTCCGGGTCCAGTTCGTCGGCCTTGCGCAGTTGTTCCTGCGCGCCGGAGCGGACCTTCTCGGCTTCCTCCTGACGGCCGCGGGCTTCCTGCCGCAGCCGCTCGGCCTCCAGCTCGGCCTGCTGAGCGTCGGCTTCGGCGCGTGCCGCCTTGGCCTCGCGTTCCCGCGCGGCGAATTCGTCCGCCTTGGCTTGTTCGCGCATCTCGGCGGCGCGGTTGCGGTCCGCCGCCTCCTTGCGCCGCCGGCTGACCACGACGGCCACTGCGACGATCACCAGAACCACGATGACGCCGACGATAATTCCCATGAGCTGCCCTGAATCCACGTTGATCCACCTTTTCCCTGAAGTTGTCCTACCTGCCCCAAAACCACTGGAGAAACCACATCAGCAAACAGGAACAGTAAACCGCAGAACGCAGCAGGTAGCTATGGCCCCGGGCCGGTTGCCGGCCCGGGCGGCCCGTTATTTGGCGCGGGGCACCTTGAAGTGGGTCAGCCTGGCGTCCTGCCCGTCGAGCTCGGCCCAGGACTTTTCCGTTTCCAGCACGGTCAGCCCGCTGGTCGGATAGCGCGTGGCGGCGTCCATGTAGGCGTCGTGGTCTGAATCGCGCGACGCCAGATGCATGGCCAGGTCCTGCACGCCCGGCATGTGCGAAATCACCAGGAGCGTGTTCACGGTGTCCGGGACGTGGTTGATCACGGCCAGCATCCGCCGTGCGGACGCGGCGTAGAGGCCGTCCTCGAGTTTCGCCGTCGGGGCCTTGTCACCGAGCGCGTGGCACACCCATGTGCAGGTCTGCCGTGTGCGCAGCGCGCTGGAGCAGAGGATGAAATCAGGGACAAACCCGTGCTTGAGCAGCCATTTTCCGGCGACCGGGGCATCCTTGTGGCCGCGTTCTTCCAGCGGCCGTTCGTGGTCGGCCACCCCGCCGGGCCAGTCGGACTTGGCGTGGCGCATGATCACCAGCCGTTTGATGTGATGCGCGCTCATGGCTCAATCCTAGTGCGGCGCCGGCCGCCCACGGGCGCGCATCGCCTGTGGTGCCGGCTCAGTCCTCCAGGACAAATGTCACTTCGAGGACAACGTGCCAGGCGACGACGGCGCCGCCGCTGATTTCCACCTTTTGTTCTTTGACCCACGCCCCGGTGACGTTGCGCAGGGTCTTGTTGGCCCGCTCGATGCCTTCCTTGATGGCGTCGTCGAACGAGGTTTTGGAGTTGGCGCTCAGGGTGGTGATACGTGCAACAGACATGCTTCCTCCCGGTAGTCGAATCAACGATCCGAAGCCTACGCCGGAGCAGCGAAACACAACAGAGGCCAACCGCGCCCCGGGCCGCTGCGGGGATGCGCCGCGAAAGCGACAGCGCCCGCCCCCATGCAGGGGGCGGGCGCTGTGCGCGGGAATGTGGCTAGATGGAGTATTCCGGGGCGGCCCAGACCACCACTTCGGGGTGCTCGTAGAACCGGTAGCCCTGGCCGCGGACGGTGCGCACCGTGTTGGCCAGGCGACCCAGCTTGGAACGGAGCCTGCGGATGTGGACGTCGATGGTCCGCTCGTTCGGGACCTCCTCGGCGTTGCGCCACAGGCCCTCAAGCAGCTCGTCACGGCCCACGGTGCGGGTGCCGTTCTCCACGAGGTAGTTCAGGAGCTCGAATTCCTTGAACGTCAGATTCAGGGATTCGCCGTCGAGGTGCACTTCACGGCGGGCGAGGTCGATCAGGACGCCGGACGGCCGCGGATCCTGCGGCTGCTGCAGCCGCGCGGTTTCGGGGCGCTGGCGGGCTCCGGCGGTCGGGTCACCGAAGGTCGAGCGGACGACGTCGAGGGCAGAGCCCGGGGCACTGGCCGGGGCGACGGCGACTGCGGCGTAGCTTTCAGCGCCGGCAACCAGCGACTGTGCGTAGGCCCGGATTTCCTGGGCAAGCTTGGCAATCGAGGTGCCGGCGGCCGCCGCGGTCTCCTCGTCGATTCCCATGTACAGCACGAAGCCGCGGGCGACGTTGTCACTGGCGGCGGGACGGGCCGGGCTGCCGGCACCCGGCGCAATCACGGGCGTCGGCGCCGTGGCGGGGGCGGGCGGGACGGCGCGGAGCTGGCCGTAGGAATCAGGGTTGTAGCCTTGGGCTGCATATCCGGGGGCCGGGAAAGTGCCGGTGGATCCGGCAGGGGCGAAAGCGGAGCGTCCGCCGAAGCCCTGGCGGATCCCGGAGGTTTGGGCGGCCTTGCTGGCGTTACGGACGGAGATGTGGACGTATCCGGATGCAACTGACATGGAATGCTTACCTCAATGTGAATGGCCGTCATCGCGGCTCGAATGCTACTTTCCCCGCAATGAAACTGGGGAGGGGCGCCCGACTCTGGGCTGGGGGGCGAATGCCTAGAAACTCTTGGGGTGTAAAAGTTAGGCGTGCATTCGACAACAGCTCATCTCGGTACCAGCGGGTGTGCTGACCCAGGAAGCTGCGGCTGCAGGTGCTGTTGAGTTCTTGTTCACAATTGAAGTGTGCAACGTAACAATGCGAACGTGCAAGTAACAAAGGGCCGCCTATTCCACATAGTGAGACGGATCAACGAATTGTAGTGGAAATCACAATTCTGTCCGGCCGATAAAATAACAAGTGTTTTTCCGACCGGCGGGTCAGTATGCGGATTCATGCGAATTTTATTCGACCGACCGGCCAACATAGCCGAAATCATTCACAGCAACGTACTTGGGCGAAACCGCGCGGTCCCGCCGTCGCCTGCCCGGCTGTCCACGGAGTGGTCATCCGGTCCGGGCGGTCCCGGCCGGGACGGGCCGGCTCCGTCGACTCTGCCGCCGGCCCCGTCCCGGGCCGGCGGCGGAGTCCGGGGTCTAGTTGGACTGGCCTGTGGAGGTGGCCGCCATCACCAGGACGGTGGCCGCCGTGTAGCCCGAGCCGTCCTTGGCCGCGACGATCCGCACCGTTCCGCCGGCAACGATGTCCGCGACGCTCAGCTGCGTGCCCGTGCCGCCGGCCTGCTGGCGCCGCTGTTGCAGATTGCTCACCACCACGTCGCTGCCGAGGGCGTAGGTGCGCGTGAAGCCGTCGCTGCTCTTGACCGTGACGGCGGACGAGCTGACGTCGCTCACCGTCCCCGTCTGCTCGGCCATGGTGATGTAGTCGCTGCCCTGCAGCACCACGTAGTCAGCATGCACCGCGGAGGACAGTCCGGTGCCCATGCCGCCCAGCCCGCCGGCCGCGAAGTCATCCGGGCCGTCATGGCCGGACATGCCGCCGTCGGCGAAGCCGCCCTGCCCGGAGCCCGGTGCGCCCGGGGCCGAGCCCTGGCCGAAGGCACCCTGTCCGCCGGCTGCCCCGAGCGCCGAATTGTCGGCTGCTGCCGAACTTGAGGTCAGGGCGTAGATGCCGGCGCCGGCGCCGGCTGCCAGGGCTGCCGCGGCCCCGGTGACGATGAGTCCCCTTTTGAGTGTCCAGGGCCTGGCCGTGGCGGCATTCCTGGAGCTGCTTGCCGGGGAGCCCCAGCCTGCGCCGGTTACGGGAACATCCCGCTCCTGCGGGGGCATGCCCCAGGCCGGCGCCGGGGCCTGCACGGCAGAAGCGGCAGGGGCGCCCCAGCCCGGGGCAGCTGCAGCAGCGGGTGCCGGGGGCGTGGTCACCGGCGGGGACGCCGTGGCGGCGTCGCGGGCGGAGTCGGGTGTGGGGCCGGAACCGGTTCCGGGAAGCTGACCGCTCATGGTGTTTCTCCTTATTGACTGCAGAGGGTGCGGGTCGGTGTTCACCCCCAGCGTGCTGAGCGATCCTGTGTCCGGGCTGTGCGGGCCGACAGCCGTGCCTGTGACCTCACCTCTGCCCGGATCGCCGTCCAGCTCGCTAGGCTGGGATTCACAGGCGCCGCACAGGATCCCCAAAGCCCCGCCTAACCGGTAGATCGGAGAGTTGTCCCATGGCCACATCGCACTCCATGACCAACAACCTTCCCCAGCTCACGCATCCGGACGGCTCCCCCATCCGCGCGCTGGTGGTGGACGATGAGCCGAGCCTCTCCGAACTGATGAGCATGGGCCTGCGGATGGCCGGCTGGTCCGTGGCGGTCGCGGAAGACGGCCCCGGGGCGGTCCGGCTGGCCAAGGAGTTCCGGCCCGACGTGCTGGTGCTGGACGTCATGATTCCCGGGTTCGACGGCGTCGAGGTGCTCAGCCGGATCCGCGCGTTCGCGCCGGAGGTGCCGGCGCTGTTCCTTACGGCCAAGGATGCCGTCCAGGACCGCATCACCGGTCTGGCGGCCGGCGGAGACGACTACGTCACCAAGCCGTTCAGCATGGAAGAGGTCCTGCTGCGCCTGCACCGGCTGGTTCAGCGCTCGGGCGTGGCCGCTATGGACACCGCGGAACTCGTGGTGGGCGACCTGGTGCTCAATGTCGACACCCGCGAAGTCAGCCGGGCCGGCGAGGAGCTGCACCTGACCGCCACGCAGTTCGAACTCCTGCGCTACCTCATGGAAAACCCCAAGCGGGTGATCAGCAAGGCCCAGATCCTGGACCGGGTCTGGGACTATGACTTCGGCGGCCAGGCCAACATCGTGGAGCTCTACATCTCCTACCTCCGCAAGAAGGTCGACGCCAACCACGCCCCCATGATCCACACGGTGCGCGGCGCCGGCTACGTCCTGAAACCGGCGGACTGATCCGTGCCAACCCTCTCCGGCATGACCCGTGCCCCCGGGCGCGACTGGCGCAATCCGGCCACATGGCATCTGCGCACCCGGCTGGTCCTGGTCGCCATGGCGCTGCTTGTGGCCATCTGCGGCGCTGTGGGCCTGTTCAGCTATGCCTCAATGGACCTGTTTCTGACCCGGCAGCTCGACACCCAGCTGGAGCAGGCCTCCCACCGGTCCAGCGAGTTCGGCCGGCCCTCGTCCGGGTCTTCGGGCGGGCGCCCCGACCCGCTCGAGGCCCGGGGGCAGGGCATCGGGACGCTCAACGCCCGGATTGAGGACGGTGAGGTCGGCAGCGCCGGGTTCCTCGGCGGCGACGCCACCCGCAAGAGCCTCTCGCCCGACGACAACGCCGTCCTCCTGGCGCTGGCCCCCAACGGCATTCCGGTGGACAGGACGCTCTCGGCAGGCGCGTACCGGCTCACGGCGGTCCGCGCGCCGTACGGCGACATCATTGTCACCGGGCTCCCGCTGGAAGAAAAACAAAACACCCTCGCCTCGCTGGTCTGGACCATGGTGGTGGTCTCCGCCGGCGGGCTCGTGCTGATCGGCCTCGCCGGCACTGCCCTGATCCGGCGCACCATGAAGCCGCTGGAACAGCTGTCCGAAGTGGCCACCCAGGTCTCCCGGCTCCCGCTGGACGCGGGCGAGGTGGCGCTCGCGGTGCGCGTTCCGGCGTCGGCCGCCCATCCCGGAACCGAGGTGGGCAGCGTGGGCTACGCGCTGAACCAGATGCTGGACAACGTCTCCAACGCGCTTGAGGCGCGGCAGGAGAGCGAGATGAAGGTGCGGCAGTTCGTCGCCGATGCCTCGCACGAACTGCGCACGCCGCTCACGGCCATCCGCGGCTACACCGAGCTGATGCGCATGACCGAGCATTTCACTCCGGACGGGGAGAAGTCCCTCTCCCGGGTCCAAAGCCAGTCCGAGCGGATGACCACCCTGGTGGAGGACCTGCTGCTGCTGGCACGCCTGGACGAGGGGCAGCCGCTCAAGATCACCGACGTCGACCTCACCCAGCTGGCCATCGAAACGGTGAGCGATGAGAAAGTCATGGCCCCGGACCGTATCTGGCACCTTGAACTGCCGGACGAGCCCGTGGTGGTGCGCGGCGACGCGACGCAGCTCCACCAAGTCCTCGCCAACCTGCTGTCCAACGCCCGCAAACACACAGAGCCCGGGACCACGGTAGTCACGGGCGTCATGCGGTCCGCGGACGGCAGCGCCGTGATCACGGTGACAGATAACGGCAGCGGCATCGCCCCCGAGTTCGTGGGGCGGGTTTTCGCCCGCTTCGCCCGGGCCGATGCCGCGCGCGCCAATCCGGCAAGTCCCGCCGCCAAGCCGGCGGTGGCGACGGCCGGCGCCCGGCCGGGGTCTGCTCCCCGCGCCGGCGCAGGCCCTGCTTCCATTGGCGCCGGCCCGGCCGGGGCGGCTTCGCCCGCACCGACCTCCGAGGGTACGAGCGGGCTGGGCTTGTCCATCGTCCAGTCCATCGTGGCGGCCCACGGGGGCACCGTCGAGGTCACGTCGCGGCCCGGCCGGACAGAGTTCGCCGTGCGGCTGCCGGCGGCACCGCCGTCGGCCTAGCGCCCGCCCTCAGGCCTGCGGGGCGGCCGCGCAAGCCGACACTCCGGCACTGTGACCCCCGTTACCGAAATGTGACTTAAGCTGCCAAGTGCTGTAGCGTCGATGTGGTGCGGCCTGAACTGACGCCGCACATCCGGTTGGACGCCAAACTCTGCCGCTTCCCGGATTCCGCTGGACCAGGCAGAGGCGGGGGACCCAGAGTTCCCGGGCATTCTGCACACTTGCGCCCTTGGGGTGAAGCCGACACGTGACTTTCCGTGCGGCCGGATGACCTCATCCGAACCCGACAGCTAACTCCGCCGGCGTTGAGAGGCGATCATGACTGACTTCCAGGTACAAACGCGCCCTGACGGCGCTTCTATCCGCTCCCCCAAATCCCGGCACCGCGCCGAACCGGCGCGCCAGGCCACCGGACTGTCGCGGCTGGCCGCCGGGCTGGGCGCCACCGGGCGCCGCGCCGCCGTCGCCACCGCAGCCTGCGCGCTGCTGCTCGGCGGCGCCGCCGCCAGCCAGGCAGCCGAGACGGCCGCCCACGCGGCAAACTTTGCCGGCACCGAGGCGGCCACCGTCGCCGACCCGCTGGCCAAGCTCAACTTCGAACGCGTCCAGGTTGCCGCGACCGGCGCCTCGGCCGGGAAGAACGTGGCAGCTCAGCTCGCCGATGTGCAGGCCGCCGAGCCGCCGGCCAAGGCCCCCGCGGCTCCGGCCCCGGCCGCCCCCGCACCGGCCGCCGCGCCGGCGGCGCCCGCAGCCGCGCCGGCGGCGCCCGCTCCGGCAGCCGCGCCCGCACCGGCACCGGCACCGGCCGCCGCACCGGTCGCAATCGACGACCCCGCCGGCGCACAGGCCTACGCGGCTGCCCAGCTGGGCAGCTACGGCTGGGCACCGGGCCAGATGCAGTGCCTGCAGAAGCTCTGGACCAAGGAATCGGACTGGAAGACAACCGCCACGAACCCCAGCAGCGGCGCCTACGGCGTGGTCCAGTCCCTGCCCGCTGCCAAGATGGCGAGCGCCGGCGCCGACTACATGACCAACTACCGGACCCAGATCAACTGGGGCCTGAACTACGTCAAGGAGCGCTACGGCTCCCCCTGCGGCGCCCTGAACTTCCACCTGGCGCACAACTGGTACTAAGCCGTCACCGTACCGGCGATGGGCCGGCACCGGACCTCAGGTATCGCCCGCGCCCGCCAGACTCACAGGAACGCCCCGAACCGGCCGGTTCGGGGCGTTCCTGTGTTTCCGTCGTACTTCCACAGGCCCCGCACAGCTTGACCCTAAAGCCCTCATATGGGCCGCCGGGAAAGTTGAGCCATGACGTTCACAGACCAGGCCTCAGGAACCCCGCCCCGACCCACGGCGACGCTGGCCGACGCGCACGCACCGGCTCCGTTCGCCGGTGCGCTGACCGATCCCGGCGGCCGGCGCTCACCGGTTGACACGCGTGCCAGCACACCGCTGCTGGACGTCACCATCCCGGTCTTCAACGAAGAACGCGACCTCGAGGCCTGCCTGCGCCGCCTGCACGCCTATCTCCTCGGATCCTTCCCGCACCCCTTCCGGATCACGGTGGCGGACAACGCCAGCACCGACGGGACGCTCAAGACCGCGGAGCGGGTAGCGCGCGAGCTCCGCGAAGTGACCGTGGTCCACATGGCCGAGAAAGGGCGCGGCAACGCGCTGCGGAAGGTGTGGCTCGCCTCGCCGTCGCCTGTCCTGGCCTACATGGACGTGGACCTGTCCACCGACCTCGCGGCGCTCGGCCCGCTCCTTGCCCCGCTCATTTCGGGCCACTCCGACCTCGCGATCGGCACCCGCCTGACCCGTAGTTCACGCGTGGTCCGCGGACCCAAACGGGAATTCATCTCGCGCAGCTACAACTTCCTGCTGCAGTCCCTGATGGGCGCCCACTTCAGCGACGCCCAGTGCGGCTTCAAGGCGATCCGCGCCGATGTCGCCCGGCAACTGCTCCCCCACACGCTGGACAACGCCTGGTTCTTCGACACCGAATTGCTGGTCCTGGCCGAAAAGTGCGGCCTGCGGGTCCACGAAGTCCCGGTGGACTGGACCGACGACCCGGATTCCAGCGTGGACATCATGCAGACCGCCCTCGCCGACCTACGCGGCATGGCGCGGCTAAGCCGGGACCTGGTCTCCGGCCGGATCCCGCTACCCGAGCTGCGGGCCGCCCTGGCCCGCGGCCCGCTCCCGGCATCATCGCGGGCCCAGGAACAAAGCCCCGGCGGCAGCCTCTTCGGACAGCTCGTCCGCTTCGGCAGCATCGGGGTGGCCTCCACCCTGGCCTACCTGGTGATCTTCCTGCTCTGCCGCGGGTTCATGGACCCGCAGCTGGCCAACTTCCTCGCCCTGCTCACCACCGCCGTGGCCAACACCGCCGCCAACCGGCGGTTCACGTTCGGCATCCAGGGCAGCAGCCAGGCGGCACGGCACCACTTCGAGGGCCTGCTGGTGTTCGGGATCGGGCTGGCCCTGACCTCGGGCGCCCTCGCTCTGGTCCACGGCGTGTCCGGCGGAACACCGGACCGCTGGCTCGAACTCGCCACGGTCACCGCCGCCAACCTGGCCGCCACCGCCGTCAAATTCCTGCTCTTCCGGCTGGTGGTCTTCCGCCACCGCCCCGCCGCCGTGCCGGCGCCCGGCGCCACCGACGCTTCCCTCCCCCGCACAGAAACGGCCAAGTAAATGACCGCAACCATCACCCCCGCCGCCGGAACCCCCGCCGGTGATCTGCCGGCAGCCCGGAACACACCCCCGTCGCCGAGCCGCCGGGAACGGCTGCTGTTCGGCCCGCAGCCCCGCTGGGTGCGGCCCTCGGCCGCGCTGCTGCTGGCCGCCACCGCGGTGCTCTACCTTTGGAACCTGGAAGCCACCGGCTACGGCAACTCCTTCTACGCCGCGGCCATCCAGGCCGGCACCAAGGACTGGACCGCGCTGCTGTTCGGCTCCCTCGACGCCGGGAACGCCATCACGGTGGACAAGCCGCCGGCCGCCCTCTGGATCCCGGCCCTTGCCGGGCGAATCTTCGGCTTCTCGGCACTGAGCATGCTCATTCCCCAGGCGCTCATGGGAGTCGCCGCCGTCGGGCTCCTCTATCTGACGGTCAAGCGCGTGTCCGGGCCCGCAGCTGGCCTGCTGGCCGGCGGCGCACTCGCGCTGACCCCGGTGGCCGCCCTCATGTTCCGGTTCAACAACCCGGACGCCATGCTCACCCTGTGCCTGGTGCTGGCAGCCTACCTCACCACCCGCGCCATCGAAAAAGCCGGCTGGACATGGCTCGCCGCTGCCGGCGCGGTGATCGGGCTGGCGTTCCTGACCAAGATGCTGCAGGGCTTCCTGATCGTGCCCGGGCTGGCCCTGGCCTACCTGTGGGCGGCGCCGACCACCCTGCGCCGGCGGATCCTGCACCTGCTGGCCGCCGCCGCCGGGATCGCCGTGGTGGCCGGCAGCTACATTGCCCTCTTCCAGCTGACCCCGGCCTCGGCGCGGCCCTACATGGCCGGCTCGGAGACCAACAGTTTCCTGGAACTGACGTTCGGCTACAACGGCCTGGGCCGGATCACCGGCTCCGGCGGCATGCCGGGCGGGAACGGCATGCCCGGCGGGAACGGCGGGGGCCCGGGCGGTAACGGCAACGTCGGCTTCGGCGGCGCGGCGGGGATCACCCGGATGTTCGGGACGAGCTTCGGCGGCGAGGTGTCCTGGCTGCTGCCGGCGGCCCTGGTCCTGTTGGCGGCCGGGCTGTGGTTCACGCGCCGCGAAGCCCGGACGTCCAGGACCCGTGCGGCGCTCCTGCTGTGGGGCGGCTGGCTGGTGGTCACGGCCGGGATCTTCAGCTTCATGAGCGGCACCGTGCATCCGTACTACGCCGTGGCGCTGGCCCCCGCGGTCGCGGCCCTGGCGGGTATCGGCGCCGCGGAGCTGTGGCGGGGACGGGCGTACTGGCCCGCCCGGGCAGTCCTGGCCGTGACGGTGCTCGCCACCTCGGTCTGGTCCGCGGTCCTCCTGGGCCGCGACCCGGCCTGGCTTCCCGGGCTCCGGGTGATCGTTGTGGCCCTCGGCGTCCTCGCCGCGGCGGCGCTCCTGCTGCGGGTGGACAGCCTGGCGGGGCTGCCGGCCAGGGCCCGCAAGGCCGCCACGGCCGGTGTGGTGATCCTCTCGCTGCTCGCCGGCGGGCTCGGCACTGCGGCCTGGACGCTCGCGACGGCGGGCCAGCCGCATTCCGGGTCGATCCCGACGTCGGGGCCCACGGCATCCGCGATGGGCGGCGGTTTCGGCGCCCGGACGGCGCGCGACGGCGGCACCACCGCCGACGGCATGACCGGCGACGGGGGCACGACCGCCGGCGGCGGGATGGGCGGCGCGCCGGGCGGTATGGGCGGGGAAACGGCGTCGTCCGAGCTGACGGCCCTGCTGAAATCCAGCGGCACCAAGTGGTCCGCGATTGTTTCCGGCGCCACGCAGGCCGCGGACCTGGAGCTCGCCACGGGCACCAGCGTGATCGCGCTCGGCGGCTGGAACGGCGGGGACCCCTACCCCACGCTCGCCCAGTTCCAGGCGATGGTGGACCGCGGCGAGATCGGCTACTTCATCGCCGGCGGCGGCATGGGCGGCATGGGCGGAGGCCGCGGCGGGAACTCCGAGGTCGCCGCCTGGGTCGAGGCCAACTTCCAGGCCCAGACCGTGGGCAGCAGCACCGTCTACAAGCTGGGGGCATAGACCGGCATGGCTGACACCCTGAGCCGCCGCCCGGGAAACCGGCCGCTGCGGCAGCGGTTGGAACTGGCCGCACTGCTCCTGGCCACGGCCGTGCTGTACCTGTGGAACCTCGGCGCGTCCGGCTGGGCCAACGCCTTCTACTCGGCCGCGGCCCAGGCCGGCTCGCAGGACTGGACGGCCTGGTTCTTCGGTTCCTCCGATGCCGCCAACGCCATCACGGTGGACAAGCCTCCGGCGTCCCTGTGGGTCATGGGGCTCTCAGTCCGGCTCTTCGGGCTGAGTTCCTGGAGCATCCTGGTGCCGCAGGCGCTCATGGGGGTCGGTACAGTCTGGCTGGTCTACCTGGCCGTGCGCCGGGCGGCGGCCACCGCTACGGCCGATGCCCTGCTGGCCCACCGCGCGGGGCTCCTCGCCGGCGCTGTCATGGCGCTGACCCCGGCGGCCGTCCTGATGTTCCGGTTCAACAACCCCGATGCCCTGCTGGTGCTCCTGATGACCGCGGCCGCCTACGCCGTGCTGCGCGCTATCCAGGACGCGCGCCTGCGCTGGCTCCTGGCCGCCGGGGCGCTCCTGGGGTTCGGGTTCCTCACCAAACAGCTGCAGGTCCTGCTCGTGGTTCCCGGTTTCGTCCTCGCCTACCTGGTCGCTGCGCCGGCCGGACCGGGAAGACGCGTCCTGCACCTGCTCGCCGCGGGCGGCTCGATGGCCGTCGCGGCCGGGTGGTGGCTGGCCGCCGTCGAACTCATCCCCGCGGCAGACCGGCCGTACATCGGCGGCTCGCAGAACAACTCCATCCTGGAACTGACCCTGGGCTACAACGGCCTGGGCCGGCTCAACGGCGATGAAACCGGCAGCGTGGGCGGCGGCAACGGCTGGGGCACGCCCGGGCTCTTCCGCCTGTTCAACTCCGAGTTCGGCGGCCAGATCGCCTGGCTGCTGCCCGCGGTGCTGCTGCTCGGGGCCGGGCTGCTGTGGCTGGGGCGCCGGGCCCCGCGCACCGATCCCGTGCGGGCCTCGGTGATCATCTGGGGTTCCTGGGTGGCGGTCACCGGCCTGACGTTCAGTTTCATGGCCGGGATCATCCACCCGTACTACATGGTGGCGCTGGCTCCCGGGATTGCGGGCCTGGCGGGGCTGGGCGGCGTCCTGCTCTGGCAGCGGCGCAGCCAGGCAGCGGCGGCCGCGGTGCTCGCCGCCGCGATCGTCGCCGCCGGGGTCATGGCCTCCGAGCTGCTGGGCCGCACCGCGACGTACATTCCGTGGCTGCGCTGGGTGGCTCTCCTGGGGTCCCTCGCCGCCGCCGGGCTGGTGCTGGCGGCCGCCGCGGCACCCCGGTTTCCCGTGCAGGGCGCGGGACGCCGGGGGTCCCGCACCGGGGTCATGGCACGGACGACGGCGGCGCTCGCCGTCGCGGCCGCACTCGCCGGGCCGCTCGCGTACTCGCTCTCCACCGCCTCGACGGCACACAGCGGCTCAATCGTCAGCGCGGGCCCGGCCGTGGCCGGCCGGTTCGGAGCCGGGATGCCGGCGGTGTTCGGCGGCGCGAACCGCAACGGCCCGGGCGCCGGCCTCACCCGCGGAACCGGCACCGGCGTCACCCGCGGAACGGGCAGCGCGGGCGGAACGGGCGGCGCGGGCGGGGCCGGCGGTATGGGCGGAATGGGCGGACTGCTGGGGGCGAGCACGCCGTCGGCGGACTTGGTCGCCGCGCTGCAGACGGACGGGCGCAGCTATACGTGGGCCGCCGCCGTCGTCGGGTCCAACAACGCCGCCGGCTACCAGCTGGCCACGCAGCTGCCGGTGATGGCCGTGGGCGGGTTCAACGGCACGGATCCGGCGCCGACGCTGGAACAGTTCCAGCAGTACGTGGCCGCGGGGAAAATCCATTACTTCATCGCCGGGCGCATGATGCAGGGCGAAAGCGGGTCCGATGCCGCGGCGCAGATCGCGGCGTGGGTGCAGGCCAGCTTCAGCGCGCAGGACGTCGGCGGTACCACCGTGTACGTGCTGGCCGGGGAGTCGGGACAGGCCTAAAAGCTGAAGGACAGGGTGCGCACCCCGGCGGCGGTGCGGTGGGTGGTGACGGTGACCCCGGAGTAGTCCGGGATGTGGAGCACGCCGTCCGGCAGTTCGCCGGCGTTGGGTCCCACCGCCACGGTCCGGATGCCGGCGGCGAGTCCGGCGGCGATGCCCGCCGGGGCGTCCTCGAAGACCACGGCGTCGGCCGGGGCCACGCCGAGCAGGGCGGCGGCCCGGAGGTAGCCCTCGGGGTGCGGTTTGCCCCGGTCAACGTCTTCGGACATGACCGAGACGGCAGGGATGCCGATCCCCGCCGCGGCCATCCGTACCCCGGCGAGGTCCCGTGACGCGGAGGTCACCAGCGCCACGGCGTCCGGCGGAAGGCATGCCAGCAGCTCCGGCGCGCCCGGCACCGGGACAATTCCCCGGGTCTCGGCGAGCTCCATCCGGCCCAGTTCCGCGGTCAGGGCATGGATGTCCGTGCCGGCCGGCGCGAACCGGCGGACCGTGTCCATGGCCTGGACCCCGTGGGAGGTGCGCAGGATCTCGTCGATGTCAAGCCCGAAACGCCCGGCAAACGCTGTCCACACCCGTTCCACGATGCTCGTGGAATCGACCAGGGTGCCGTCCATGTCGAACAGGACGGCGCGGGCGGTCAGGGTTGCGGTGCGGGGGCTGGACTGCAGGCTCATGAGTCCATCCTGCCCCATCCCCGGGCCGGCGCCTGCCGGGGACGTCAGCCGTTGGGCCGGCCGGGGATGTACTGCACGGCCCATTTGTTGCCGTCGGGGTCGGCGAAGTAAATGAAGTGCCCCCAGTCCTGGACGTCGATGTCGCTGACGTCCACGCCGTTGTCCTTGAGCTGCTTGTGCGCGGCTTCGATGTCGGCCACCACGAGCTGCAGGCTCGGGGCGGTGCCGGCCGGGGCGTCGTTGAGTCCCTCGCCGATCGCAATCGAACATCCGGAGCCCGGCGGGGTCAGCTGGACGAACCGGATGCCGTCCATGGGGCGTTCGTCGTAGTCGGCGTTGAAGCCCACCTTGTTGACGTAGAAATCCTTGGCCCGGTCGACGTCGGACACGGGCACAAACACAAGTTCAAGTTTCCAGTCCATGGCCGACAGGCTAGCGCGGGCCGCGTCGCTGCGGAAGGCTTGCCCCGCAGGGAGCTATGCCCTAGCCGGCGATGCCGTAGAGCCGGTCCCCGGCGTCGCCGAGGCCCGGCACGATGTAGGACTTCTCGTTGAGCTTCTCGTCAATCGAGGCCAGGACGATCGTCACGTTGGCGTCGGAGAGCTCTTCCTCCAGCTTGGCCAGGCCCTCGGGGGCGGCCAGGAGGCAGATGCAGGTGACGTCGGAGGCGCCGCGCTTGAAGAGGAACTTGATGGCCTCGCGCAGGGTGCCGCCGGTGGCCAGCATCGGGTCCAGGACGAAGATCTGCCGGTCCGTGAGGTCCTCGGGGAGGCGCTCGGCGTACGTGATGATGTCCAGCGTCTCTTCGTCGCGGGCCATGCCCAGGAAGCCGACCTCGGCGGTGGGGACCAGTTTGGTCATGCCCTCGAGCATGCCGAGCCCGGCGCGGAGGATCGGGACCACCAGCGGGGTGGGCTTGGTAAACGCCGTGCCGACGGTGGTGCTAACGGGCGTCTCGATGGTCACCGGTTCGGTGCGGACGTCGCGGGTGGCCTCGTAGGCCAGGAGCGTGACGAGTTCCTCGGTCAGCTGGCGGAAGACCGGGGACGGGGTGTTCTTGTCCCGCAGAACGGTGAGCTTATGGGCGACCAGCGGGTGGTCCACAACGAGAGTGCGCATGGGTCAAAACTATCACCCGGACGCGGAGGGCCGGCCCGCCGAACCCGGTGTATCGGCGTCGTTGCCGCCTGCCGGAGCACGGCCGCCCGGAGTACCGCCGTCGGCCCCCTCGTGCAGGTGCGCCGGGTGCTCGAACGTCGGCGCGGGACCGGCGTGCTCCCGGTGCCGCAGCGCGTGGAAGAGCCGGTGGGCCAGGATCACGATCCCCACCCAGGCGAGCCCCAGGATCCAGCCGAAGATCACGTCGGTCATCCAGTGATGGCCCAGGTAGACCCGGCTCATGCCCATCCCGAGGATGAAGATGGTGCCCGCCGCGATCACCGCCACCCGCACCAGGGTCCGTTTGACCTGCAGGCAGACCAGGTACACCACCAGTGCGATCACCACCGTGGTGTTCAGCGTGTGGCCGCTGGGGAACGACGGCGAGTTTTCGTAGGGCGGGACGGCGTCGGCGTGGTCCGGGCGGGTCCGGCCGATCAGTTTCTTGCCCACGGCGGTGGCCGTGACCGAGACCGCGGCGGCGCCGCCGATCAGGATCAGCGGACGCCAGGACCGGGACGTGTAGATCAGCAGTGCCGTCAGGATGCTGGCCAGGATGGGCATGCCGATTCCGCCGCCGATGTTGGTGAACCCGGTCACGAAGCTGTTCAGGGCGGGGCTGCGGAGCTGTTCCATGGAGGCCAGCATCGGCTTGTCCAGGTTCGCGACGCCGGCGTCGTCCACCACGTTGTCGTAGACCTCGGCGCTGGCGAGGGCGAGAGCCACCACCACGACGCCGCCGATCAGCAGGGTGATCCACAGGGCCGCGTACGGCACGACCCATTTTCCCCAGCGCTGGTTCAGCCAGCTCTCGGTCCTGGTGCTCACGCGCGCCTCCCGGTTCCGTTCCAGACTCCGTGGTGCCGCCCGCCCCGGGTGCACAGCCTGCTTAGTGTCGAAACTATCATTGAGCCATGACTTCCCCCGAGCCCCGGCATGCGGAATGGATGGGCCTTGCCCTCGCCGAGGCCCGGCATGCCCTCGCCACGGCGGACGTGCCGATCGGCGCCGTCGTGATCGGGCCGGACGGTTCGGTGCTGGGCACCGGGCGCAACGAACGCGAGGCCCTTGGCGACCCGACGGCGCACGCCGAGATGGTCGCGATCCGGGAGGCCGCCGCCCGGCTGCGGGCCCGCCGGGCGATGGAAGGCAAGGACGACGACGGCTGGCGGCTGGCGGACTGCACCCTGGTGGTCACGCTGGAACCCTGTGCGATGTGCGCCGGGGCCGTGGTGCTCGCCAGGATTCCGCGTGTGGTGTTCGGCGCCTGGGACGAGAAAGCAGGGGCCGCGGGCTCCGTGTTCGATATCCTCCGCGAGCGCCGGCTCAACCACTGGGTGGAGGTGTACGCGGGGGTCCGGGAGCCGGAGTGCGCCGCGCTGCTGCGGGACTTCTTCGCCGGTCACCGCGCCTGAGTCCTTCCCCTGGCCGGTCTACCCGGCAGCGCCGGTCGCAGGTGCCGCCGACCGGGCGGAGGCGGCCAGCGCGTCGATGCGCTTCTGCCGGGTGGCCGGTGAGTCGAGGCTGAAGGCCCGGAAGTCGCCGAGGTCTTCGCGGATCCAGGCTTCCACCTCGGCGATGCGCTGCGTCACGGCGGGCGTGGGGCCGTGGAACAGCCAGGACACGATCCGTTCCTTTGCCGGTTCGTACTGCCAGAGCCCGATGATCCGGCCGCGGTCCACGATGGGGTGGTCCGGGAGGTCCGCCTGCAGCGCGAGCGACTCCAGCACCGGCTGGTGCCGGTCCTCCCCGGCCAGCAGGTCCGCGGCGTTGCGGCGCAGCAGGAACAGCGAGTCCGTGCCGGCGAGCAGCTGGACCTGCTCTTCTTCCGGCGGGTCGAAGGCGGTGAGGCGTTCGACGTCGTCGGGCAGCAGCCACAGGGCCTCGCCCCCGGCGGCGGTGGGCACTTCGACGGCGCCGGCGGCGGCGAGCGCCGCCTTGGTCTGCGCCACGGTGAACGCCGTGAACCATTGTGACTGTTTGAAGGTGGCGCCGCCGGTCCAGCCCAGGTAGCGGCTGATGAGGCGGGCTCGCGCGGCGTCGTCGTCGAGGCCGCTGGCCGGCAGGCCCCAGGGCTCGTAGGCGTAGCGTTGCTGGTCCAGGCGGCCGTTGGCCGGGACCCGGCGGATTCTGCCGTCGGCCTGCAGGAGCCCCAGGGCGGTGGGCAGCGTGGTGGTGGCGCCCTTCTTCTTGCCTTCCTCCCCGAGATTCCGGACCGAATCGCCGAGTTCTTCCTTGAGCTGCCGCGGGTCCAGCGGCCCCTCCGCTTCGGCGAGTGTGTGCAGCACCTGTTCTTCCAGCAGCGTGATTTCGCCGCGGTCCACGCCGAGCCGGCCCACCACCTTGAACGCTGATTCGGCGGCGTCGCGGCCCAGCTGGAGTGCCCAGGCGAAGTCGTCCCGGCCCAGGACGTAGGTGCAGCCGCGGGCGGCGGGGAGCTCGAGGATCCGGTGTCCCAGGACGTCGGCGTCCACCTGGCCGCGGCGGATGCCGGCGCGGGCGAAGAGCGTCAGGTACGGGTTGGCGCCGCCCACGGACCGGGCCCAGCCGGCCCGGGCGAGCACCTGCTCCGCCGTGCAGCCGGCCAGCGAGCCGTCCAGGCCCTGCCGGTGCCAGGCCCAGGCCCTGAGCCGTTCCGGGGTCAGGCTTTGCGGTTCCGGCACAGTGGCGGGATCTTCCACGGACGCTGCGTGCGTCGTCACAGGCAGGGAGCTCATGGGGTCATTCTCCAACAGCATCCGCGTCAGCGGAATGAAGACGCAGCATCAAGACGCAGCATCAAGAAGGAGTACGAGCCCGCGCCGTCAGGTGCCCCAGCACGGCCCGGGCGGTGGCGTCCCAGCCCGGCAACCGGCCGCGCGCGGCGGCCGCCGCGTCCCGCCATTGTGCGCGCAGGTCCGGCTCGTCCAGCCACCGGCGCAGCAGCTCCGCGAGCGGCGCGGGGTCCGTGCCGAGTGCGACGGCTGCGCCCGGCAGAGTGCCGGACGAGGTCCCGGGCATGTTGACCGGATGTGTTCCGGCGGCGAGGGCCTCGACGGCGCCGGTGCCCGCGCGCACCACCACGGGGATACCGCGGGCCAGCGACTCGGTGACCACCAGGCCGTAGGTTTCGGCCCGGGAAATGAGTAGGCTGAGGTCCGCGGCCCGCCATTCGGCGTCGAGGGCTGCTCCGCGGAGCTCACCGGGGATACTGACCCGCCCGGCCAGGCCCAGCCGGTCCGCCGTGTTTCGCAGCTGCGCCGCGTAGCCGGGGTCGGCGGTGTCCGAGCCGACCAGGGACGCCGTCCAGGGCCGGTCCGTGAGCTGGGCGAGCGCGGCCAGCAGGAGCGACTGGTCTTTGTTGGGCAGCAGCGCGGCGACGGCGATGAAGTGTGGCTCCCCTGCCCCGGCCCGGATACTGCCGGGAGCCGGCGGGGCGGCCCCGGTGCCGGGGAGTGCGACTTTGATGTCGTCGGTTCCATGGCGTGCGCGGATCCCCGCCGCCGCCGAGGCGCTCGTGCAGATGATCCCGGCCGCGGCCCGCAGGGCCCTGCCCTCGCGGTCGGGGTGGTCCGGCAGGGGCATGTGGAGCAGGATCCAGGCCGGGCGCCCGGCGGCGGCGGCCGCTTCGAGCTCGTCGGGCGCGCCGCAGGCGAGGAGGCTGTCGATCAGGGTCAGGGTGCCCGGCGCCGGGTCCAGCAGCCGGGCCAGGCGCTGCCGGTCCTCCGCGCTGCCGCCCGGCCAGCCGCCGTCGACCGGGCAGGTCTCCACGGCGGCGCCGAGGGCGGCGAGTTCCCGGGCGAGCGCGGCGTTGTAGACGTTGCCGCCGGAGTTGTGCCGGACGTTGCCGGGCACCAGGAACCGGAGGCGGAGGCCGGCCGGCTGCATGTGCGGTGCCTAGCGGGCTTCGAAGTCCAGCGTGTAGCCGGCCCAGGCGTCGGGGGTCTCGCGCAGGGTGACGTCCAGCCCGGCAAGTTCCCGGCCGTCCTGGCCCGCGCGGATCTGACCTGCGACGGCGTCGGCGATGTACCGGGCGAGCGCCTCGGTGGTGCTCAGCCTGCCGGCGAAGTCGGGGTGTTCGTCAAGGTTTTTGTAGTTCAGGCCAGCAAGGACTTCCTCCACGACGTCTCCGGCCGCGCCGATGTCCAGCACGATCGCGTCGTCGTTGAGTTCCCGGCGCCGGAACGTAACCTCCGTGACAAAGGTGGCGCCGTGCATGCCTTGGGCGGGGCCGAAGACCTCGCGGGGGAGGCTGTGGGCGATCATGAAGGTGCGGCGGACGGTCAGACTGAACACTGGCTACCTCGTGGTTTCGATGGATGGGAAATCGGAATCCGGATATTCGATGACGTGGCACAACGCGTCCAGGGTGCCGTCGGCGAGCCGCCGGACGACGTCGGGCAGTTCCGCGAACGGCGACGTCCCCGTCAGGAAGGCGTCGAAGCCGGGGTCCTGGAGCAGGGACACGGCGAGCGCGAGGCGTTCGGTGTTGGTGCGGCGGTGCCGGCGGGCCCGGGCCACCATGCCCACCTGGCTGGCGCGCAGGGACAGGCGCCGGGCGTGGAAGTCCTCCCCCAGCGGCAGGGTGATTTTGCGGTCGGCGTACCAGGACATTTCGATGATGTCGCCGTCGTCGCCCACCAGCTGCAGGCTGCGCTGCAGTCCGCTCTCCGACGCCGAGCAGTGGATCACGATGTCGCAGTCCGTCAGGGCGTCGTCCGGGTGGGCGAAGTCCACGTCCAGGGCGTCGGCGAAGGCGCGCTTGGCGGGGTCGACGTCGATCAGCTGCAGCCGTGCCAGGGGAAAACCGGCCAGGAGCTTGGCCACCATGCCGCCCACCAGGCCGGCGCCGATCACGGCGACCCGGTCGCCCAGCCGCGGCCCGGCCTCCCAGAGGCCGTTGATGGCCGTCTCCACCGTGCCGGTGAGCACCGCGCGGCGGGCGGGGACGCCGTCGGGAACCACTGTCAGCGAGTCGACCGGGACGACGAAGCGGTCCTGGTGCGGGTACAGGCAGAACACGGTCTTCCCGTCCCACCCGTCCGGCCCGTCCTCAACCACCCCGACCGTGAGGTAGCCGTATTTCACCGGGTAGGGGAAGTCCCCCGCCTGGTGGGGGGCGGCCATGGCTCCGGCGACGCAGTCCGGGACGCTGGCGTGGTGGACCACGAGTTCGGTGCCCTTGCTGATGCCCGAATAAAGGGTCCGGACCAACGCTTCGCCGGGTCCGAGGGCGGGCAGTTCCTCGCTGCGGAGCTCACCTTGTTCAGGCCCGACGGTCCAGTAGGCGGTGGCGGTGGCCTGCTTTTCAGAAAAGGTCATGGTGCTTACGAATCTAGTGCCCGGGCTGTTCGGGGGGAAGTGTGCCGGGTGTCCGGCGCGGCGCCGGCGGCCTTGGCCAGGGCGGGCCGGTGATGCCCGTTTTGTAGATGGGCGCCCTGCTCCGGTACCCTAGTCAGGTTGGTGACGTGTCCGAGCGGCCGAAGGTGCAACACTCGAAATGTTGTTTGGTGTAAAAGCCAACGTGGGTTCAAATCCCACCGTCACCGCCATATAGAAGGCCCCTGCTTCCCTTGCAAACAAAGGGAAGCAGGGCCTTTTGCTTTGTCTGGGCCAACCTCATTGGCAAAGAATTGGCAAACCTTTCCTACGGCACGAAAGGCCAACCGCCAACGGACCTAGGCGCTCCAGGCTCAGCGTCGCAGCAGAGGTCCGCATCAAAACAGGCTGATGTCGGCTGATCGACGCTGAAGCATCAGGGTCTTCAAGTAGCGGAAAAGCCCTGCAGATCCCCAGTAAACGCTGGGGCTACGGGGTTCTAGCTGGTGGATCCGACCAGCCTCGATCCGGACCTTTCGAGTAAGAGTACGGCTCTTTCGGGGGTTTCTGCGGGCTATCAGCACCTTCGATCGTCGCAGGTCAGGCCTGTTTTCTGCTGTCATCCGCTTTCGCCGGTTGTCATCGAATCTGCGGGATAGATGCGGGGTTCGGCGACAGTCTCCGATGCGCGCATCGTCCAGAAACACGTTCCTCATCCACATTCATCTGAAAGGAAACAGGGACGACCGTTAGGGTCAGGAGTCAAACCCTATTTAGTCTCCCGAATAGGCGCTCTGTGTGTGCAAGCCGCTGGGGCGACGGCCGATATGTCGGCCGCCATACACGCGGACGATGGCTGATGGTGGGCCTTACCGTGTGCGGTATCAGGCGGTCGCCCAAGGACCAGCAGGGCATGCGCCGATGCCCCCGTCCAGCATTCGATTGACGTGCCCGCCCGTTTGCTACCCCCCACGGTCCGCCGGCGGTCATGCCGAGGTCCCCGAGCTGGAACTGGTAGCCATCGTTCTCGCACGCGTCCATTTCAGTGCCTTGGATGATCTGGCCCGGGCTACTGGGGCAGACTCTGCAGGGCTTCTTGATGCCGCCGAGGTAGAGGCGCTGGAGGTCCTGTAGGATCGGCGGGTCCGCCCGTTGGAGCGGTCGCCTTCAGACGAAGGAACTGCCTGCCAGATCATCCTCAATGACCCGCCACACTCCCCTTCCGCCCACCCGCACACCGCGCAATTCGAATAACGCAAGCAACGCGTAAATGGTCGGCGGCATGCGTTCAGGATCTCCTTGACCTCGGCCGTTCGGGTACGCGCCCTACCAAGGCATGGCCGTTAATCTGTTTCTGGACCCTGGCAGTAGTAGCAGTCGTCGTCGCAGTTGATATCGACACCAATCTCACTGGGAGTCGGTTTATCACTGCCCTGCACCTGAAGTGGAATGGCGGTCGTCCTTTGGAGAATTTCATTACTCTTGGTCGGAAGCGTGGCGGGGTCATCATCGAGGAGTCTTTGCCCACGCTGGGAGCGCATCATCGCCGCTCCTGCAGGGCTATAGCCGTCTCCGCCAGGGCTTTATAGGACTCGAGAAACATAGATCTGGGTTACCTCATTTAGGGGGTGGTGGCAGCCTCCTTGCGGGACGCATTGTCCAGGGCCCCGGGTGGTGTGTGCCGGGGTCCTGTAGCCATCAAGGTCGCGGCGGTAGCCATTACCTCTGTCGATATTTGAGCAGATAAAGCTCATAAGAGACAACAGGAATTAGATTGATTGATCGATTTGACTACTCTTATTCGAACGGGCAAGCAATCACTGGTCACATTGCAGTGCTGGGGGCGAACAGCAACGGCCGCCAGTACGAATTGCAAATGACGACCCACTTTTCCCTGCAGGTTGGATGTCGCTTTGGAGTGCTGGTTGATAAAGCGGCCACTCATTCCCAGAGGGAGGGGTTGCGCGGTCAGTTCAGTCGGTTGATAGCTTCCGCGCTGGTCAGGGCGATTCCAACATGCGCCGCGACACTCGCTTCCAAACCGCAGAACGCCCCGCTAATCGCAACGCTGGACCACCGCTCTATGGCAGCCGCAGCATCGCGCTGTACCGCTCGTTCTGCAGGTGTAACGGGTGCCGGCGAATCGGCGATTGCCGCGACGATATGGCCAGCAAGTCGCAGTCGCTCCAGATCGAATAGACGGTTCACCGTGGATACCTCCGCGACGGTGAGACGTTGATCGGCGTCGGCCATTGGGTGCCATGCCTGCGCGAGATGTCCTGTACCAGCATGTACAGCGCGCCAGCGTGCCGATTCCCGAGGCGTTCCCTTGTCGAGACGATCCAGCCAGCCGGAGTACTCGCTACGGACGACGCTACGCTGCTGTTCGATGTAGTCGTGTAGCTGGGCGGCTGTTGTCCCTGTTGGCGTCGTGTCCGCGACGGCCGGGACGACCCACAGCGGCGGTTCTACCACAACGCCGAAGGTGCCGTGCTTCGCCGCGTAGTCGGTACTGCTGAGCCGGGGGCCGCCGTCGAGCAGAGGCTTCGAGTAGAAGACACCGGGTGAGAGCTTAGCCTCTGATCCTTCCGGGAAGCCATGATCCACCGGCAGCCCGGTAAGGAGGCTCGTCTCCCGGAAACCATTGACGATCGACGGACCAGAGTCCGTGACGTAGGTGTAAAGGCCACCCGCCTCACCGTTGTGCATCGAGACCATCAATTCCGGACGCACATCATCGAGCAATGCCATCACCGCAGCAGTCTCTGGGATGTGCGGCATGCCCGGTTCGAGGAGGTCGTCACGTCGAAATGTCCATTCGAAGTCCTCCGCCAGCGGGGGCCGGTAGATGCCAACGGCATACGACTCCCGACTGAACGGGCCAGCGAACCAGGACTTGTTCAGAACGCTCCCATCCGGGTCAGCGCACGGCACGATATGCCAGGTGAAACCAAGATCCTCGCGGAGGCTATCGTCTCGACACAACAGTTCGGCGAGACCGAGCCCGCCAAGCGCTCCTGTCGGTTCATTGGGGTGGGGCATTCCAACCACCACGGCGTGGCGGCTGCCCGAGCCAATCTTAAGCCGACGGAGCGGACGCCCCTCGCGGGACCAACCGATCGTCTCTGCTTGAACCCGCGAGGGGAATGCGCTCGTCAACGCGCCGATGCGAGCGTCGATCTCGCGACTTGTGGGAAACCTGAATTGTGGTGAGATGGAGGCGAGTGCCCTTGTCAAGTCCATCGTGGTTGTACCTTTCTTTCAGCGTCCGCCGTTTTTCGCGAGCCGCGGCGTGTACAGCGCCGCGAGCAAGCCCCCTGTGCCCCCACCAAGCCGCGAGTTGAGGAAGCCGCTCTGCAACGGGTCGATGCGAGCGTCGGTTTCGCGACTTGTGGGAAATTTGGATTGTGGCGTGACGGAAGCGAGTGGCCTGGTCAAGTCCATCTTGGTTGCACCGTTCATTCAGCGTCCGCCGATTTTCGCGAGCCACGGCGTGTAAAGTGACGAGAGGAAGCCCGCCGTAGCCCCACCGAGCCGCGAGTTCAGGAAGACGCTCTGCAAGGGGTACGCAACGGGGATCCAAACGAGGTCCTTCGTCATGATGTCCTGAGCTTCCACCGTCAATTCGGCGCGCTTGTTGTCATCGCTGGTGGCGCGGGCCTGTTCTAGGAGGCTCGCGGCTTGCGGGTTGTCATAGTTGCCGAAGTTTGACGGCCCCTTCGGCATACCGATCTGCATGTACAGCTCGGTCGGGTCGGCAATGTCAGAGTAGAAATCCGACACGAAAACGTCGACTTTTTCGCGCGCCTTCTCATCGCTGAACAAGGCGCTTGACTCAGCGCCCGCAAGCGGGCGGAGTTCAATATCAAACCCGGCGTCCTTCGCATTGCTCTGAATGCTCTCGCCGACCGTCACATACTGTTGAAAGTCGCTAGGAACCGCCATTACGATCTTCGGATGCGTGTTGCCCGCCTCAGCGAGCAGCTTCTTCGCTCCTTCGATATCGCGTTCAGGGTCTGTGAACTTGTTGTAGCCGTCTTGGTAGATACCGCCGCTGTATCCCCAGGCTCCTGGCGGGACGATCGTGCGCAGCGGTTTACTCAGGCCCGACCAGACCGATGAGAGTAGGCCCTTGTAGTCGATGGACTTGGCGAGTGCCTGCCGGATCTTCGGATCTGCCAGCGGGCTGTCGCTGCCGGTACCGAGTTTCGTTGGGATCAGGACGAATTGCCGGGTCGACGGGCCCGCCAGGAGTTCTCCGTTTTTGGCATTCTGCAACTGCGAGATGCTGGTGCTGTCGATGTCCATGGTCCCGTCGAGATCGCCGTTCAGCAATGCAGAGGTCATCGTCGAATTGTCGGTGAGGAACGTGAACTTGGCTGCCTTCGTCTGCAACGGTTGCTTGTCGATGTTCCACCAGTGCTCGTTCCTCTTCAGCACGATGCTGTCCCCGGGGGTCCATTTCTCGAGGGAATAAGGGCCCGTGCACATCACGCCTCCCGTCGGTGTGCCATATGAGGCGCCAGCCGCTTCGGCGTATTTCTTCTGGATGACTTCTCCGAGCGGTGTGGCCAGCATGCGGTAGAAGATGGCGTCGGGTTTCAGCATCTGGACTGTCACGGTGTGGGGATCCGTCGCCACAACCGATTTGACGTTCTCTCCGAAATACCCCCAGTACGAGCCGGATTCAGGGTCCCGAATGCGGTTGAGACTGAAAACCACATCCTCAGCGGTCATAAGACTCCCGTCGCTGAAGGCAACGCCGTCGCGCAGGTGGAAAACGTATTCGGTCGGGGATGGCTGGTCGATTGAACTTGCGAGGGCGGGGCTGACATCACCACTTTCGGTCATCGTCAGCAGGCTCTCGCACAGGTTTGCCGCTACCTGCAGATCGGATCCGTTGAAAACCTTCACTGGATCGAGAGTTGCCGGCTCGCCGCCAGAAAGGTTCCAGGTGATGCTGTCGACGTCCTTTGTCGCGGCAGGGGCGGCGGTTGGCCATTGCTGGTCGTCGGTGGCATTTGCTGAGCCGTGCGGTTTTCCGGCGCAGCCTGCAAGACCTGATGCGACGACCAGAAGCGCCGCCGCGGTGGCGACAGGTCGTCGCCAGCTGGTGTTCTTCATAGGGGACTCTCCAAAGACAAGTCGAGGAAGTGTCGGCAACATCGTTGTTGCGACGAGTTGAACAATTGCACAACTTTAAGTTGAGCACAAGCTCAACTTGTGTCAGGATGTCGACATGAATACTGTTCCAACGTCGCGGGGAGAGCTCAGACGATCGAGCATCCTGGACGCGACCCTGCATGTAATTGCCATCGACGGCGTGCGCGCGGTCACCCAACGGCGGGTGGCTGCCGAAGCAGGCGCATCGGTCGGCCTAATCACCTACCACTTCAGCACCACTGAGTTGATGATCGCGGCGACTCTGGACGCACTGGCTGCAGATGAAGCTGAGCAAATGGGCCGACTGGAGTCCCAGATCGTCGCGGCCGCGGGAGATCTTGAGATGCTCACCGAGATACTCGTCGCCGAGGTTGCGGAGCGATCGTATGCGCGCCGCGAACGGGCGCTGGCGGGGCTCGCGTTGACTCTGGAGATTCCGAGGTTGACCATCGATCGAGACGCGTTCGGGAGGTGGGAGGCGGCACAGGAGGCTGCCTGTGCCGCGCTGCTGGTTGCCCTTGGCCGTGAGCCCGAGGCTGAACTTGTTGAGTTCGTAGAGGCCACGTTAGACGGCCTGTTCCTTTACGCAACGATCACGAGCGAGCCCGAGAACGTTAAGGCCGCGGCCCGTGCCGGCCTCCGGCCCTTGTTGAGGTCGTTTGCTTCGTCCGACGTTGACGCCCAGGCGGGGCGATAGCGGTGGGCCGGTTCATCACGCGACGGCTTGTCATTTGCGTGGCCACGATCGTGGGGGCCAGTTTCCTCATCTTCACGAGCCTGTATCTCGCCCCTGGCGACCCGATCAGCTTCCTCATGGGCGGTCGACCATCATCTCCTGAAACCCGATCAGCGCTGGCGGCGCAGTACCACCTCAACGACCCGTTTTTCCAGCGTTACTTTCAATGGGTCGCCGGCGCCTTTCAGGGAGACTTCGGCGAATCAATAGGTCGTCGCCGGCCCGTCCTTGAACTCATCACTGCCAGTCTGCCGACAACGATCTTGCTGGTCGTCATGACGCTGATCCTTGTTGTAATTGTCGGCGTGTTCTTTGGAGGCACCGCGGCGTTCCGGCGAGGCCCAGTTGACGACGGCATCCGGGCGGCGATGACAGTCTCCATTGCCACTCCGGTGTTCGTATCTTCCGTTTTCCTCATCGCGGTATTTGCTGTCGGGCTCGGCTGGTTTCCCGTCTTCGGTCCCGGCACGGACTTTGTCGACCGGATACATCACTTGGTCCTTCCCGCGGTGGCACTAACCGTCGCCTGGTGGCCAGTCGTTGGCGAGACCGCGCGCGCATCGATGCGCGAAGAACATGGCCGGGAGCATGTCGAGACTGCGAGATCCCGCGGGCTGACACCCCGGCATATTGTTCGAAGACATGTCTTCCGCAACGCCGCCATTCCCATCAGCACAGTCGTTGGGCTCTCGTTCGCGGGACTTGTCGCTGGCACGGTAATTGTCGAGAGCGCCTTTCAGCTGAACGGGCTCGGCAGCCTTCTCATCTCATCGGTGACAGGACGAGATTTTCCCGTCGCTCAGGCTGTCGCACTCATCCTGGTCACCGTATTTGCCGCCACGAATGTGCTTGTCGACTTGCTTTACGCCGCCCTCGACCCTCGGGTTCGCAGTTCTTGGAGCACAAAATGACCGCCATTGACACACGTTTCGTCCCACGCGCTCTGCGCGTAATACGTCCCGTCCCGGGGCTGGACATCATCGCACACATCGCACTGCTGCTCGTGATCATCTTCGCGTTCCTCGCGGCATTCGGCCCTCTTCTTGCGCCACACGACCCGAACCTCGTAGACCTTTCGCGGTCTTACTGGGGGCCCGAGCCCGGGCATCCGCTCGGATACGACCAACAGGGGCGAGATATCTTCTCCCGGCTGCTGCACGGTGCACGCTCGAGCTTCCTCGGTCCACTCGTCATCGTTGTCGCGGCGACCACCGCCGGGATGACGTTGGCCATCGTCGGAGCATGGTGCAAAGGGTGGATCGACGCCGCCCTCGCGGGAATACTCGACTCGTCCTTGGCGTTCCCCGGTCTGCTGCTCGCCGTGATGGTCGTCGCCATCGTTGGTCCCGGACTTGAGGCGACCGTTATCGCACTCGCACTCGCATACACCCCTTACATGGCGCGGGTCGTGCGCTCCGCCGCCATCGCCGAGATCAGCAAGGACTACGTTGCAGCGGCTCGGGTTCAAGGCTTCTCGGCATTCGCAATCTGCCTACGCCACGTCATCCCAAACATCCTGCCGATTGTCCTGGGACAAGCGGTGCTAACAGTGGCATGGGCGACGGTGGATATCGCGGGTCTGTCCTATCTCGGGCTCGGCATTCAGCCACCCGCCGCTGACTGGGGGATCATGCTCGCTAACGGCCAGGCCGGAGTCCTCCAGGGCTATCCGATGGAAGCGGTATCCGCCGGACTCTGCTTGATCATTGCCATCTGTTCCATCAGCATCCTCGGTGAGCGAATCACTCGACGCGCGGAGGTGACCGCAGCATGAGCCTGCTATCAATCGAAGACCTCCGAGTCAGTCTCCCTGTCGGCAAGGAAAGGCGAGTTGTCCTGCGGGGCATCGACCTGGAACTCGAGGCCGGCGAATCCTTGGCGATCGTTGGCGAGTCTGGCTCTGGCAAGTCGATGACAGCACGCGCCATCGCCCGGCTGCTTCCGCCCGGGGCAACCGCATCAGGATCGATCCTGTTCGACGGCAAGCAGGTCCTGGAGTTACAGGATGCTGCACTCCGCCGATTCCAGGCAACCGAGATGGCAATGATCTTCCAAGACCCGCGGGTCCACCTCAATCCCGTCCGCACCATCGGTGACTTCCTTACCGAGGGGCTCGTGAACACGCAGGGCCTCTCAAAAAAGGCCGCGGAACGCAAGGTCATCGGGCTGCTGGATGAAGTCGGCATCCCCGATGGGGCTCGACGCCTGCGCCAGCACCCGCATGAACTCTCCGGGGGACTTCTGCAGCGCACCATGATTGCGGCGGCACTGGCCAGCGATCCACGACTCCTTCTCGCCGACGAACCGACGACAGCCCTTGATGTGTCGACCCAAGCGGATGTGATGGCGATCATCGACGACCTGTGCAAGAGCCGCGGGATGGCGCTGATCTTCATCACCCACGACCTCGAGCTTGCCGCAGCAATCTGTGATCGAACCGCGGTCATGTATGCAGGGCAGATCGTCGAAGTTCGAGGGAGCGAAGACCTGGTCGAGCATCCCCGCCACCCCTACTCGGCAGGGCTTCTGGGAGCCCGGCCCGATGTCTCACGCCGCGTCTCGCGTCTCGCCGCAATCCCGGGACGGCCGCGCGCCGCCTTCGAGGTTCAAAGCGGATGCGCATTCGCCGACAGGTGCGGATTCGTCACCGAGGAATGCGTCTCGGGCGAGCCTACGCTCGAACGCAGCACCTTCGGAGCCGTGCGCTGCTTCAGGGCAGAAGAACTCACGCTGAATGCGACAGGAGATGCAGTATGACATCACTCGAACCCATCGTGGAAGTTGCCGGCTTGCAAAAGCGCTTCGGCAACTATCTGGCCGTTGACGATGTCGGTTTCACCGTGCCGGAGGGCGGTTCGCTTGGCATCGTCGGCGAATCAGGCTCAGGCAAGACCACGATTGCGCGCATGCTCGTAGGACTGGAGGCGCCGACGGCAGGAACGATCAAGGTTTGTGGTCGATATCGCGAACCCCATGCGTCCGTGTCCGAACGCCGTCGACGAGCGCGCGAGCTGCAGATCGTCTTTCAGGATCCGTACGCGACTCTCGATCCGAGACAGACAGTCGAATCATGCCTCGAAGAGGTGTTGCGGCTGCATCGCCCGGAGTTGACCAAGAAGGCGCGTCAAGTACGTGTGGACGAGCTCGCCGACATGGTCGGCTTCGACAGTCGTCAACGCCAAGCGCTTCCTCGACGACTCTCCGGAGGTCAGCGCCAGCGGGTGGCAATCGCCCGGGCGCTGGCCGTCGAACCCAGTGTCATGATTCTGGACGAGTCGGTCTCCGCTTTGGATGTCTCCATCCAGGCGCAGATCCTCAACCTGCTCGCTGACATCCGTTCCGAGACCTCTATTGCGTACATCCTCATCAGCCACGATCTCGCCGTCGTTCGTCACCTGACCGAGGCCTGCGTTGTTATGCAGAACGGACGTGTGCTCGAGGCCGGACAAACAACTGCTGTGCTCGATAACCCTCAATCGGAGTACACACAGCTCCTCCGTCGTAGCGTGCCCGGGCCCGGGTGGCGTCCCACGCGGCGCACTAACGCGATGCGTGCGGAGGAGGCATCAGCTCCGGTTGTGCAGTTAGCGGCCGGCTGACGTGTCGTGTCTCTGCATGAGCGTAGAACCATGAAGACTGGCGGGAGTACTGGTAGCGGAGCACGAAGCGAACGCCGGCGCAGAGCCAAATAGGGAGCGGTTGCACCCTGCGGGACTCGAGACGGTGAACGCCGGCCAGGTCCTCGCGGCAGTGTTACTTGCCGATTCTGCAGGGGTGGGTCGTCCGTGGCCTACGCGTCTACGACCTCGTCGATGCCGTCAACTGCGCTCGTTGCGTTATCGCCGAGCCTAGGCCTGGTGATGGGCGCGCAGGTCGGTGCGGCGGCCTTGACCGGTCCCCCACTGCCTGAGGCCGCAGTCAGACTCGGACTGTTGCTGGCTGCCGCTATCGCCATGATCGGTACTGTCTCCAGCTGGCGCTAAAGCGCCTCAAAATGGAGGACAAGCGGCCACGAGAGAGCCGCCCAAGCTTGAAGCCCAACGTGGACGGCGCTCGTTGCCGAGCACCACTGCAACGTCACATTTTGACCTGACGACCGGCCCCGAGGTGTCTCACACGGAGCTCACCAGGACGGCCCGAACGGTACCCACTGAAAAAGAGAGGAAAATAATGGCGAACACATCAGACATCGTCGGACAACGAAACGACCCGGAGGCGCCGCGGTATGCGGGAATCGCGACCTTCGCGCTTCTGCCCCGGCTTGAGGAGGTCGAGCGGGCGGATGTGGCGGTCTTGGGCATTCCCTTCGATTCGGGCACCAGTTTCCGCCCGGGTGCACGGTTCGGTCCGGCGCATATCCGCGAAAACTCGCGTCAGCTGCATCCCTACCACCAGATACACGATGCATACCCCTTCCGGGACCAGCAGGTTGTCGATGCCGGCGACGTCTCCGTGGGACCGTACGGGATTGACAGTGCTGTTAGGACCATCCAGGCAGCTGCGGAGAAGCTTACCCAGGCAGGCATCAGGATCATGGCGCTGGGTGGCGATCATACGATTGCGTTGCCGCTGCTGCGGGCAGCAGCGGCGAAGCATGGCCCCTTGGCGGTACTCCACTTTGATGCGCACCTCGATACGTGGGATGTCCTGCATGGAGCATCAATCTGGCACGGCTCGCCCTTCCGCCGTGCGGCGGAAGAGGGTCTGCTGGACCTGGACCGTTGCCAGCACGTAGGTATCCGTGGCGGCGTGTATGACCGGACCGAACTGGAGGATGACCAGCGCGCAGGGTTTGAAATCATCCGCAGCGAAGAATTCCAGGAGCGGTCCATCCCGAACATCGCCGAACAGATCCGGCGTCGGCTAGGTTCCGGTCCGGTCTACGTTTCAGTTGACGTCGATGTTCTTGATCCGGCGCACGCGCCCGGCACTGGGACACCGGAAGTGGCTGGTATCAACACCCGTGAATTCTTCACCGTTCTCAGGCTGTTGCGTGGGCTGGACATCGTGGGCTGTGACGTCGTCGAAGTGGCGCCGGCTTACGATCATGCCGGTGTAACGGGCTTGGCTGCCGCTCACACCGCGTGGGAGCTGCTCACGCTCATGGGTCTTCGCGAAACCGCAGGCGAAGCTCACCGATCCTGAACGGATCCGGCACGCGTCCGCCCTGCGGGATGCAGCAGCGGGGCCGGGGTTTCTTGATAGGGCCGCGCTGGCATCTTGGCTGCCGTACGGCCCCGTTTGGTGACCGGCCCAGGCCCTTGAGTGGCAGGGCCGCTTTATTGCAGGGGTGGTGGCCGCGCAGGCGGCTGCCACCCCAATGTTGCGTCGGCGGGCCCACGGCGAAGTTTCAAAGAACGCCGTGACGTGTTCCGCCAGTTCTTGGACGTCACTGTATCCGGGGGGAAGGCACGGCATGTGGCGGCGGCACGGCATGGGATCTCTACCAAGGCCCTGACCACAAAGACGGTCACTGCATGTATGCTCCACTGGCCCGGAAGCATTCCGGACAGGGCTTCGTGGAACCCGCGGTGACCGCTCATCGGTGTGTATAGGAGTATGAGGGGCGGATGTCATTGGCCCCCTTTGCTGCTGGACCACCTGCAACGGCTGAGAGCTCGCGAACGCCCCTTTCAGGCATCGCAACGTGGGAAGACAGGTCCCCCTGGTGCTGCTCAGCTCTGATCGACGAGCCGCCAGAGCTCAGCACCAAGTCCGGCCAAGTCCGGAAGTGGCTCACGAAAAACAGCTGCGGTGGCGTGGTATCCCACGAGCGCACGGAGATGAATCAGTAGGCGAGACGCATCCTGCACCGTTGTGCGGCGGCCGGCCGCCACTAAGCGATCAGTCAGGAGCCCTGTCATACGCTCATCAAGCTTGGCCAGTCCAACACCGAGCTCAGGCGCGAGCTCCGGTTCTTCAAGGGCCCAAAGCATGACTTGAAGCTCCATCCTAGCTTCGGCGATGACCTGCTCGTCGCCCACCTGGGCCCAACAATTGGTGATGACGCTCAGAGTCTGTCGAAGATCATATTCGGGGCGAACCGCATCCTCTATCCGCTGAAGCTGAGCCTCGGTCATGCGTTCGAAAACCGAGGCGATCAGCGCACGCTTGCTCCCAAAGTTGGAATACACGGCACCAGTGCTTAGCCCGGCCGCCTCGGAAATCTCCTCAAGACTTACCGAGGGTCCCTGGGCCGCGAAAAGCAGCTCGGCGGCATCCAACAAGGATTGACGCGTCCTCTCCTTGGACTCGACCCTACTCAGCCGCATGTGTGCCCTCCTATCTGCTCCAAGGAACCATGATATCCCTAGTGAGATTATTGCAATAACGTCATTATCTGAGTAATACTGTTATCTATGATTAACGACACGATACATACCGCTGCGCTCAGTGATTTGGTTGGACACGTTGCGGAACGGCAGGGCTTCCCAACGGTGGACGAGATGAATCAGTTCGCCCGCCGTCTGGTCTCCGATTACCCGGGCCTCACCTCGTTGACCTCGATTGGCGCGTCTCGCTCAGGGGACGAACTCTTTGACCTGCAAATCGGCTCGGGCGAAAACCATATCCTCGTGATCGGAAACCCTCATCCCGACGAACCGATTGGCCTTGCGACCATCCAGCACCTGGCAACACGGCTCTGCGAAAACGGCCGGCTTCTCCAAACTACGGGTTCGACATGGCATTTCGTTCTCTGTATTGACCCTGACGGGACCCGCCTGAACGAGGCGTGGTACCGCGGACCAATTACCCGCAGCAATGTCGCCCGCAACGCCTACCGGCCGGCAACCGGAGATCAAATTGAGTGGACGTTTCCTGTCGAACACGAAGGAGTCTCGGTAGGAAATCCAGTTCCGGAAACTCAAGCGCTCATGCGCCTCATCGAGGTGGTGAGGCCACGTTTGGTTGTGTCGCTGCACAACGCTGACTTCGGCGGCGGGTACTTCTACGTCACGGGCGGTGACCCGACCTATTGGAAGGCACTGACCGACATCCTCACGCACTACGGGGTGGACTTGGAAGGCGGTCTTCCGGATCTGCCGGGAGCAAATACTCTTGCACCTGCCGTATTCGAACTTGTCAGCTTCGGCGAGACTTTCAAGGCACTGGCGGCTGTTGACCCTGAACTGGCCCAGCAGGCTCTCACGGGCGGAAGCACCCGGGACTATGCGGCCCGCTTTGGCGGACAGATGCTCGTTTGTGAACTACCGCTGTGGACCGATCCCCGTGGGACGGACACGCGGGAATCAGCGTTCACCTTTGCCGAAGTTTTACGTCTTTCCGCGACAGAACTCAAAGAGTCCGCAGGAGTCTTTGAGGACCACCTCGATAAACTTGAACCCCTGCTGAACAAGAACAGCCCCTTCTACCCCGCGGCCGTCGACGCATTCCAGACCATGATCGAAACCGCCGAAAGCCGAACAGCGGACGCTGAATCAGTTGGATCGCGCCTAGCAACGAGGGCCGAAGTTTTCACTGAAATGCATGGGTATACGGAGACGATGCGCCTGCGCGCGGCAGGCACGCTCTTGCGGCTTCTGGCCGATTCAGCCTTGTGCCCTGAAATCAAGCAAGCTCAAATGGATCTCAGTGCACTCTTCAACGCCTGGACTGCTGAAATTGAAGCCGATCGGCCCGGCCACCCGGTGCCTATCTCAAATCTGGTGGCTGTTCAGTGCGCGGCGATCTTACTGGCGGCCGGCCGGGTTCGCGACGGTGAACCTGTTTGAGCGCAGAGCATGCCGACCAGAAAAACTCATAGCCACCGAAAATAGTCCGTCGTCAATGGCGCCGTCTGGAAATTTGAAATGATCGAGACCAGTCCCTTAAAAAGCCCAAGCAACACCTCCAAAGGTCGTGCTCTAACTCTCACCACGCTGTCGCTGATCGCTGTCGCCGAGCCGTTCCTGGCTGGAGTCATTCTCCCTACCCTTCCAATGCTGCAGGCAGAACTTGACGTCACGCCGTCCTTGTTCGCCGGGGCATTGATCGCGTCTACGCTTGCCGCTGTGGTTTCGACACCGCTAGCTGGCCGCATGGCGGATATACATGGTCCGCGGCGGACTCTTCTGACGCTCATCGCCGCCGTCATCGTCGGGGGCTACCTCGCCGCGTTCGCTGTCTCATTCCCCGTCTTCCTTATCGGCCAGGTTCTCGTCGGCTGCGGTTTCGCGCTCATTCCTGTCATATTCGTCGTGCTCCGCTCCTCGTTCGAGCGTCGTCAGATGACGATCGCCGCTGGCGTAGTAATTTCCATGATTACGGCCGGCGAGGGGCTCGGACTGTTGCTTGCCGGGCCTGTCGCGCTCTCCCTCTCACGGGCGGCAATGTTCGCAATACCGACAACAGCGCTTGTTCTCGCCGCGGTGCTGCTCTTGGTCGGGAGGATCGGTACCGGCTCGGATAGTGGAGCTGCCGTGGGCAAGGTGCCCTGGCTTGGCGCGTCTCTCCTCGGCTTCGGACTCTTGGCCTTCTTCGCGGGCCTCAATCTGGGACCGGAATATGGCTGGCTTGCAACCGGCACACTGGGTCTCCTCACAGCGGGCATAGTCCTTCTCATCGTGTGGTTTTTGGCGGAACGACGCTCCAAGAACCCGCTGGTCGAGGTCGGCCTGCTACGTGAGCGCGGAGTGTGGGCGCCGATGATCGTCAGTTCTGTTGAGGGGGCGACTGTATCCGCGACTTCCTTCCTGATCCTTCAGCGCATTGCTCTGCCGACGGAGACGGGATACGGGTTGGGCGCGGACGTGGGACAAACTGGTCTGTTCCTGATTTGTGGATCGGCCGCGGGAGTCATCTCGGCACCGTTGGCGGGACGGGTTGCGGCCAAGGTCGGCACAGCGTTGGTGGCAACCATTGGGTGCATTCTGCTCGCGGCTGGCTCTATCTGGCTGGCGCTCTTCACTGACGCCACTCAAGTTATCGCAGGGCTCGTGGTAGTCAGCATCGGCTCGGCTACAGCCGCCTCGTCTGTCTATGCAGCCACGGCCCTGGCCGTACCTTCAAACGAGGTGGGTATCGCCACCGCTCTTGTCGCCCTGGCAAGGAGCCTTGGTCTGGCTGTCGGCACCCAGGTGGGCGCGGCAGCGCTGGCCGATCCCGAGCTACCCCAGTCCGCCTTCACCCTCGGGCTGTTCCTCGCGGCGGGTCTCTCCGCCGCTGGCTTCGTCGCCAGTTTCGCCTTTCCGCGAGACCGCGGCGTAGTGACCGAAGCATTCCCCAACTAATTGGACTTGCGAAGCAAGCGGTCTCGTGGGTTCTTGCCACCTATGAGTCCGCTTGCGGATGCAATCCGCCTTGATGCGGTCGCAGATCGGCGATCGACAAACAACACCTTTCTACTTATGGAGGAACACCCCTTGCCAGGCCTGAATCTCACGCGCGCAGAAGCAGCGAACCGCGCTGAACTGCTGACCGTCGAGTCCTACGACGTCACCCTTGACCTGACCAAAGGCGCAAGAGTATTTGGCTCCACCACAGTGGTGAAATTTTCCGCAGAGCCGGGCTCGTCCACCTTTATCGACGCCGTGACCCACGCGGTGCACAGTGTGAGCCTCAACGGGCGTGAACTGGATCCGGCGGAGGTTTCCGACGGCGTCCGGATCCAGCTCCCGGACCTGGTGGCTGAGAACGAATTGACCGTCGTCGCCGACGCGCCCTACATGAACACCGGCGAAGGCCTGCACCGGTTCGTGGATCCGGTGGACAACGAGGTCTATCTCTACACACAGTTCGAGGTGCCCGATTCGCGCCGCATGTTTGCCGTGTTCGAACAGCCCGACCTGAAGGCGAGCTTCACGTTCACCGTGACGGCGCCCTCGCACTGGGACGTCGTCTCCAACTCCCCCACCCCGGTGCCGGTGGAGACCATTCCCGGTGAAGACGGCGGCGCCCGCTCGGTCTGGGAGTTCACGCCGACGCCCCGGCTGTCCTCTTATGTCACGGCTCTGATCGCCGGGCCGTACCAGTCGGTCCGCAGCGAGGTCACCTCGGCGGAGGGCCGGGTGACCCCGCTGGGCATCTTCGCCCGCAAGTCCCTCATGCAGTATCTGGATGCGGACAACATCTTCGAGCTCACCAGGCAGGGCTTCGAGTTCTTCGAGGCTCAGTTCGGTTGCCCGTACCCGTTCGAGAAGTACGACCAGCTGTTCGTGCCGGAGTTCAACGCCGGCGCCATGGAGAACGCCGGGGCCGTGACCATCCTGGAGGGCTATGTCTTCCGCGGCAAGGTCACTGACGCCCAGGTGGAGCGGCGCGCCATCACGGTGCTGCACGAGCTGGCGCACATGTGGTTCGGTGACCTCGTGACGATGCGCTGGTGGGACGATCTCTGGCTCAACGAGTCCTTCGCCGAGTACATGTCCCACCTGGCCGCAGTGGAGAACACCGAGTTCAACCACGCCTGGACCACGTTCGCGTCCGAGGGGAAGTCCTGGGCGTACCGGCAGGACCAGCTGCCCACCACGCACCCGATCTTCGCCGAGATCAACGACCTCCAAGACGTCGAGGTCAACTTCGACGGCATCACCTACGCCAAGGGCGCGTCGGTGCTGCGCCAGCTCGTCGCCTGGGTGGGTCCGGAACAGTTCATGGCCGGCGTCCGCACATACTTCGCCAAGCATGCCTGGAAGAACACCGAGCTCACGGACCTCATGGCGGAACTTGAGGCCGCTTCAAACCGGGACCTGGGCCTGTGGGGCAAGCTCTGGTTGGAAACCGCAGGTGTAAACACCCTGGCCCCTGAACTGGAGGTCGACGGTGAGGGCGCAATCACCAGCTTCGCCATCCTTCAGTCAGCGATCGCCGAGCAGCCCACACTTCGGCCGCACCGCCTCGCCGTCGGCTTCTACAACCTGAACACTGAGGGAAAGCTCGAACGCACCCACCGGGAAGAGGTGGACATCGACGGCCCACACACCGAAGTTCCTGGCCTCGTGGGCCTGGCACGGCCGGACCTGATCCTGCTCAACGACGACGACCTTGCCTATGCCAAGATTCGTCTGGACCCACATTCAATGGCCACTGCCAAGAAGCACCTGAAGGACTTCGCTGCCAGCCAGCCCCGCTCCCTCGTCTGGGGTTCGGCCTGGGACGCCGCCCGCGACGGCGAAACCCCGGCCCGCAGTTACGTTGAGCTCGTTCTGGCCCACATCGCTCACGAAGCTGATTCCTCCGTGATCCTGGTCCAGCTAAGCCAGCTGGCAACCGCTCTCACCTATTACGTGCCTGCCGGACGAAGGACTGTTGCCGCAATCTTGGCCGCCGACAAACTGTGGGAGCTCGCGTCCTCTGCCGCGCCTGGGTCCGATGCCCAGCTGCAGTTCGTGAAGTCCTACGCCCAGATCGCGCGCAGCGGCAGCCAACTGGACCGCATCCAGGCTCTGCTGGACGGGTCGTCGACGCTGGAGGGGCTCACCGTGGACCAGGACCTGCGCTGGGAACTGCTGACCGCACTCGTGGCGAACGGCAGGCAAAGCCAGGAACGTATCGACGAGGAACTCGCCCGCGACAACACGTCCACCGGCCACAACGCGGCGGCCTTGGCCGAAGCAGCCATCCCCACGCCTGAGGCCAAAGCAGCGGCCTGGGAATCGATTGTCGTCAACGGCGAACTGTCCAACGCCCTGCAGGCCTCCGCCGTGGCCGGTTTTACGCGCGTCCCGGACACCGCCCTGCTCGAACCTTACGCCGAAAAGTACTTCGAGGCGGTCCCGGGCATCATCAAGGAACGCACCCACGCCTTGGCACAGCAAATCGTCGTGGGTCTCTATCCGGCCCAGCTGACCACCCAGGCCACCGTCGCCCGTACCGACGAGTTCCTTGCCGACTTGTCTGGGGAAAGCGCTGCCCTTCGCCGCATGATGCTCGAAAACCGCGACGACCTCACTCGGGCGCTGCGAGCACAAGAAGCCGACAGGTTTTTTCGGGCAGATATGTCCGGTCTGCCGGGCGTTGAAGCTTCGAGCAAACCGTAACGTGAGTGAGGCGTTGCCCGAGTCCCCCATCCGGCCCTTCGCAGTTAACCACGGCCGGTCTGTTTGGCTCGGCAGGTGACAGGCAAGACGGTGGTGTTGAAATCACAGACCTGGCCACCGGGGACGTGGCCTGGAAGCCGCGTCCCAGATTGGGATGCGCCGATCGGGAAGCCGCAGGCCCAGCAAAGCGCCGTTGTGCAACGTTCCAGGGCCCCGGACCCTTCTGACTGAAACCCGTTTCCCTAAGATCCGCTGGGGCCAACCGCCGCCTCGATCAAGGCTCCTGTTGACCATGTCGGCGGGCCACCGTTCCGCCCCTCGACGCCAAGGCAACTGGCGTGTCCAAAGTACTGATCACCGCCATGAGAGTAAGGATTCATAACAATGCAAGCATCTCCCTGTTGTCTCGTCGTAGCCGTTCAAACCCGAGAGGAATTAGACGCCGCCCTAGACGAGGCGGTGGATCTCCTGAAGCCGGCGGCGATGACTGGCCAAGTCGGTATCTCCGTGACGCGCCTGGCCCCGGGGCGCTATGAAGCGCGTCTGAACAGCGACGTCCCCCCGGGCATGACAATCGAAAGATGGGGCGGTGAGCCGCGATGAACGAGCGTCGGGGAGATCGGTCCGGTTCGCCGGCCAGCAGCGATTTCAATATGGATTGCCCTGCTGCCCGCCGCGCCGGCTGCTCGCTGCACACGGCGGCTGTCGACGTGGCGTGGAGGAGAAACGGGTCGAAAGATTCGCTGACAGAGTGCGAAACAGAAATCTTCCTGTCCCTGGCCCGCGGCCAACGCATCGCGGCGAGAGATCACGAAAACGGGGCATTGTGGCGCGGATGGGTTGACACGACTTTTCCCGAACACGGAATTGTTTGGATTATCACGGACTACGGCGATCGGAAGTTGCTCGATATTGGCGTGCACACGGTCTGGCGGCCCGAGGATTCTAAAGCCTGTGCCAGCGTTCGCCGAAAACAGTCAACGAAGGGCGCTTGATGTGGCATTGGTCGCAACGGAACTAATGGTGAGCCCATCCTTTTGTGAAGCCCCTGACTACTTAGAAACCCGTTTCCATATGGGTTCAGCGGGTTACACGGGTTCGCCCTGCCACCTTGCTTTTCCGGGGTTGAAACCCGCTGAACCAGTGCAGCGAGAAATGTCCACGGCACGGCTCGAAAATGAACCCGCTGTGCCCTGCCCATACGGGTTTGCCCCTGCGGCCCCTCCCCGGGTTACCGTACGAGCATGAAGACAGAGATTAGCCGTAACCAGCACTGCCGGGAGTGTGGGCAGGTACGCACCGTCCTGTGGAGCCGCATCTTTCAAAAGAACGCAAACGGAGAGATCATGATGGATGTCTGGTCGGGACGCTGTCCGGACAATCATGAACTGCCTGAGAGTCAGCACCCTTAGCAAGTAGACGGTACGGGCAGACGTCCCTCCAATATGAGCACGATTTGAGCGCAATCTGATGTGATCAGCAGAAATATTTGGCGCCAGGGAAGCATCAAAATTCGCGAGTTTTCAACGTTTTTGCTCTGCCGCCTGTGCATTTGCGAAAGTTCAAATCCCACCGTCACCGCCACGTAGAAAGGCCCTGCTTCCCTTGTAAATAAAGGGAAGCAGGGCCTTTGCTTTGCCTGGGCCTTGCTCTGCCGGTGCTCGCCATAAACCGAGCCTGCAACGGACGTGTTGCCCTCGCTCTACGCCGAAGTCCGAGAGGCGGCCCGGTCAGATAGCATCGACTAGTGGCTGGATGAGCCGGTCGCTGCCCCGGGTGCGCCCCCGGTTTCCGGTGAGCGTTCCAGTCCGGTCCGCACACATTGACTGCGTACCTGTGGCCGAATGAAAGATATCGCCGTGAAGAAGCTCCGCCCTCTGTCCGTTGCACTCGGCGCCGTCGTCCTGGCCGTCTCCGGATGTTCAGCCGCCACCTCTGGCCCGGGCACGGCCGGGCCGACTCCGGGTGCGACCTCCTCCGCCGCAACCACGGCTCCAACCACCGCTCCGACCACCGGCTGGGAGCTGGACACCCGCGGCGGGGCCGAGCGGATTAAGGCTGCAGGCCTGCCGGTTCTCAACATGGAAGGGGCGGCCGAGCACTTCCACGCCCATCTGGACGTTTTTGTGGACGGCAAACCCGTCGCCGTCCCGGCGGATATCGGTTTCAGCTTCTCCGCGGCAGGTCAGCCCGACGGCATCTCGGCATTGCACACCCACGACGAGTCGGGCATCATCCACATCGAGGCGCCGGCCGCCGGCGACACCTACACGCTTGGCCAGATCCTGACCGAATGGGGCGTCCTCGACGGCACCGGCAAGCCCGGGACAGCGCATTCAGGCATATCGGACTGGACCGTCGCCGTGAACGGCGCCAAGCAGGACGGGCCCGCCCAGGCTGTCGTCCTGAAAGCCCACGACGAGATCGTCCTGTTCCACGGGACAGCACCGGACCCGCTGCCCGCGACGTTCACATTCCCCGCCGGCGTCTAATCCCAGGTAGGCCGAAGCGTCGGCGAACAGATTGATTGATAACGCGACGTTCGGCCACTAGCGTTGCGTCCCGTGGACACGACCTTCAGCGCGGAATTGTTCGAATGGCGTGGTCCGGCGCCGTTCTACTGGTTGCCGCTGACCCCGGACGCCTGTGACTACGTCCGCGCCAACGCGGCGGCGGCCAGCTACGGGTGGGGAGCTATCCCCGTATGCGTGCGAATCGGTGGCACCGAGTGGGAAACCTCGCTGCTGCCGCGCGACGGCGGGTACGTTCTGCCGGTGAGAAAGGACGTCCGCAGGCAGGAGCGTTTTGGCGCCGGCGACGCGGTGACGGTCGCCCTGCGCGTGGCTCCCCGCGGCGGCCGGGCCGCCAACGGCACCGGCCCGACCATGTGAGGCACCCCCAGGCAGAATCGACGGGCCGGCGCTCCCCAGCCGCCAGAGCACCAACGCGGTCAGCGCCGGCACCCCAACCGGGTACCGGCGCTGACCGCTTCATGCGTCTAGGGACGCAGCTACTTCTTGTGGACCAGGTAGATGGCCCCGGTTGTGACGTCCTCTTCGAGGGCCTCAAGGGTCCGGCCGCGGGTCTCCGGCACCTGGGTGATGACGAAGACCAGCGCCACAACGTTGATAACCGCGAAGAGGAAGAACGAGCCCGTGATGCCCACGGCGGCCACGAGCGAGGGGAAAAACAGCGAGAGGAAGCCGTTCGTGATCCACAGGACGAACACCGAGATACCGATGCCGATGCCGCGCATGTGCAGCGGGAACACCTCGGAGAGGTAGACCCAGACGGCGATGTTCAGGAACAGCTGAACGGAGCCGACAAACACGACGACGAGTGCCAGGATGACGAAGGGACGCGCGGGGTTGCCGGCCGGAAGCGCCATCGATGCGACGCCGATGAGCAGGTGCGAGACTGCCGTCAGGGCCAGCCCGAAGATGAAGGTCTTGCGCCGGTCGATGCGGTCCATGAGGACCAGGGCGATGGAGCCGGCGATGACGGCGATGACACCGGGAGCGATGTTGGCGACGAGGGCGCCGCTCTCGCTGAAACCTGACTCGACGAGCACGGTCTGGCCGTAGTACATGATCGAGTTGATGCCGGTGAGCTGCTGGGCCATGCCCAGGCCGATGGCAACGAGCAGAATACGGAGCAGGTTCCTGTTGGAGAAGATCGCACGCCAGCCGATCTGGCGGCTTTCCTGCTCCTCCTGGGCGACGTGCTCGACGTCGGCCAGCTCGGCGGCCGCGCGGTCTTCCGTGCGGACCGTGCGCAGTACGGCCAGGGCCTCGTCGTGGCGGCCCTTTTCGACCAGCCAGCGGGGCGATTCCGGCATTCTCAGCATGCCGAAGAACAGGGCAATCGCGGGCAGGGCGCAGATGGCGAACATGACGCGCCAGACGCCGTCGATGTGCCCGAAGAGGCTGCCAATGACCGCGTTGACGACGAAGGCCGCCAGCTGGCCGATGACGATCGCGAGCTCGTTCCGGCCCGCCAGGGAGCCGCGGATTTCGTACGGGGCGATCTCGGCCAGGAACACCGGGACCACGGTGGAGGCGCCGCCGACCGCGAGGCCAAGGAGGACCCTGCCGACCACGAGGGTCTCGAAGTTCGGCGTGAAGACCACCGCAACAGTGCCTGCGAAGAACAGTACGGCGAGCAGGATGATGGACTTCCGGCGGCCCCAGCCGTCCGAGAGGCGTCCGCCGATGAGCGCCCCGAACGCGGCTGCGAAAACGAGGGAACTCGTCACGAGGCCTTCGGTCATCGCCGTGAGACCGAGTTCGGCGGACATCGGGCGGAGGGCGCCGTTGATGACGCCGGTATCGTAGCCGAACAGCAAGCCGCCGAACGTGGCAACCAGGGCGACAAGGCCAAGGCGGCGGCGGTGCGGGCCGTCGCTCAGTGGCGGTAGTGAGGTTGTGCCGCGGAGAGTTGCGGTTTCCATGGGACTCCTTTGTCTACTGGCGCGGACCGCTCGTGACCCGCATCACAAGACTAACACGCGAAAGTGCATATGTCAGGTCAAACTAACAATAGAGTAATTGATGACCGTTTGAGCCGACCAAGGGGCCCGGCAGGCCTGATCGCCGGTCGGGACAGCAGCATGTCAGGTATAAAAGACTTTATGTTGTCGGGCCCCATGTGGCAGTTCAGGCGGAGCGGGTGACCCGCCCGGCTGCGGGACGGCCTCACTCGATCACCCAGGCGGATGTCGCGCGCGAGGTCGGCGTGTCCCGGACCCTGGTGTCGTTTGCCTTCCGCGGCGCGCCCGGCGTGAGCGAGGAAACGAAGCAGGCGATTTTCGACGCGGCCAAAATTCTGGGCTACCGGCACAATGCGGCCGCGGCGGACCTGGCAAGGAAGCAGCCCTCCACCATCGGCCTCTTCCTTCTCGACCTCAGCAACGAGGTCTATGTGGACATTTTCAGCGGTGTGCGCGAGTCGCTCTCCCCCGCGAAGAAGCGCCTCATCCTCAGCGTCTCCCGCTCCAGGGGCAGCATCGACCCGGATTCGGTGGGTTCGCTGATCGAGGCGCGGGTCGGCGTCGTCATCGCGGCGACGCTCCTCGAGCCCGACGCGCAGGTCCAGGAACTCGCCCGCAGCGTGCCCCTCGTCAGCGTCACACGGCGCGTGGACGGCGTGGACAGCGTCTATTCAGACAACGTTGCGGGCACGCAGGCCGCTGTGGAACATCTGCTCAGGCTCGGACACACCCGCATTGCCCACGTGACCGGCCCCGCCCACCAGGGCCACGAGGACCGCCGGCAGACCTACGAGAGCGTCATGCGCCAAGCCGGCCTCGTGCCGCAGGTGGTCTTTGCGCAGGATTACACCCAGGAAGCGGCAAGCGAGGCCTCGGACCGGCTCTTCGGACCATGGGACCGGCCGACCGCTGTCTTTGCGCATAACGACGAGATGGCGCTGGGCGTCCGGGAGAACGCCGTCGTCCACGGTCTGGAAGTTCCCCGGGATCTCTCCCTCGTCGGTTACGACAACTCAAGAATCGCCAGGCTTCACGGCATCGACCTGACCTCGGTGGATCTCCATGCCCTCGAGCTTGGACGGACCGCGGGCATCACCGCGCTCGATCGGCTCGCCAACCCGGGCGGTCCCGCCGTCGACCGCAAGCTCGGGTCGCGCCTGGTGGTGCGCGGCTCGACGGCGGCAGCCACGTAGCTAACGCGCTGCCCCGTCCTGCATGCCCCCGTGCCGGCCGTCGTCGTCGTGGGCGGCTTCCGGGTTTGCAGCCAGCCGGGCATGAAGCTGCTCGATCTGCGCCGTGAGGCGGGCAAGCTCCTCGCTGGTTGAGACCTCACTGGGTTTGATCCGTGCAGCGGTCGCCGCGCTCACGCTTTCGACGAGCCAGGACGAGACGGCCGCGGTGACCATGCTCAACACGGCGAAGCCGCCGACCATCAGGGCCGCCGCAGCCCAGCGGCCGGGCACCGTCACCGGGTAGTAGTCGCCATAGCCGATCGTCGTGATCGTGACCGTCGCCCACCACAGCGAATCACCCATAGTGGTGATGTTCGCGTTCGGGGCGCTCTTCTCTGAACTGAGGACACTCAAGGCGACGGTATAGATGAGGATCAGGGCGGAGGCGATGACGTAGGCCATGACGCGCGTCCTGATGGCCAGCCCCGGCGACCGTGCCATGACCTGGCGCAGGGTGAAGGGACGCAGGAGCCGCAACGGCCGCGCGACCGGCACCACCACCATGAGCAGGTCCATCGGATGGCGAACGAACCACCGTCCCCGGTGGGGTGCGAGAGCCAGTTTCACAAGATAGTCGAGCCCAAAAACTATCCAGGTCAACCACATGACCCAGTTCAGGATCGCGGCGTAAGGCGCCGGCGGTTCGTAAATCACCAGGATGGAGTAGGCCGCCAGGAAGAGAAAGGCCGCGCCGACGAGGGGCCATTCGGAGTACTTTCGCCACGTCTCTTGGGTCATGGCTGAATGGTAGGACTTTGCTGCCCGGATGTCCTTACGGAAATGGCGATCCCGGCCTTTTCGCACCGGTGACATCCGGCCCCCGGCGGCGGTACATTAAGGCTCTGAGGTGCCGGCCCGCGCTGGGCTTGACCGGCCACGATGCCAGAATCGGCGGAGGCGAAAAGGTCATGGTGGATCAGCAGGGCAAATCCGGAACCGGACGCAGGAACCGGCACGAGGACCCGGCGCACAGCCGCGGCCTCGCCAGCGAACTCGGAACCATCGAACAGAACATCCTGGTGCGGATCGAAGACTTCAACGACCCGCGCCAGGAATGGCGGCGCCTGTTCTCGGAACTGTACGGCACCTTCCTGCTGGTCATTGTGGCAGCCGGCGGCGGGATGATGAGTCAGGCGTTCCCCGGAGTCATCAGCCGCACGGCGGCCGTGGTGTCTCCCGGGCTGATGGTGCTGGGGATCATTCTGTTCATGGGCAAGGTCTCGGGGGCGCATCTGAACCCCGCGGTCAGCATCGCGTTCGCGCTCCGCGGCGACTTCCCGTGGTGGCGCGTGCCGGGCTACATCGCCACCCAGCTCCTCGGAGCGACCCTCGCCTGCCTGCTGCTGCAGTCCGTCATCGGCGTCTCGGCCTCGTACGGCTCCAACTATCCCGCAACGAATTATTCCGCGGGAGCGGCATTCTGGATGGAGGCCCTGCTGACCCTGGGGCTGGTCAGTGTCATTCTCGGAACAGCGTCCGGCGCCCAGAACGTCGGGCTGCTGGGAGCCTTCGGGGTTGGCGGCTACATTGCCCTGGCCGGCCTGTGGGGCAGCCCCATCTCCGGCACGTCGATGAATCCCGCCCGCACATTCGGACCTGATCTGGTCAGCGGCAACTTCAGCGACTACTGGGTGTATGTCGCCGGGCCGCTGGTGGGCGCAGCTGTCGCGGTCGGTCTCGCGTTCGTCTTGCGCGGCCCAGGCGGCGGGCAGTCCGGTTCCGGGGCCGCGCAGGGAGCGCTCTTCACGGAAGCCGCAACCAAGGATCAGCCCTGACCCCCGCCGCCCAACTTTTGCTTCCTACCCCCGCACGATCACCACGTCCAGGGTCCGCGGGCCATGGACGCCCTCGACGCGTTCGAGTTCGATGTCGCTCGTGGCGCTGGGGCCGCTGATCCAGGTCTGCGGGCGGGCGGCGTCGAGCCGGCGCAGGGCCTCCGGCAGGATCGCGGTGATGTCGCCGGCCCGGACGATGCAGATGTGCCGGTCCGGGACGAGGCTAATGACGCGGCGGCCCTGGTCGGGGCCGGCGTCGAGGATGATGGTGCCGGTTTCGGCGACCGCCACAGCGCTGCCGGTGACGACGGCGTCCACCGCGTCCAGCTCCTCGACGCTGAGCCGGTGCCCGGGTGCGTCAGTGACGCGGCGGCTGGAACCGCCGTCGAACCCGTCCGCCTCCGCGAACAGCGACTGGTCCAGGCCGTGCGGGACAGCGTAGCGGCCGGTGCCCTCGAGCAGCGCGGCGAGGCGCCGCGGGACCGCGGATGCTTGCTCGACGACGACGTTCGCCTTGTAATCCAAGAGGCGGTCCGTCAGCAGCTCGATGAGCTCTTCCTCGCCCAGCTCGGAGGAGCGCCGGTAGTCGCGCGGGACCTCGGGCACGGACGGGGTGTCCCGCAGGGCCGAGCGGATTCGGCCGAGTATTTCGTCGCGTGCGCTCATGATTCTCCCTCCGGGCCCTCGACCGGCGCTGTGCTTTCTGCAGGACCGGCCGGGGCCCGGTGTTCCTTGTCCCACCATTGCCGGAAGGACTGACCGGGCGGAGCGGGGATGTCCCGGCTCTGTGTCCAGCCGGCGGCGATGCCCGGCAATTTGGTGATTTTGCGGTCCGGGCCGGCGGCAAGCCGGCCCAGGGGCAGCGCCTTCTCCACCAGCCCGAGGTTCCTGCCGGAGGACAGCGCCCAGGAGGCGGCTTTCATGCCGAGGTCCATCTGGCTGGGCAGCTTCTTCTTGCCGCGTTTGCTGTCCACGTCCTCGCCGCGCAGGTGCACCAGGATGTCCGGGATGTTGATCTTCACCGGGCAGGCGTCGTAGCAGGCCCCGCACAGGGACGAGGCATACGGCAGGGAGTTGTTCTCCTCCGCCGTGATCCCGGTCAGCAGCGGGGACAGGATCGCACCGATCGGACCCGGGTAGGTGGAGCCGTAGGCGTGCCCGCCGGTGCGTTCGTAGACCGGGCAGACGTTCATGCAGGCGCTGCAGCGGATGCAGTGCAGGGCCGAGCGGCCCATTTCGTCGGCCAGGGCGGCGCTGCGCCCGTTATCCAGCAGGACCAGGTGCACGTTCTGCGGCCCGTCGTCGGGCGTGACGCCGGTCCACAGCGAGGTGTACGGGTTCATCCGCTCCCCGGTGGAGGAGCGCGGGAGCAGCTGCATGAACACTTCCAGGTCCTCCCAGGACGGCAGCAGCTTCTCCACGCCCATCACGGTGATGAGGGTTTCCGGGAGCGTCAGGCACATGCGCCCGTTGCCTTCGGATTCGACGACGGCGAGGGTGCCGGAGTCGGCGAGGGCGAAGTTCGCGCCGGACACGGCCACCTTGGCGCTGAGGAACTTGCGGCGCAGGTGGGCCCGGGCGGCGGCGGCGAGGCGGGCCGGTTCGTTGGTCAGGTCCGGGTCCACGCCCTCCATTTCGCGCAGGAAGATGTCCCGGACCTGGGTGCGGTTCTTGTGGATGGCCGGGACCAGGATGTGGCTGGGCTTGTCGTGGTCGAGCTGGACGATGAGTTCGGCGAGGTCGGTCTCGAACGCCGCGATCCCCTGGTCCTCGAGGTACTCGTTGAGCCCAATTTCCTGCGTGGCCATGGATTTCACCTTGACCACCTCGTCGGCGCCCTGCTCCCGGATGAGGGACGCGACAATCGCGTTTGCCTCGCCGGCGTCACGGGCCCAGTGGATTTTCCCGCCGCGGGCGGTGAAGTTCGCCTCGAACTTCTCCAAGAGGTCAGGCAGCCGGGCCATGACGGATTCCTTGATTGCCCGGCCGGCCTCGCGCAGCCCTTCCCAGTCGGGGAGTTCGGACACGACAGCCAGCCGCTTGTCCCGGATGGTGCCGGTGGCGTGGCCGAGGTTGGCGCGCAGCTGGGTGTTGCCGAGTTCGCGGTGCGCGGCCTTGGGGAAGGGTTCGTGTTCGTGCAGGTTGCCGGTGCCGAAAACAGGCAGGGACGGCATCCCCAGGAATGTGCCGCTCATCGTGCGGTCCTTCCGGTGGTGAGGCGGACGTCGCCGGTGACGGCGGCGGGATTCTCGAGGGTGCTGGCCAGGATCTCGGCGATGTGCATCGTGGTGACGCCGCTGCCCTGCCGGGACAGTCCGCCGCCGATATGCATCAGGCAGGACGCGTCGCCGCCGGCGCAGAGCTCGGCGCCGGTGCCGCAGATGTTGGCGGTCTTGTCCGCGAGCATTGCCGAGGACACGTCCGCGTTCTTCATCGAGAAGGTGCCGCCGAAGCCACAGCACTGCCCGGCCTCGGGCAGCTCGGCCAGCTCGATCCCGCCCACCGAGCGCAGGAGATCCAGCTGCCGGTCGCCGAGCCGGAGCAGGCGCATGCCGTGGCAGCTGGGGTGGTACGTGATCCGGTGCGGGAAGTAGGAGCCCAGCTGCGCCGCGGCGTCCGTGACGCCCAGGACGTCCACCAGGAGCTGGGACAGCTCGTAGGTCTTCTGCCCGACGGCGGCGGCGCGGGCTTCCAGCCCGGCGTCCCCGCAGCGGCGGGCGACCATAGGGTGCTGGTGCTTCACGGAGGCGACGCAGGAGCCGGACGGTGCGACGGCGGCGTCGTACTCCTGCGCCTCGAAGGCCTTCACATGGTTGGCGACAACCGGCAGCGCCTCTTTGAAGTAGCCGCTGTTGACGTGCATCTGCCCGCAGCAGGCCTGCCCGGCGGGGAAGATGACCTCGTGGCCGAGCCGTTCCAGGATGGACACCGTGGCGCGGGCCGTGCCGGGGTACATGGCGTCCACGATGCATGTGGCAAAAAGTGCGATCCTCACAGGACACCTCCGCTGCTCATGGAGTTGGCGACAGGACGGGCCGCCGGCACGTACTCCGCCGGGTGCTGGGACGCGCGGACCACGGCGCGCAGCTCGGCCAGGCCGCCGCTGAGCACGCCGGCGGCGCGGGCCTGGACCAGGACATTGCCCAGCGCCGTGGCTTCCACGGGGCCGGCCACGACGCGCTTGCCGGTGGCGTCGGCGGTCAGCTGGCACAGCAGCCGGTTCTGGGATCCGCCGCCGACAATGTGCACGACGTCGGCCCGCAGGTCCGCGAGCCGCTCGGCGTCGGCGATGGTCCGGGCATAGCCGGCGGCGAGGCTGTCCAGGATGCACCGCACGATGTGCGCCGGGTGCTCCGGCAGGACGGCCCCGGTGTTGCGGACCGCCGCCCGGATGCGTTCGGGCATGTTGTCGGGGGCGATGAAGTAGGGGTCGTCGGCGTTGATGAGCGGCCCGCCGGGAGGAAGCGCCGCCGCGGCGCTGAGCAGTTCCGCCAGGTCCGGCCGGTAGCCCTCCCCCGCCCACGTGCGCTGGCACTCGCTGAGCAGCCAGAGGCCGCCGACGTTGCGCAGGTAGCGGATGGTGCCGTCCACGCCGCGTTCGTTGGTGAAGTTCGCGGCCCGGCTGGCCTCGGTGAGGACCGGGTGGGACAGTTCGACGCCGACCAGGGACCAGGTGCCGGAGGAGACGTAGGCGAATCTCTCCTCATCGCCTCCGGAGCCGGCGGGCACGGCGGCCACGGCCGAGGCGGTGTCGTGCGAGCCCACGGCCACGACGGCGGTGCTGGCGGGCAGCCCGAGCCGGTCCGCGATCTCCGGGGTGAGGGTGCCGACGGTTTCGCCGGGCTGGACGAGCGGGGGGAAGAGGTTCTTCGGCAGGCCCAAGGCGGCCAGGAATTCCGTGGCCCACTCCCCCGCGACGGCGTCGAACAGCCCGGTGGTGGAGGCGTTGGTGGCCTCCGTCCCGCGGACGCCCGTGAGCAGGAACGCGATGAGGTCCGGGATGAGCAGCGCCTGCAGTCCCTCGAGGTTCCGCTCGGTGGCGAGCTGGTAGATCGTGTTGAACGGCAGGAACTGCAGCCCCGTGGTGGCGTAGAGCCGGGCCTCGTCGAGCCGCCCGTGGACGCGGGCGACGGCGGCGCGGCTTCGGTCGTCGCGGTAGCTGAAGGGCGCGGCGGTGAGCTCGCCGGCGGCGTTGACCAGGCCGTAGTCCACGGCCCAGGTGTCGATCCCGATACTGGTGATGCTCTCCCCGCAGGCCGCGGCCGCCGTGGCGGCGGCCGCGAGCCCGGTGAGGACCTCGGCGAACAGCGCGTCGAAATCCCAGCGGAGCCCGCCGTCGAGCTCCTTGACCCCGTTGGGGAAGCGGTGCACCGTCTCCAGCTCCGCTTTCTTCCCGCCATTATTGTCCGTGACCCGGCCCAGAATGACCCGGCCGGAGGACGCGCCAATATCGACCGCGGCGAAAACACTGCCGGCAAAGAGACTGCCGGCCGGCGCTGAGGTTTCGGCACTCATCGCAGGAAGGCCGCGGCCACGCCGGCGTCGACGGGGATGTGGAGCCCGGTGGTGTGCGAGAGCTCCGCGCCGGTGAGCACGGAGGCGGCGTTGGCGACGTTCTCGGGCAGGACTTCGCGTTTGAGCAGGGTGCGCTGGGCGTAGTACTTGCCCAGTTCCTCTTCCTGCACGCCGTAGACGGCGGCGCGCTTGGCGCCCCAGCCGCCGGCGAAGATCCCGGAGCCGCGGACGACGCCGTCGGGGTTGATGCCGTTGACCCGGATTCCGAATTCGCCCAGTTCGGCGGCGAGGAGCCGGACCTGGTGGGCCTGGTCTGCCTTGGTGGCGGAGTAGGCGATGTTGTTCGGGCCGGCGAAGACGGAGTTCTTGGAGGAGATGTAGATGATGTCCCCGCCCATGTCCTGGCCGATCATCACCTGTGCGGCGGCCTTGGCCACCAGGAACGAGCCCTTGGCCATGACGTTGTGCTGGAGGTCCCAGTCCTTCTCCGTGGTTTCCAGCAGCGGCTTGGAGATGGAGAGCCCGGCGTTGTTGACCACCAGGTCCAGTCCGCCGAAGGCGAGGACGGCTTCGGCGATGGCCGCGGCGATCTGGGACTCGTCGGTGACGTCGGCCTGGACGCCGATCGCGACGTCGGCGCCGCCAAGTTCCTCGGCCACCTTTTGGGCGTTCTCCAGGTTGAGGTCGGCGATGACCACGCAGGCGCCGTCGGCGGCGAAGCGGGTGGCGATCGCCTTGCCGATGCCCGACGCCGCCCCGGTCACCAGGGCGATGCGGCCGGCGTGGGATTTCGGCTTGGGCAGCCGGGCCAGTTTGGCTTCTTCCAGGGCCCAGTATTCGATCCGGAATTTCTCGGCTTCCTCGATCGGGGCGTACGTGGAGACGGCCTCGGCGCCGCGCATGACGTTGATGGCGTTGAGGTAGAACTCTCCGGCGACCCGGGCGGTCTGCTTGTTCGCCCCGAAGGAGAACATGCCCACCCCCGGGACCAGCACGATCGCCGGGTCTGCGCCGCGCAGGGCGGGGCTGTCCGGCGTCGCGTGCCGGTCGTAGTACGCCTGGTAGTCCTCGCGGTAGGCGGCGTGGAGTTCCTTGAGCCGGGCCACGGAGTCCTCGATCGGGGCGCCGGCGGGCAGGTCCAGGACCAGGGGCTTGACCTTGGTGCGCAGGAAGTGGTCCGGGCAGGACGTGCCCAGGGCACCCAGGCGCGGGTGTTCGGCGGACTCGAGGAATTCCAGGACGGCGGGGGCGTCGCTGAAGTGCCCCAGCTGCGGCTTGTCCGTGGAGGCCAGGCCGCGGATCACGGGGGCCAGGGCGGCGGCCTTGGCGCGGCGCCCGGCTTCCGGGAGGGCGGCGTAGCCGGGCAGTTTCGGGCCGAAGGGTTCGGCCTTGCCGTTCTGCCTGATGTAGGTTTCGGCCTGCTCGATGATCCACAGCGAGTTGGCTTCGGCTTCCTCGCTGGTGGCGCCCCAGGCGGTGATGCCGTGGCCGCCGAGGATGGTGCCGACGGCGTGCGGGTTCGCGTCCTTGATCGCGGCGATGTCCAGGCCCAGCTGGAAGCCCGGGCGCCGCCACGGCACCCACGCCACCTTTTCGCCGAAGATTTCCTTGGTGAGGGCCTCGCCGTCGGCCGCGGTGGCCAGGGCGATCCCCGAGTCCGGGTGCAGGTGGTCCACGTGCGCGGCGTCCACCAGGCCGTGCATCGCGGTGTCGATCGACGGCGCCGCCCCGCCCTTGCCATGCAGGCAGTAGTCGAACGCGGCCACCATTTCGTCTTCACGGTCGACGCCGGGGTACACGTTCTTCAGCGCCTGCAGCCGGTCCAGCCGCAGCACGGCGAGGTTTTCGGCCGTCAGCGTGCCGAGGTCGCCGCCGGAGCCCTTGACCCAGAGGAGTTCGACGTCCTCGCCGGTGACCGGGTCCGTCGCGGTGCCCTTGGCGGAGGTGTTGCCGCCGGCGAAGTTGGTGTTCCGCTTGTCCGCGCCGAGGCGGTTGGAGCGGGCAATCAGGCCTTCAACAGTCTTGTTCGTTGTGTCTGTGTTCTGCATATTCATGCCTAGGCGCCCCATCCGGCTTGCTGGCCGCCGACGCGGTCCTCGTTGATCTTCTTCTGGTAGCCGCTGGCCTTGAACGCGGCCAGCGGGTCCGCGGGCAGGCCGCGGGATTCACGCCACTGCGCCAGGGCCGGGCGGACATCGGTGTAGAAGGCATCGTTGAAGATGCCGTTGGCGGCCAGGACATCGCCGGACCGCTGGGCTTCGGCCAGGGCGTCCGTGTCGACCAGCAGGGCGCGGGCCGTCATTTCCTGGACGTTGAGCACCGAGCGGATCTGGCCGGGGATCTTCTCCTCCAGGTTGTGGCACTGGTCCAGCATCAGCGCGACAGCGGAATTCCCTTCAGGGTCCTTGCCGAAGCCGCCGCCGCGGATGACCTCGTGCATGATGCGGAAGAGCTGGAAAGGATCGGCCGCGCCGACAATCAGGTCATCGTCGGCGTAGAAGCGGGAGTTGAAGTCGAAGGAACCGAGCTTGCCCAGGCGCAGCAGCTGCATGACGATGAACTCGATGTTGGTGCCCGGGGCGTGGTGGCCGGTGTCCAGGCACACCATCGCCTTCTCGCCCAGGGCCAGGGTCTGCGCGTAGGACGTGCCCCAGTCCGGGACGTCGGTGTGGTAGAAAGCCGGCTCGAAGAACTTGTACTCCAGCACCAGGCGCTGCTCATCACCCAACGCCGCGTAAATCTCCTGCAGGGACTCGGCCAGGCGGTCCTGCCGGCCGCGCATGTCGTCCTGCCCCGGGTAGTTGGTGCCGTCCGCGAGCCAGATCTTCAGGTCGCGGGAGCCGGTGGCGTGCATGATCTCGAGGCACTCGAGGTGGTGGTCGATCGCGCGGCGGCGGACTGCGGCGTCGGAGGACGTCAGGGAGCCGAACTTGTACTCGTCATCCTGGAAGGTGTTGGAGTTGATGGTGCCCAGCCCCACGCCCAGATCCGCAGCGTATTCCTTCAGGGCCGCGTAGTCATCCACCTTGTCCCACGGGATGTGCAGGGCCACCGTGGGCGCCAGGCCGGTCAGCTCGTGGACCTTCGCCGCGTCGGCCAGCTTCTCCTGCACGGTACGCGGGGTGCCGGGGGTGCCGAACACCTTGAAGCGGGTCCCGGAGTTGCCATAGGCCCAGGAGGGGACCTCGATGGCGAGTTCCCCGAGGCGGCCCAGGGCCGATTCTGTGGTGTTCATGATTGTTCCTTTTGCGGTTGATGGTTGTCCCCGGGGGCGTTGGCCGCGGACAACTGGTCCTCGAGATTGAAGATTTCGGTGAGCTGGACGAAGCCCTGGTCCGGTGCGCCGGCGAGATCCTCGAAGAAACCGGCCATGTCGGCCTGCCAGCGGGCATTGACGTCCGTGGCTGCCATCCGGGCCTGGGCACCGGTCAGGCTTTGCGTTTCGAAGTAGCCGATCAGGAGCCCGTCGGGCCGGAGGAAGAGTGAGTAGTTGTCCCAGCCGGAGGCCTTGAGAGCCCGAAGCATCTCGGGCCAGACGGCGGCGTGCCGGCGGGTGTATTCCCCGATCAGGGCGGGTTTGACCTGTAACTGGAAGCAGACGCGTTGCGTGGTCATGAGAGCACCACGTGGCGGTGTTCGATACCCAGCAGCGATGCGGCGGCCTTGATGTCGGCAGCCCGGTGTCCCACGCAGAGAGCCCAGTGGTGGCCGATTCCGGTCTGGCTCCACTGGTCCACCCAGAGCCCTGGGTCCCCGCCGAAGTCCACCCGGGACGTCGTATTGCCGATCTGCAGGAGGGGGCCGGGAACCACTGCCCCCTCGGACGTGACGAAGACGTAGCTTCCGTCCGGGTCCTGGCCGAGGCCGAAGGTGGTGACCGGTCCGTGGCGCACATCGAATTCGACCGAGACGCCCCAGCCGCGCTTGCCGTGGTAGACGCCGAGTCCGCGCAGCAGCGGGTCCTGGGCGGATACGGCCAGGTGTGCGGGACCATCGTGTCCCATTTCGACCACGTTGTCGAGGAAGTTCAGGGCCTGGATTTCGGTGAAGGATCCCCCGGCGCCGATCGCCTGGGCGGCCAGCATGGCGATGGAGGTCCGTAGCTCGAATTCGCCGGCCATCGGGATGCCCCGTGCCGTCAGGATGGAGGAGCCCAGGATCATCCCGGCGCCCAGTCGTTCGTGCTGTTCACCGGCCAGTCCGCGGTGGTAGTAGGCCACGGAGTCGAGGTCGAAGTCCTGCACGAGGCGGTCCAGGCCCACCGATACCTTCGCGCCCCACGCAAAGTCGTCGTCGTTCACGGAGCCGTCCACAACGAAAAGTTCGCGGGCAAGCTCCAGCCGTTCCGCGACCTCCGCCTCCGTCACGGCGTTGACCCGTTCGCGGAGGTCATCGAATTCGAGCACCTCCACGTGGGAGCCGAAGGTGGTGGATACGGTGGTGAGGTCCGTGGCGACATCCAGCATGCCGGGATAAAGATGGCCCATGAGCCCGTGCCGGCCATTGCGGAGCCGGGCGCGGACGCCGGCGGCATGGACCCACGCGGTGATGCGCTCCCAAGCGGACTCCTGTTTGAGGTGCCCGGAGACGGAGCGGAAGTCGATCCCGGCCCGGCGGAAGACGTTGGCGACCTCCGGCACCGGGCACTGGCCGCAGTAGGCCAGCCATTTACCGGTGTCAAAGTTGGCGTGGTCCATCGCTTCGGTCGGCTGCAGGTCGATCACCAGGACCGGGGTCTTCGCGCGCTGGGCGATCGGCAGGACCATGGAGGACGTCAGGTACGTGGTGAGGAAAATGACGATGAGGTCGCAGTCGGCGACGCGCAGCTTTTCGCCGGCGTGCGCGGCTTCCTGGGCATCAGAGATGAAGCCGGTGTCGATGACTTCGGCGTCGAGCCGCTGGAAGCGGCCGGTGACGTAGCGCACGGAGTCCTGCAGCTGAGGCAGCAAGTCCGGGAACTGCGGCCAGTACGCGCCGAGCCCGCCGGAGACCAGCCCGATGCGGGTGGGGCGGCGCCGATGCGGTTGCAGCAGCCGGTCTGCCGGTTGTTTCTGGTTCATGTGAGGGGCCTTCCGGCAGGGAAAAGGGAATCGGGGCTCCGGAATGTGGTTTCCGGGCACGGCTGTGGAGCAGGCGCCGTGGTCCCGGTGCTGTGGCACCGGTGGAGTGGAGAGAAGTGCAGTGATGAGTCGAGGTGCCGGGCGGGCTGTCGGGCCCGCCCGGCCGCTCGGAGGGTCAGAAACGGATCAGAAGTTGTACTTGTCGATGTTCTCGGCGTTGAAGACGGTCGGCGGCCCGACGATCACGAGACCTCCCTTTTCGATCTTGCGTTCGCCAAGCTCGCCGGCGGTGAAGGTGTCCCCTTCGGCGCCGCTGATCTTGCCTTCCTGGAGGGCTTTGCCGGCGAATGCCGCAACGTAGCCGAGCTGTGCCGGATCCCAGAGGGCGAACTCCTTGACGGTTCCGTCCTTCACGAAGGGGCGCATTTCATTCGGCAGTCCCAGCCCGGTCAGGGCAACCTTGCCCTTGTAGGCCGAAGTTGAGAGATAACGGGCGGTGGCTGCGATGCCTACGGTGGTCGGGGAAATGATGCCCTTCAGGTTCGGGTGGGCCTGCATGAGTCCCTGAGCTTCCTGGAAGGACTTGGTGTCGTTGTCATCGCCGTAGACCTTGGCGACCAGCTTGATGTCCTTGTATGCGGGGTTGGAGGCGAGCTCCTCCTCCATGTATTTGATCCACTCGTTCTGGTTGGTGGCATTGGCGGTGGCGGACAGGATCGCGATCTCGCCGCTGCCCCCGATCTGCTCGGAGATCAGCTTGGTCTGGATCAGGGCGACGTCCTTGGCGACGACCTGGCTGATGAAGACGTCGCGGCAGTCAGGGTTGGTGTCGGAATCGAACGCGACAATCTTGGCTCCGGCGGACCGGGCCTCGCCGAGGGCCGTGCAGACGGCGTCGGGGTCATTGGCGGCAATCACGATGACGTTGGTGCCGGCCTGCGTTTCGGCGTTGATGAAGGAAACCTGGCTGGAGGCGGAAGCTTCCAGCGGTCCGACCACCTGGGAGGACGCGAATCCTGCCTCCGTGGCGCCCTTCTTGCCGCCGCCCAAGACGACATCCGTGTACGGGTTGTTCAGCTGCTTCGGGATGAAAGTGATCTTTTGGTCCCCGCCCCCTGCCGAGGGGCTGCTGGTGCCATTGGAGGATGCAGAGCCGCTGTTGCAGGCTGTCAGTGCCAGTGCGGCCACGGCGGTGATGGCCACCATGCTCCCGAGTCGGCCGGTCCGGCCTTTGTTCTTGCGGTTCAACATCATTGTTCTTCCCTTTTCGTTCGTGCGGTCGGTACAGCCGGTCCCAGGCGGGCACGGTTTGGGGTGGTGCTGGTGAGCAGATTCAGGTGGTCTTGCGGGTGAAACTTCGGCGGACGCGCCGGGTGTGGCGCCACTGTCTGATGGCGGCGCCGATACTCGGCGCCACCACGGAGACGATCAGCAGCAGACCGGTCACCGTGATGAGGACGACGTCGGACACCCGGGCCAGGCGAAGGGCATAGTTCAGCGTGCCGATCAGCAGGACGCCGGCAATGACCCCAGGAATGGAGCCTTTCCCGCCGAAGATCGACACGCCGCCCAACAAGACAGCGGCGATGACGGCCAGTTCCAGGCCGGAGGCGTTGTCACTCCTGGCGCTCGTGTAGCGCAACGTCCAGTAGATGCCTGCGAGCGCCGAGACGGTACCGGATCCGACGTACAGCCAGAACTTGCTGCGGGCCACGTTGATGCCCACGAAGGAGGCTGCTTCCTTGCTGTACCCCATCGCATAGAGCCCCCGCCCGAACGGTGTGAAGTGCAGCAGCACACCGAAGAAAACCACGACCACGACGACGCCGATCATCACCGTGGGGATGCCGGTTCCGCCGATTTTGGAGGTGAAGAAGGCGGTCAGCGCCTTCGGGAAGTTGGCCACGGCGTTGTCGCCGATGATGACCAGAGCCAGGCCGCGGAACAACGCCAGGGTGCCGATGGTCACTGCCAGGGAGGGCAGGCCCAAGACTGCGATCAGGACGCCGTTGAACATGCCGGCGGCAATTCCCGCCAGCAGGCTGATTGCCAGGACCAGCCAGATGTCCATCCCGCCGGCCCAAAGAACGCCCATCAATGCACTGGTCAGGCCGGCGGTGCTGGCTACGGACAAGTCAATTTCGCCCGTGATGATGATCAGCGTCATCGGCATGGCGATCAACAGGACCGGGATCACGTCCAGGAGCAGGAACCCGGTGGTGACCGGGGAGGCGAAGCGCGGGATCGCGATGGCTGCGTAGATCAGAAAGGCAACCAGTGCGTAGATAGTCATGGCGTCACGGCCGGTGAGGATCCGTGCCGCTCCGGTCCGGCCCTTCGGTTCGCTGGCCAGCGGCTTGGTGCTGTCAGCCACGGGGGCTGGCGCCGTGCTGGTGGTGGAGGTGGTTTCAGACATTGCGAGCCTCGCTAATCCGCAGTTTCTTGGCTGTGCGCAGGCTGGCCACGCGGTCGATGATGATGGCCGTGAGGATCAATACACCTACGATCGCCTGCTGCCAGAATTTGTCCACCCGCAGTGCGGTCAGGGAGCTGGTGATGGTGGTCAGAAGCACGGCGCCGAGCGCCGCCCCGGTCACCGATCCGCTGCCTCCGAAGATGGCCACGCCACCGACAACGGCGGCCGCAACCACGGTCAGTTCCATGCCGGTGCCTGTGGTGGCGCCAACCGAGTTGAAGCGGCTGGCATAGAGGACGCCGGCCAGACCTGCGAGCGCCCCGTTGGCCAGGAAGGCCAGGAATACGCGTTTGGAGACCTTGATGCCAAATGCCGTGGCCGCGTCCGGGTCCGAGCCGATGGCGTACAGGTCACGGCCCGGGCGGGTGCCGGACATGTAGACAGCTACGACCGTTACGACAACGATGGCCAGTAGCGTAATGACGGGGAACCCCAGCACGGTGTTCACCGAGAGGGCACCGAACTCGTCCGGGCGGTCGCCGGCGAAGAATTGCTTGCCGCCGGCCCAAGCGTTGTTCAGGCCCCGGAAGACGTAGAGCGTCCCGAGAGTGATGACCAGCGCGGGAACCTTGGCAGCGGTGACCAGGATGCCGTTGAAGGCGCCCAGCAGCGCCCCGAACGCCATGCCGATCGCAAAGACCGCCATGATTGGCACATCGGGTGCGGCCGAGAAGATGGAGCCGGTTCCGAAAGCGACCAACCCCAGCATGGAGCCGACGGAGAGGTCGATGTTCCGGGTGATGATCAGCAGGGTCTGCCCTACCGCCAGAATCATGATGATAGTGGCGTTGAGCAGCAGATCCTTCACGCCCTGGGGCGTAAGGAACAGCGGATTGATCAGGTACGTGACGAGCACCAGCAGTACCAGTGCGATCAGCACAGGGAGCTCGCGCATCCGCATCAGCGAGGCGACCGCGTTCCCTGGGCCCGCCGCGGGTGCCGGCGTCGGCGCGTTCTTCTGGTCCAGAGCTGAGCTCACAGGGTTCCTCCTCCGGATGACGTTGCGGCGTGCATGACCGATTCGGGATTTGCACCGGCGCGGTCGAGTTCTGCGGTGATCCGGCCTTCCCGCATGACCAGAACCCGGTCCGCCATGCCGAGGACCTCGGGCAGTTCGGAGGAGATCATGAGGATCGCGATCCCGCGACCGGCGAGATCCGAAATGAGACGATGGACCTCGCTCTTCGTGCCGACATCGATACCGCGGGTTGGTTCATCGATGATCAGCAGCCGCGGGTCCGTGGCCAGCCACTTTGCGAGCACCACTTTCTGCTGGTTGCCGCCGGAGAGCGTCGAGACGGCGTGCTCCTGTGAGCCGGTCTTGACCTGTAGCCGTTTACTCCACTCCTGGGCGGCGCGCCGTTCGGCGGCACCGTTGATCAGTCCGGCTGTCGTGTACTTGTTGCGCAGTGTGAGCGTGACGTTGCGCGCGACGGACAGATCCATCACAAGGCCCTGCTTGCGGCGGTCCTCCGGCACAAAGCCCATGCCTGCGCTGATCGCAGCGTGTGGGTCCCGGGACTTGAGGCGGTGACCTTCGAAGCTGATGGCGCCGGAATCGTAGGGATCGATACCGAACACGGCGCGGGCCACCTCGGTGCGGCCGGCGCCCACGAGCCCGGCCAGGGCAACGATTTCCCCGGCACGGACCTCGAAACTGATGTCGCGGAAAACTCCGGCACGGCTGATACCGTCCACTTTCAGGACCACATCGCCGATCTCGGCCGCCATCTTGGGGAACAGGGCGCCGATGTCGCGGCCGACCATCTCGCGAACGATCTGATCCACCGTGACATCGGCCGTCCGGTGGGTAGAGATGTACCGGCCGTCCCGCATGACAGTGATGCGGTCGCACAGGTCAAAGACCTCGTCGAACCGGTGCGAAATGAAGAGAATGCCGGTCCCCCGGTCCCGAAGGCTCCGTGCCACGGCGAACAGCCGGTCAACCTCGACACCGCTGAGGGCAGCCGTTGGCTCGTCCATCACCAGGACTTTGGCGTCCAGCGAAATGGCTTTGGCGATTTCGATGATCTGCTGGTCCGCGATGGACAGCCCTTCGGCGATGCGGGTGGGATCGATAGGGACACCGAGGCGTTCGAAGAGCTTGCTCGCTTCCCTGACCATGATCGCTTTGCTGATGAGTCCGAAGCGGCCCTTGGGCTGGCGGCCGATGAAAATATTCTCCGCGACGCTCAGGTCCGGGAAAAGCGTAGGTTCCTGGTAGATGACGGAGATACCGGCATCCTTGCTGTCGGCAACGTTGCGGAACTGGACGCTTTGGCCGGCCACCTGAAAGTCACCGGAATCCGGGTGGTGCAGGCCTGCGAGGATTTTCACCAGAGTGGACTTGCCGGCGCCGTTCTCACCGACGAGCGCGTGGATTTCACCGGCCTCGATGTGGATGGTTCCATCGGCCAATGCCACCACCGGGCCAAAGGTCTTGGCTGCGTGGGAGAGCGAGAGGACCGGATCCGGCACCCCCTCCGAGGGGCCGGATCGCGAACTGAATGTCTGCTGCATAAATTAACCGCACCTTTGGGGCTCAGTGAACGCTGCAATGAATCGTTTCATAGCCAGCTGTGGCTTGAATCATATGACGTCTAAATTCTGACGTCAACAGTCGTCTGGGATTCATGACACGCATTTTGATTCGTTTCAATGAAAGGGTTCAAAGTGAGCCCTGACGGGTATCCTGAAGAGAGTATTTTGCGTACGCGGCGCGTGCCCCTAGGGGCTGCGACCTCCACCTTCAGGAGCACACGAAATGGTTTCAGCGAGCGTCAAGGACGTGGCGGCCCTGGCCGGTGTCTCAGTGGGGACGGTCTCCAATGTGCTGAACCGGCCGGAAAAGGTGTCCGTGGAAGTCACCGCAAGGGTCCAATCCGCCATCGACAAGCTCGGCTTCGTCCGCAACGACGCCGCGCGTCAGTTGCGCGCCGGCATGAGCCACAGCATCGGACTGGTGGTCCTGGACTCCGCAAACCCCTTCTTCACGGATCTGGCCCGGGGCGCCGAAGACCGCGCGGCGGCGGAAAATTTCACGGTGCTGGTCGGCAACAGCAATGAAGACGCGGCCAGGGAATCCGCATACCTGGACCTCTTCGAGCAACAGCGCGTCCGCGGCGTGCTCCTCTCGCCGGTAGGCAACGTAATCCCCCGGCTGGAGCAACTCCGGCGCAGGGGCATCCCCACGGTGCTCGTAGACCGCCAGACCGAGAACATGAGCTTCTCTTCGGTGGCGGTGGACGACCTAGCGGGCGGGGAGATGGCTGTCGCCCACCTGTTGTCGCTGGGCCGGCGACGGATCGCATTCGTTGGCGGCCCGGAAAGCATCCGCCAGGTAGCGGACCGCTTGTCCGGGGCACGGAAGGCCATCGACGCCGTAGCGGGCGCAACCCTCGAGGTCATCGCGACCGAATCCCTGACCGTACTCTCCGGCAGGGCGGCCGGCGAGTCCATCCGGTTCCGGCCGGAAGCCGAACGCCCGGATGCGATCTTTGCCGCCAACGACCTCCTTGCCGTCGGCGTCCTGCAGGGCCTGATGCTCCTGGGCGGCGTGAAGGTGCCGCAGGAGATTGCCCTGATCGGGTACGACGACATCGAGTTCGCGGCCGCCGCCGTCGTCCCGCTGTCGTCCATCCGGCAACCCAGCGCCCTCATCGGTTCCACGGCATTGGAACTGCTGCTCCGCGAGGCAGCCGCGGAGGACGGATTTCAACCTACCCAGGTGGTGTTTCCGCCCGAACTCATTGTGCGGGCATCAACGCAGGGCTGAGAGGAGGCCCCGATGGGCAGCACTGACTACCAGTTCCGGACCGTCTGGCGGGTGGCGGGCACGCCGGAGGAGGTCGCCGCCGTCCTGGGCGACGCCACTGCCTTGCCCCGGTGGTGGCCGTCCGTCTATCTCAGTGTCCAGCCGGTGGCCGGCGGCCCGGAGCCGGGGCCCGGCATTCCCCGCCCCGTCACCCTCCACACGAAGGGCTGGCTGCCCTACACGCTGCGGTGGACACTCACGGTCACGGAGCCGGTCACCCGCAGCGGCTTCGCCCTTGCCGCGGCCGGGGACCTCAACGGCACCGGCCGCTGGACCTTTGAGCCGGACGGGCCGGAAACGGTCATCACCTACGACTGGCGGGTCAGTGCGGCCAAGCCGCTGCTGCGCCGGCTCAGCTGGCTGCTCAAGCCGGGCTTCGCCGCCAACCACCGCTGGGCGATGGCCCGCGGTCAGGAGAGCCTGGCCCTGGAGCTGCGCCGGCGCAGGGCCGCCGCGGGGATCTCCGCAGCAGGGCCGGTTCCCCGGCCCCCCGGACCCACGTTCGCCCGTTGGACTCGTGCACAACGAAACTTGGACGGCTCGGTCATTTGACCATTGAGGCGGGCAGCGCTTCCGCGGTTAGCTGGATCACATCAGATGTTTCCCGTGACCGTTCAGGAATGCTCAATGACTTTGCCGAAGACGACTTTGCAGAAGGCCCCTACCTCAGGCGGCCCCGCCCACTGGGATGACGTCGAGGTCGGTGACGCCGTTGAGCTTCGCCGCGGCGACCGCGTTGCCTACGCAGGCCGCGTGGATGACCGCACCGCCGACGGCGCCGTCGTGTGGGTGCTCTCCGACGGCGGACGCCGGCAACTGTTCCATGTCGCCGACGGCTTCGAACTGATCGTCGCGGACCCCGAGGAAGACAACCATGCTGCTGACAACTGATCGCCCCGCGGCCACCGTGCTGCAGCCCGGCTCGCTGGCCGGCCCCTTGTCCGGCGTGGCCGGAGCCGACGCCTGGGCCGCCGCCAGCGCATCCTGCCCGGAGGACTGCCACTACTGCACCGGCCCCGAGACCGACTAGCGGCAGCGAGTCCCCAACGGCGGCGCTGCCGCCGCGGACGTTACGCCGCCCCCGGCTCCGGGGAGTTGCCCGGCTGCCGCCCCCGGTAGAATCTGGGAAGACCCTGCGAACCGCGCAGCGCCATCTGACAGCGTCAACTGAGTGGAGGAATCCGTGCGAGCTAACCACGCCCGGGTTCCTTTCCATTCCCTCCGCGCGGCCCTGTTCGCCACGACGGCGGTGACGCTGGCTGCCTGCGCCCACGTCGTCTCCGGCGGACAGCTGCCCGGTTCCGGCATCCTCGTCGCCATCCTGGCCCTGACCGGGCTGGCCTGCACCGCCGCCACCCGGCTCCGGCTCGGCTTCCCGGCCGCGACCGCCCTCCTGGGCGCCGGCCAGGTGGTCCTGCACGAGGCCTTCACCGCGTTCGGCGGAATCGTCCCCGGAGCTCCGGCCGGCGGGCCGCACCTCCACGGCACGGCGGCCCTCCCCGGGGGAACGCTTGTGCACCTCCCGGCCCATGAGCTGGAATCCCCGGTTGCCCTGCTGATGCTGGCCGGCCACGCCCTGGCCACCCTGGCCTGCGCGCTGCTCCTGGCCAAGGGCGAGGACGCCCTGTGGGCCCTCGCCGCCTGGCTCCGGCCGCTCATCCAGCTCCCCACCCCGGTGACGCCCGACGCCGGCGCCGCAACGAAGCCCGTCTGCTGGCCGGCGGACTCCGCGCCGCTCCCCTGGCGGAACCTCCGGCCCGACAGCCGCCGCGGGCCGCCCGCCGCCGTCGTCCTTCCCTGACATCCCTCCGGCCGCGGCCGGACCTGCCGTGCGCTGAGCCGCACGGCCCTGGACACTACCGTCCGCCGCGCCCACCTTCACTTTTGCGCTGCCCTGAGTGCCGCGTACCTGCCTGAAAGGCACCCTTACCTTGAAAACCACTCTGCATGTCCCTGCCCTCCGCCGCGTCCTCTCCGTCACGGCCGTGGCCGGCGGAACGGCGGCGTTGATGCTCGCGGGGCTTCCGGCCGCGTCCGCGCACGTCGAAGCCACGCCGGACAAGACTGCCGCGAACTCGTACGCCCTCCTGACCTTCGGGATCCCGCACGGTTGCGATAAGTCAGGGACCACCAAAATGACCATCACCCTGCCGGCTGAGCTCAACGACGCCCAGCCCACGGTGAACCCGAACTGGACGGTACAGAAGGTCACGGAGCAGCTGCCCGAGCCCAAGAAGCTGGACAACGGAACAACGATCACCAAGCGGACCAGCCAGATCGTCTACACGGCCAAGGCCCCGCTGGACCCGGAACTCCGGGACGCCCTGGTGCTCTCCGTGAAGCTGCCCGACACCGCCGGGAAGACCCTCTACTTCCCCACGCTGCAGACCTGCGAGCAGGGGCAGACGGACTGGTCCCAGATCCCCCAGGAAGGCCAGGATGAGGAATCCCTGAAGGCTCCCGCGCCGTCGGTGACGGTCACCGCGGCGGTGGCCGGCGCTGACGGTCACGGCGCCCACGGAGCGGTTGAACCGGCGGCGGACACCACCCAGGTGGCGTCCGTAGACGACGGCGGAGCCGGCGCCAGGAGCTGGGCCGGACTGGCCGCGGGGCTCGCCGGCCTGGTCCTGGGCGGAGCCGCTTTCCTCCGCAGCCGCGCGAAGAACGGCAGCGGCACGGCCACCCGGTAACGCCTGACACCGTCCTGACCTCGATTGATGCCCGGAAATCACAATCCGGGCATCAATCGGGAGCCGCCGTCGTGGCATCGTTGACTAACGCAGCGCCGGGCATAAAGGTGGTGCCATGAGGTCTCAGCGAATCAAGCATGCACTGGTTGTGACAACGGCTGCTGCGGCGGCCCTCCTGCTCAGCGGCTGCGGGGGCGGCGCGGCACAGACTCAGGCGGCCACCACGTCGGCGACACCGTCCGCCAGCGAAACGAGCTCGCCCCCGGCCTCGGGCGAGGCAACGGACACCGCGGCCGCCCCGGCGTCGTCGCAAGCCACCCAGACCGGGACCGCGCTGTGCCAGGCCTCGGGCCTGAAGGCCACCACCGACTCCACTGGGGGCGGCGCGGCGGGCAGCATCTACATGAAGCTGATCCTGACCAATTCCGGCGCCGCGCCCTGCCTGCTCAAGGGCTACGCGGGGGTCTCCCTGACCGACGGACCCGACGGTGACCCGATCGGCGCCGCCGCGACCCGCGACGATTCCACTCCGGTCACCGATGTGGTGCTCGCCCCGGGCCAGGCCGGCGTCGCCACTCTGCGTTACACCCAGGCCGCCAACTTCGGGGACTGCACCCGTACCCCGGCCGCGGGATTCCGGGTCTACCCGCCCGAGGACACGGCGTCCCTGTTCCTCGCCCAGCCGCTGGATGCTTGCAGCAACACCGAAATCAACCTGCTGACCATCGGGGCCTTCCAGCCGAAGTAGCACCGGGCCCGTGCGGCCCGCACCGGCGCCCCGCCCCGGCGCCGGATCCGGCCAAGAGTGTCAGCGGGGTAAGGCATGATGGAGGAATGACAGGGCAGGAACTCGCCGGCGGCACACTCGCGGCGGAGGCCATGGACCGGTTCAGCCGGCCGACCCGGGAGTGGTTCCTGGGTGCTTTTTCCGGGCCCACGCCGGCCCAGAACGGTGCCTGGAACGCCATCTCCTCGGGTTCGCACGCCCTGGTCGTTGCTCCCACCGGGTCCGGCAAGACTCTCGCGGCGTTCCTGTGGGCCCTGGACCGGCTGCTCATCTCCGGCGCCGCGGAACCCGAGGCCCTCCCCGGTCTGGAGCCGGCGACCGGGACGGCGGAGAAGGGCGGACGCCGGAAGAAGGCCGCCCGGAAGACCCGCGTCCTGTACATTTCCCCGCTCAAGGCCCTCGGCGTCGACGTCGAACGCAACCTCCGCGCGCCGCTGATCGGCATCACCCAGACCGCCAAACGCCTGGACCTGCCCGCGCCGCTCATCACCGTGGGCGTCCGGTCCGGGGACACGACGGCGGCGGACCGGCGCTCGCTGCTCAGCCACCCGCCGGACATCCTCATCACCACCCCGGAATCCCTCTTCCTGATGCTGACGTCCAAGGCGCGGGAAACCCTCAGCGAGGTGGACACGATCATCCTCGACGAGGTCCACGCCGTCGCCGGCACCAAGCGCGGGGCGCACCTGGCGGTGTCCCTGGAACGGCTCGACGCGCTGCTGCCCAAACCCGCCCAGCGGATCGGGCTGTCGGCCACCGTGGAGCCCAAGGAGCTCGTGGCGCAGTTCCTCGCCGGCTCGGCCCCGGTGGAGATCGTTGCCCCGCCGTCGCGGAAGAACTGGGACCTGACCGTCTCCGTCCCGGTGGAGGACATGTCCGATCTCCAGGGCGCCGCCGGGGCCTTCGATTCCGGTCCTGCCTCCGGGCTCCAGCCGCAGGCCTCCATCTGGCCGCATGTGGAGGAGAAGATCGTGGACCTGGTGCTGGCCAACCAGTCCACCATCGTGTTCGCCAACTCCCGCCGGCTCGCCGAACGGCTGACCGCCCGGCTCAACGAGATCTACGCAGAGCGCCAGCTCGTGGCCGCCGGTGGCGTCTGGACCGAGTTTGGTGCCGGGGCCCCGGACTTCGACGCCGGCCCGGCCGCTGTGCCCGCGTCCACCGCCACGCCGGCCCACATGATGGCCCAGGCCGGCAGCACGGCCGGCGCCGACCCCGTGCTGGCCCGCGCCCACCACGGCTCCGTGTCCAAGGACCAGCGCGCCCTGATCGAGGACGACCTCAAGTCCGGGCGGCTGCGCTGCGTGGTGGCCACGTCCTCCCTGGAGCTGGGCATCGACATGGGCGCCGTGGACCTCGTGGTGCAGGTCGAGTCGCCGCCCTCCGTGGCCAGCGGCCTGCAGCGGGTGGGCCGCGCCGGGCACCAGGTCGGGGAAATCTCCCAGGGCGTCCTGTTCCCCAAGCACCGGGCGGACCTGGTCCACACGGCCATCACCGTGGAGCGGATGCTGGACGGCAAGATCGAGCGCCTCAGCGTGCCGGCCAACCCACTGGACATCCTGGCCCAGCAGACGGTCGCCGCCGCGGCGCTGGGGGCCATCGACGTCGAGGAATGGTTCGCCACGGTCCGGCGGTCCGCGCCGTTCGCCTCGCTCCCCCGTTCGGCGTTCGAGGCCACCTTGGACCTGCTGGCCGGGCGCTACCCCTCGGACGAATTCGCCGAACTGCGGCCCCGGGTCATCTGGGACCGGAACGCCGGGACCCTCGAGGGCCGGCCCGGGGCACAGCGGCTCGCCGTCACCTCCGGCGGGACCATCCCGGACCGCGGGCTGTTCGGTGTCTACATCATCGGCACGGAGGCCGAGGGCACCGGTTCCTCCGGCGGGACCGGCGCGGACGGCAGGGCTGCCAGCCCGGCCGCGGCGGCCGCCAAGGGCGGGCGCCGTGTGGGCGAACTCGACGAGGAAATGGTGTACGAGTCCCGGGTCGGCGACGTCTTCGCCCTCGGAGCGACCAGCTGGAAAATCGAGGACATCACCCACGACCGTGTCCTGGTCTCGCCGGCGTTCGGCCAGCCCGGCAAGCTCCCGTTCTGGAAGGGCGATTCGCTGGGCCGGCCCGTGGACTTGGGCCGCGCCCTTGGAGCGTTCATGCGCGAACTCGCGGCGTCCGACGTCGGACCCGCCGCCGAGCGCTGCAAGGCCAGCGGGCTGGACGACTACGCGGCGAACAACCTCATCCAGTACCTCGCCGAGCAACGGCTCGCCACCGAGGTGGTCCCCAGCGACACCACCCTCGTGGTGGAGCGTTTCCACGACGAGCTTGGCGACTGGCGGGTGGTGCTGCACAGCCCCTTCGGCCTGCCGGTGCACGCGCCGTGGGCCCTGGCCGTGGGCCAGCGCCTGCACCAGCGCTACGGGCTGGACGGCTCGGCCATGGCCGCCGACGACGGCATCGTGCTGCGGGTCCCCATGATGGAGGATGAGCCGCCGGGCGCGGAGCTGTTCCTCTTCGATCCCGAGGAACTTGAACAGATCGTGACGGCGGAGGTCGGCGGCAGCGCCCTCTTCGCCTCCCGGTTCCGCGAGTGCGCCGCCCGGGCCTTGCTCCTGCCGCGGCAGAACCCGGGCAAGCGGCAGCCGCTGTGGCAGCAGCGGCAGCGCTCCGCGCAGTTGCTGGATGTGGCCCGGAAGTACCCGGCGTTCCCGATTGTCCTGGAGACGGTGCGCGAGTGCCTCCAGGACGTCTACGACCTCCCGGCGCTGAAGGACATCGCCGCCTCGGTGGAACGCCGCGAACTCCGGATCGTGCAGACCACCACCCAGCAGCCCTCACCGTTCGCGAAGTCCCTGCTCTTCGGCTACGTGGCCCAGTTCCTCTACGAGGGCGATTCGCCCCTGGCGGAGCGCCGCGCCGCCGCCCTGGCCCTCGATTCGACCCTGCTCAACGAACTCCTGGGCCGGGTGGAACTGCGCGAATTGCTCGACGCGAAAGTCATCGACGCCACCGAACGCGAGCTGCAGCGGCTGGCTCCGGACCGCAGGATGCGCGGCCTGGAAGGTGTCGCGGACCTCCTGCGCCTGCTGGGTCCCCTCACCCCGGACGAAGTCGCCGCCCGCCTGGAGGTGCCGGCCGAGGCATCTGTGCCGGCGGCGGCATCTGTGACGGCGGCGGAACCGGCACCGGACGCGGATCCCGCCGCCGCTGAACTGCCCGACCCCGCCGCTGCCGCCGCGCACCTGGCCGCCCTGCAGCGGGCCAACCGGGCAATTAAGGTCAACATCGCCGGCGTCGAACGCTTCGCTGCGGTTGAAGACGCCGCCCGGCTCCGCGATGCCCTCGGCGTGCCGCTGCCCATGGGCGTGCCCCTGGCCTTCATCGAGCCGGTCGCGGACCCGCTCGGCGACCTCGTCTCGCGCTACGCCCGCACGCACGGGCCCTTCACCGCCGCCGAGGCCGCGGCGCGGCTGGGACTGGGCGTCGCCGTCGTCGGCACGGCGTTGAAGCGCCTCGCCGCGGACGGCCGCGTGGTGGAAGGCGAGTTCCGCCCGCACGTTGTGGCACCGGGAAGAGCGCCGGGGCCCGCGGAAGACAGCACGCCGGCCGGAGCCGGGGAGTCCCACGCAGCCGGGACCCCGACTGCAGTCGTGCCTGCGGGAAGCGGCAGCGAATGGTGCGACGCCGAGGTCCTGCGCAAGCTGCGCCGCCGGTCCCTCGCCGCGCTCCGGGCGGAAGTGGAGCCGGTGGACGCCACCGCCTACGGCCGGTTCCTGCCCGCCTGGCAGAACGTGCGGACCCCCGGCGGCCGCGGGCAGTCCGCCCTGCGCGGCCTGGACGGCATCGTCACGGCCATCGACCAGCTCTCCGGCGTGCCAATTCCGGCCTCGGCCTGGGAGCCGCTGGTCCTGGCCGGCCGGGTCTCCAACTACCAGCCGGCCATGCTGGACGAACTGATGGCCGCCGGCGAAGTCCTCTGGTCCGGTGCCGGTTCGCTGCCCGGCAACGACGGCTGGATCAGCCTCCACCTCGCCGATTCGGCCGAATTGACGCTGAACCCCGACGCCGATTTCGAACCCGGCGACGCGCAGCGGCGGCTCCTGGAGCACCTGCAGGCCAACGGCGGCGGCTATTTCTTCCGGCAGCTCACCGAGGTGGCGGGCGGCATGGACGCCGTGCTGAGCGACCAGGACGTGGTGGCCGCGCTGTGGGACCTCGCCTGGGCGGGCCGGATCACCGGCGACACCTTCGCCCCCGTCCGGGCCCTCATCGCCGGCGGGCACACGGCGCACCGGCAGGTCAGCCGCGCCCCGCGGGCCCGGGCACCCCGGCTCAGCCGGCTCGGACGCGCCCACGGCACCGGCCTGCTCGGCTCGCCCGGACTGACCGGCGGCCGGTACGGCTCCGGGACCGGGACCGGGGCGGCGCCCGCTCCCCCGCTCGCCGCGGGCCGCTGGTCTGCGCTGCCGTCCCCGGAACTGGACCCCACCATCCATGCCCGGGCCACCGCGGAACTGCTCCTGGACCGCTACGGCGTCGTCACGCGCGGCTCGGTCATGGCCGAAAACATCCTCGGCGGCTTCGGCCTGATGTACAAGGTGCTGGCCCGGCTTGAGGAAGCCGGCCGGTGCCGCCGCGGCTACTTCATCGAGCACCTCGGCGCGGCGCAATTCGCCGTGCCGGCCACCGTGGACCGGCTGCGGTCCTATGTCGAGGACGCCCAGCTCCACAAGGGCGAACCCGTGGCGCTGGCCCTCGCCGCGACCGACCCCGCCAACCCGTACGGGGCCGCACTCCCGTGGCCCGCGCTCAACGTCGACGCCGGCACCGGCCACCGACCCGGGCGCAAGGCAGGCGCGCTGGTGGTGCTGGTGGACGGCGCGCTGGCCCTGTACGTGGAGCGCGGCGGCAAGACCCTGCTCGCATTCAGCGACGACGCCGAGGTCCTGGCCGCCGCCGGTGCCGCCCTGGTGGGCGTGGTGACCCGCGGGGCCGTGGACAAACTCATCATGGAGAAGGTCAACGGCCACGGCATCCTGGACACCCCGGTGGCGGCGGCCCTCGCCCAGGCCGGCGCCTATTCCACCCCGAAGGGACTGAGGATCCGTGCCTGAGGGCGACTCCGTCTTCCGCGCCGCGGCGCAGCTGCACGCGGCCCTGGCCGGAAAGGAGCTGGTCTCCTCAGATTTCCGGGTCCCCCGCTTCGCCACCCTGAAACTTGGCGGCTGGACCGTAGAGGAAGTGGTGCCCCGGGGCAAGCACCTCCTCATGCGGGTACAGGGCCCGACGCCGCGGGACCGGCTGACCATTCACTCGCANCTGAAGATGGAGGGCAGCTGGCAGGTCTACCCGTCCGGAGGCCGCTGGCGGAAGCCCGGCTTCACGGCCCGGTGCGTGCTGCGCACCGCCACGGCCGACGCCGTCGGGTTCTCCCTGGGCATCCTCGAGGTGGTCCGCACCGACCAGGAAGACGCGGTTGTGGGGCATCTCGGCCCGGACCTGCTGGGCCCGGACTGGGACGCCGCCGAGGCCGAACGCCGGCTGCTCGCGGCTCCGGACATTCCGATCGGCGTGGCCCTGCTGGACCAGACCAAGCTGGCGGGGATCGGGAACATCTACCGCTGCGAGGCCTGCTTCCTCTCCGGGGTCCATCCGGCGGCGCCCGTCTCCGCGGTCCCGGATCTTGCCGCCATGATCACGGACGCCCAGATCCTGCTCTCGGCCAACCTGGGCCCGGGCCGCCGGACCACCGTGCTGAACGCGCAGGGCGTTCCGGTGGGCCGCACGGCCGGACGTCCCGGCTACTGGGTGTACGGCCGCGAACACCAGCCGTGCCTCAAATGCGGCACCCCCATCCGCCGCGGGGTCCTCGGGAAAGACCGCGGCCCCGGCACCCGTCCGGGCACCGTCCCGGAGGAACGGGTCATCTACCTCTGCCCGACCTGCCAGCCGCCCGCAGCCACGCCGCCCGCAGTCAGGCCGCCGGAAATCAGGCCGCCGGCGACGAAGCCGGTGCAGCGGCGCCGGTGACGGCAGCCGCTTCCGGGACGTCGGCGTTTGCCGCAGCAGGACGCGCCCCGGGCACCGTGAACCACGGCAGCATCAGCTGCACCAGCGGCCCGATCGCCAGGGCGTACAGCACCGTGCCCGCGCCCACCGAACCGCCCAGGAGCCAGCCGGCCCCGAGAACCACCACTTCGATGCCGGTGCGGCACACCCGGACCGGCCAGCCCGTTCGGCGGGCGAGACCGGTCATGAGGCCGTCCCGCGCCCCCGGACCCAACCGGGCCCCGATGTAGCAGGCCGAGGCCACCCCGTTGAGCAGCACCGCCCCGACCAGAAGTCCGATCTGGCCGCCCAGATGCGAGAACGCCGGGATGACCGCCAGCCCGAGGTCCGCGAAGACACCCACCAGCACCGCGTTGCACAGGGTTCCGACGCCTGGCCACTGCCGCAGCGGGATCCACAGCAGCAGCACCAGGAAGCTGACGATGATCACCACCGTGCCTAGGCTCAGCCCGGTCCTGGCGGTCAGGCCCTGGTGCAGCACATCCCACGGCGCCGTTCCGAGACCGGCCCGGATGAACATGGAGAGGGAAACGCCGTACATGGCGAGGCCGATCAGGAGCTGGAGGAATCTGCGGGTCAACATGACATCCATCCTCCGGGAGAACTGGCCTTGCAATCCATAGCCAGTTTGAAATACTGGCCCTATGTCCGGTTCTCTGACCCCGGGGTCCATGGCCCGCCTCCTGGGCAAGTGGAGCGTTGGTGCCGCGCCCGCCTACCGCGAGCTGGCCGACGTCGTCCGCCTGCTCATCCTCGACGGCCGTCTGGCCCTGGACACCGCGCTGCCCAGCGAGCGCGCGCTGGCCGCGACCCTGGGCATCAGCCGCACCACGGTGACCGCGGCGTATGCCCTGCTGCGCGAGCAGGGGTTCCTCAGCAGCGGCCAGGGCAGCCGGAGCCGCAGCTGCATCCCGAGCCAGGGGCCGGCCCACGCCGGCGGGCCTGACGGGACCTTGCGGCTCAGCGGAGCTCCGGGACTTGCCGTGCCGGACGGAATCCTGGACCTCGCCTATGCCTCCCTGCCCGCCAGCGGCGAAGTGGTGCACCGGGCCTTCGCCGCGGCACTGACGGAACTCCCCGCGCTCCTGCCGGGTTTCGGCTACGACGCCCTGGGCGTCGGCCCGCTCCGCGAAGCCCTCGCGGCGCGCTACACCGCCGCGGGGGTTCCCACGACGGCCGCGCAGATCCTGGTCACCTCGGGCGCGCAGCATGCGCTGAACATCGTGCTCCGCACCTTCGCCGGCCGCTCGGGCACCAAGGTCCTCGTGGAGCATCCGAGCTATCCCAACGCCCTCGACGCTATCCGGGCCGCCGGCTGCCGGCCGGTCCCGGTCGCCATGCCGGCCGGACGCTCCGCCGGCCGGGGCGGCTGGGACCTCGAAGCCATGGAAGCGGCGCTCCTGCAGCAGCGGCCCGCCATGGCCTATGTGGTGCCGGACTTCCACAACCCCACCGGCCGGCTCATGCCCGATGCCCAGCGGCGGCGGCTGGTGCGGGCCGCCGCGGCCGCGGGCACCGTCCTGGTGGCGGACGAGACACTGCGCGAGCTGGACCTCGACGGCGCCGGCTCCACCCCGATGGCCGCCTTCAGCCCGGCGGTGGTCTCCATCGGCTCCCTCAGCAAGTCACACTGGGCCGGGCTGCGCACGGGCTGGATCCGCGCCGGCGAATCCCTGATCCAGCGCTTCGCCGCCGCCCGCACCACCCTGGACCTTGGCGGCCCGGTGGTCGAACAGCTGGCCGCGGCGCATCTGGTCAACGCCATGCCGGAGCCGCTCCCGGCCCGGCTCGCGGCACTGCGCGAAAACCGGGACACGCTGCTGGACCTGCTGGGCGAACACCTGCCGGGCTGGGAAGTGGAACGGCCCGACGGCGGCCTGTCCGTCTGGTGCCGCCTCCCGGCACCCATCAGCACCGCCCTCGCCGTGGTGGCGCCCGACGTCGGGATCCGGCTTGCCGCGGGGCCGCGGTTCGGCGTCGGCGGGGCCTTCGAAAGGCACCTTCGCGTGCCGTTCACCCTGCCGCCCGGGCAGCTGGAGACGGCGGTCCTGGCGCTGCGGGCCGCGCAGGACCGGCTCGAGCGCACTCCCCAGCTGCGGCGCGACCTGCCCGCCCCGCCGGCCGCGGCCATCGCCTAATCTCCGCCGACGCGCGTTCCCTCCCGCGACGCGCAAATCCCCCGTCGCACCCATATTCGGGCAGCGCCGGGGGGATTTGCGCGTCGCCAGTCAGGTTGCGCGTCGCTGGCCGGGGTGCGCGTCGGCGGGGAGGCTTGCGCTACGCGTAGGCCGTCGCCAGGAACCCGGCCCAGGCCTCCGCCGTCGCACCCGAGTCCCCGCTGCCGCTGAAGTCGTGCACGGTCATGCCCACGGGCGCCCCAAAAGCATTGCGGCCAAAGAAGCGGTACATCGCGTCTTTGGTGCGCAGCCCGAGGAAGTTCTCGTTGGCGAAGTCCACTTCGCCGCTAAGCCGTCCGACGCCGTCGAGCTCCAGTTCCACGGCATCCCCCTGGACCGCGTTCTCGACGCCCATCGCCTTCCGGAGCCGGGCAAAGCCGTCCGGAGCCTGCGACGCGGCGGGCGCCTGGATGTCCGTGAAGACCACCGGCTGGCCGTCGAAGTATTTCAGGTACTGGCCCAGGGTGTGCAGGTAGAAGACGGTGTGCTTGCTGGCGCCGTCGTACTGCCCGTCCCAGTTGTCCGCGAAGATGCCGCTGTGGACGTAGTGCAGCCGCGCCCGACCACCGTCGAGCGGCTCCAGGACGTGTTCGAGCTGGTTGAACCAGCCGTCCGGGCCGTCCATCCGGGAGACCAGATGGGAGGGGTACTCGTCCACGGTCCGGACTGCCGGCCACTGGTCCGTGGGGAACATCCAGGCCGGGGTGTCCTTGGTGACCGCTTCCCAGACGCGCTCGGGGGTGCCGGGCAGCTCGGTGTCGTAGGTGATTTCGAATTCACGCTTGTCAGTCATTGTCCTGCTCCTTGCTTTGCTGGTCTGTTGCCTACTGTCCTACTGCTGGCCGGTCTGGTGCTTCCGGCGCTGCGGGCGTCGCCTGGGCGGCCGGCACCTTCAGCGACGGGTGGAGAGCGACGACGAGCCGGTGTTTGCGTCCCGCTCCCGAGGCTCCGGGCGGGAGGTCCGCGCCGCCGTCGTGATACTTGTCCACGAGCCGGGTCACGGCGATGCCAAGCTCCTCGGCAAAGGCGGCCCGGTCCGCCGCTGAACGGAAGGTGATCTCGCCGTCGATGGCGAAGGTGGCGAGTTTCTGCCGTGCCGCGGCCGCTCCGGCGATCAGCTGCCCGATCTCCCTGACCATGCGGGCGGCAAGCGCCAGCAGCCAGAACGCCGAGAAACGGTCAGCGAACCGCTGCGGATCAGGCGCCACGGATTCCAGCGCCGCCGGGGAGATCAAGTACGACGCCGCCGTCGCCTGCAAAATGCGCTCGGTGACGTTGCCGCGGCGCCGCTCTTCAACGAGCTCGACGAGACCATGCCGTTCGAGGGCCTTGAGGTGGTAGTTCACCTTCTGCCGGGGCAGACCCACCTTGGCGGCGAGCTGAGTCGCTGAACCGGGCTGGGCGAGCTCGCGCAGGATCCGGGTCCGGATGGGGTCCAGCGAGGCCTCCGCCGCGGCCGGGTCTTCGATCACTCCGATGTCCAACATGGCTCCATTTTGCTACCGACAATTTTATTTGTCAAGAACTTTTTTCTGGTCGGAGCCCTGAGTTCGCCGGAAACGTGCGGGATCGCCGGAACGTTCCGGCGAGTTCGAAGCTCTCCGGCGAACCCGGAGTGAGGGGCAGGCGGGGCGGGCGGGGCAGCCACGTAGAATGGTGCGGTGATGCAATCCCCCCTTCCCGTGCGCGACGGCGTCAACGCCACCCGCCTGCGCCTGCCGGACGAGGGGCCCTGGGAGACGGCGCTGGACTACATGATGCACCGCTGGGGGCACATCGATCCGCAGGGCATTGAGGACCGGTTCGACGCCGGCGAGATCGTCGGCGAGGCCGGGGTCGCCCTGGACCGCAGCACGCCGCTGCAGGACCACACTTTCATCTGGTACTACCGCACCCTGCCGCCGGAGACCCGCATCCCGGTGGAGTTGTCCATCCTGCACCAGGACGAGCACCTGCTGGTGGTGGACAAGCCGCACTTCCTGCCCACCACGCCCGGCGGGACGTACATCCAGGAGTCGGCCCTGGTCCGGCTCCGGAACCAACTGGACCTCCCGGACCTGATCCCCATGCACCGCCTCGACCGGATGACGGCCGGGGTCCTCCTGCTCTCCACGAACCCCGCGACCCGCGGCAAGTACCAGGTCCTGTTCGAAAAGCGTCAGGTGCAGAAGGAATACGAGTGCGTGTCCGCCGCGGAGCCGGCCCCGGGCCATCCCGCCGTCGAGTTCCCCGTGGTAGTGCGGAACCGGATGACCAAGTCCCGCAGCTACCTGCTGGCGGAAGTGGTCGACGGCGAACCCAACGCCGAAACCCGGATCGACCGGCTGCGGACCTTCGACGCGGACGCCGCCGGCGGCCCGCGCCGTGCCCTGTACCGGCTCGAGCCTCACTCGGGTAAGACCCACCAGCTCCGCGTGCACATGGCCTCGCTGGGCCTGGGGATCGTCAACGACGCGTTCTACCCGGAGCTGCTGGACAAGGCACCCGACGATTACGCCAAGCCGCTGCAGCTCCTGGCCCGCGGAATCCGCTTCGTTGACCCCATCACCGGCAGGCCCGTGGAGTACCGCAGCGGGCTGGACCTCAGCGAAGCCCGCTAGCGGCCGGAAGTGCGGTACCTTGTGCCCATGGACTTGGGCAACGCGGACAGCTGGGGTGCCGCGATCTATTTCTGGATCTTCCCCCTGGTGATCGGCGACGCCATCTTCCCGCCGCTGCCCTCCGAAATGCTCGTCATCACCGGCGGGGCCCTCTCCGCCGAAGGCCGGATCAACGCCTTCGCCGTGGTGCTCTTGACCGCCCTGGCGTCCTGGCTGGGCGACATGCTGGTCTTCGAACTGTTCAAGCGGCGGCTGAGCCACGTGCTGGACCGCTGGAAATGGGGCCTGCGGTTCCACGCGGCCGTGCACGCGGCGATCGCGAAGGCGGGCCGGTCCTCCACTTACGGGGCGATCATCGGCCTCCGGTTCATCCCGGGCGGGCGGCTGGCCACGACGGCCGCAGCGGGCATCGCCAACGTCTCGACCCGCGGCTTCAGCCTCTGCGCGGCCCTCGGCGGCCTGCTGTGGGCAAGCTGGTCCGTGGCGCTGGGCTATTTCACGGGTTCGGCCACCCGGCTTCCCTTCTGGGCGAGCTCGCTGATCGGCGTCGCCGTGGGGCTGGTGATCGGCGCGGTGGTAGGCGTGATCGTGACGCGGCGCCGGGGCAGCCGCTCCCCCGTGGCGTCCGGCCCGGGCGACCCCGACGAGGAACTGGACTTCTAGCCGCCCGGTTTCTAGACGGGCGCCCAGCGGCCGCGGCTGCGGCGCAGCACCGTCAGGGTTCCGGTCAGCGCAACGCGTTCGACGGCGTCACGCATCATCGCTGCCGATTCGAGCGCCTGGCTGTTCTCAGCGGCGTAGGCGGTGGCGTCGACCAGGAAGCGCAGGTTCAGCTGCGGCACGCCGCCGGCGAGCTCCAGCTGATGCGCTTCGACGTGGTGCCGCGTGCCGAGCGCCTCGATGGCCGCGGCCATGACCGCTTCGGGCGGGCTGCCGGGCTTGAGTCCGGTGATCTTGAGTCTGGTCTGGAACGACGGCATGGAACCACCCTATCCGCCACCGGAGCCCCCTCCGCCCGCCCTAAGACCCTCCCGCAGGTCCTGCCGGAATCCCGCGGACCCTCCCTCACGTTCTGCGGGATTCACGCAGACCCTCCCTCACGTTCTGAGGGAGCGTCCGGAGTAAACCCGCCAGACCTGAGGGAGGATCCGGAAAACACCCGCCAGACCTGAGGGAGCGTCCGGAGAAAACCCGCCAGACCTGAGGGAGGATCCGGAAGAAACCTGCCATACGTGAGGGAGGAGCCGGGGCCGGGGAGGCTACCCGGTGTTCCGCAGCCCGGCGGCGACGCCGTTGACGGTGATCAGCATGGCGCGCTGGAGCCGTTCGTCGATCTCGGCGCCGGAGATGCTCGCCCCGGCCTCGGCCCGGACGCGGCGCAGCAGTTCCACCTGCAGGTAGCTGATCGGGTCCAGGTACTGGTCGCGGATTTCGAGGGAGCGCTTCAGGGTGGGCTGGGCGTCGAGGATCACGTGCTCGCCGGTGAGGTTCTGGATTTCCGCGACGGTGAGGTCGTACTCGGCGCGGATGGCGCGGAACAGGTGGTGCAGTTCCTCCGGGACCAGAGTGGAGACGTAGTAGCCGGCGATGTCCATGTCCGTCTTAGCAAGGGTCATTTCCACGTTGGAGAGCACGGAGCGGAAGAAGTGCCAGCCCTCGATCATCTCCTTGAGCTGGGCCGAGTGTCCGGCCTCGCGCGCGGCCTTGAGCCCGGAGCCCACACCGAACCAGCCCGGAACGATCTGCCGCGACTGCGTCCAGCCGAACACCCACGGGATGGCCCGCAGGCCCTCCAGCCCGGCACCGGAATCGGGCCGCTTGGACGGGCGCGATCCGATGTTCAGGGACCCCAACTGCTCCACCGGTGTGGAAGCCATGAAGTAGGCGGGCAGGTCGGGATCGTCAATGAGCGAGCGGTAGCGGGCAAACGCGGCGTCGGAGACGGTTTCCATGACGTCGCCATAGCGCACGCGCTGGTCCTCCGAGGTGCGCGGCGTGCGGTGCAGCGCCGATCCCTGCAGCACGGCCGCGAGGGAGAGCTCGAGGTTTTCGCGGGCCAGCTCCGGCAGGGAGTACTTGTCCGAGATGACCTCGCCTTGCTCGGTGAACTTGATTTCGCCCTCGAGCACGCCGTTGGGCTGCGCCATGATGGCGTCGTAGGTCGGTCCGCCGCCGCGGCCCACCGAGCCGCCGCGGCCGTGGAAGAGGCGGACCCGGACGCCGTGCTTGGCGGCCACGTCGCGGAGCTTGCGCTGGGTCTTGTAGATCTCCCACTGGCTGGTCATGACGCCGGATTCCTTATTGGAGTCCGAGTATCCGAGCATGATTTCCTGCACGTCGCCGCGCAGCCGGACCAGCTCGCGGTAGGACGAGTCGGAGAGCAGCCGGTCCACGATCTCGGCCGAGGCCCGCAGCTCCTCCACGGTCTCCAGCAGCGGCGCGAAGCCGATCTTGGCGTAGGGCGCCTCGCCGAAGAGGTTCACCAGGCCGGCCTCGCGGGCCAGCACCGCAGCGGCTAGGACGTCGTCCGCGCCGCGGGTCATGGAAATGATGTAGGTCTCGATCACGTCGGGGCCGTAGGTGCGCAGGGCGCGCCGGATCTCCCGGAAGACGTCGTACGTGCCGTCAGCGACGCCGTCGAGCTTGATCGGGTGGCCCGAGAGCGGGCGGCGGGACGCGAGTTCGGAGCCCAGGACCTCGTGCCGCTCGGCGCGGCTGAGCTCGGCGTACCGGACGCCGGGCCCGCCGAGGCGGTCCATGAGCTGGCCGACGGCGTCATGGTGGTAGTCCGCGTGCTCGCGGATGTCGAGGGTGGCCAGGTGCAGCCCGAACGAGGCGATGGCGCGGCGTGCCCGGGCCAGGGCGCCGTCGGCGGCAAGCGCGGCGTGGTGGTTGCGCAGGGACCGCTCCAGCAAGCCGAGTTCGGCCAGGAGCTCCGCGGTGGCGGTGTAGTCGCGGCCGGGCTCGTGCGCGGAGCCGGCGGCGACCCGCTTGCCGGTATTGATCAGCTTGGCCTTGATGCAGGTCAGCTTGAGCCGGTACGGCTCCTGGGCGTTCAGCTCGAGGACGCGGCGGTCCAGGCCGGGCAGGTTCTTGAGGTCGACGTCGATCGAGTCCAGGAGCTCCTGGTCCGCCCCGGCCAGTGCGGTCGAGTTGGACAGGATGGAGATGAGCCCGTCGATCAGGCCGATGCTGATCCGCACGGCGTGCTGGTTCTGGATCTGGAGGATCTCGCGGGTGACGGCGGCGGTGACGTTGGGGTTGCCGTCCCGGTCGCCGCCGATCCAGGAGCCGAAGCGGATCGGGGCCTTCTGGGCGGCCAGGGTGACGCCGTGCTCGGCGAGGAGCTCGGACAGGTCCGAGAGCATTTCCGGCATGGCGTCGCTGAGAATGCCGGTGAGGTAGTAGATGGCGTTCCGGGCCTCATCCACGGGCGTGGGCCGGACCTGGCGGAGCTCGTCCGTCTGCCACATCTGGTCGATGACCTCGGACAGGTGGCGGTCCTGGCGGCGGCGCGCGGACGTGCCCTCCTCCGTGGACTCGGCGAGGATGTCCGAGAGCCGGCGGATCTTATCTAGGACAGAGCGGCGGGACGCCTCGGTGGGGTGCGCGGTGAAGATGGGACGGACGTCGAGTTCGTTGACGACGTCCTGCAGCACGGAACTGCCGGCCTGGTCCGCGATCTCGACGACGGCCTTGGCGAGCCAGCCGTCTTTTTCCTGGCGGGTGCGCAGCCCGCGGACCCGGTGCACCTGCTCGGCGGCGTTGGCCAGGTGGAAGTAGAACGCGAAGGCGCGCACCAGGTCCGTGGCCTGCTCGAGCGGCAGGGAGCCGAGCAGTTCACGGACCTGGGCGACGACGTCGTACGAGCTCCACGGGCCGGTGGCGTCGGCTCCGCCACGGGCGGCTTCCTTGGATTCCTTGGTCAGCAGGCGCACCTGCTCGACGAGGTCAAGGAGTTCCGGCCCGTGCTGGCGGACCAGGGATTCGCCCAGGAGGGTGGACACGCGGCGGACGTCAGCCCGGAGTTCGGCCGCAAGATCGGTGTCGGAATGCATTGCAGTGTCAGCCATGGAAACTATCTTTCGAGGGTTCGACGTGGCTCGTACACTGCGCTGGATACTGTGAGCCTGATTACTTCTTCCCATGGGATGTTACCCGCAGGCACCCCCTGCCGGAATTCCGTCTCAGATAGTGTCAGGCCGCACCGGTCAGGCCGCCGAACGGACTACCGGGCGATCTTGAAGTTGAAGTCGCCCGTGCCCAGCGCACCCCAGATCCGCAGCCAGACCGGCAGGAGCATTTCCGCCCCGCGGGCGCTCGTGATGTCGCCGAGGTCGATCACGTCGCGGTGGCCGAACGCCTTGAGGATCCCGGTCACGGCCGCCTTGGCATCGGCGTCGTTTCCCGAAACGAAGACGGAGTGGTCACCGCCGGCCACCCGGGCCGGATCGACCATCACGCTGGCGTTCATCGTGTTGAGCGTCTTGACCACTTTGGCCTCGGGAAAGGCCCGCTGGATCTGCTCGCCGAGGCTGTCCGTGTTCACCGGGTTCAGCGACGGCGGCATGCCCTGCGAGAAGTCGAGCGGGTTGGCGACGTCCATGATGACCTTACCGGCGAGATTGCCGGCGCCCGCCGCGGTGAGGGCCGGCAGCGAGCCGGCGCCGTTGGTGGCATTGACGATCAGCTCCGCATTCGCCGCGGCGTCGGCGAAATCGGCGACGCCGACCCCGGAGTTGGCCACGTGCCACTGGCTGAAGGGCGGGGCACCCATCATGTCAGGCTCGGTCCGGGCGAGCGTCGCCTGCGGATCCCGCGTGCCGATCACGACGTCGTGCCCCAGGCCTGCCAGCGCGCCGGCGATGGCACGCCCCACCATGCCGGTTCCCAGTACTGCAATCTTCATGGCGTCCTCTTTCAAGTCAGTGGAGTAGACAGGTTTGTCTACGTGTGGGCATGACGCTATCAGACAGACCTGTCTACGGCAAGGAGCGGCTAACTGGTGCCGCCGAGCCCGCGGACGGTAATTCCGGTGAAGTCCGCCGGGCCGCCGACGGCGTAGAACGAGATGCCGGTGTCGCCGTCGGCGAAATGGACCTGCTGCGAAAGCACCGTGTGCCCTGCGTTCACGAACACCTCGACGCTTTGCGTGTCGACGAAGATGCGCAGGTGCACAGATCGCGCATTGGCATCGATGGGCGCGGCAGCACGCGTGTACGGCGCGAGCGAGTAGCCGCCCTGGTCCGAAGGGCCGCGGTCGACGTACAGCTCGTCACCGTACTTGCCAACGTTCGTATGGCGCTGTCCGTCCGAGGAGCGGCCGACCGAAACCCCAACGTTCGTGGCCGCATCCCATGAGATGTCGAGTTCGAGCTCGTAGGCGCGCCCGCTCCACGGCAGCACGGAGCTGCCGTTGACCGTGCGGTCAGGGAGTGCGGTGGTCGTGGTGACGTAGCGTGAAAGCGCCTCGACAGGGGTACTGAGCAAGCTATACCAGCCGCCCGCCTGGCGCTCGAGCCGCAGTTCCCGCACGATCGAGTTCTGCCCGTTGTACCCGTCGGATGCATCGGTGGGCACGTCGCGGGCCGCATACTTCCAGTTGTTCATCCAGGCGATTGCAAGCCGCTTGGTCTCCGGCGCCTCGGCCGATGGCCATGTCACAGCGGCGTACCAGTCCCAGCCCCAGTCGAGCCACTGCGGGGTGAGGCTGTCGGCGATGAACGCCACACCGTTCCAAGTGCCCGTCCAGTAGGCATACGTCATCGGCAGGCCGACACTGTAGGCATCCATGCTCGCTCCGAGCACCCAATGCCGGGTGCCGTCGCCGGCGGCCATCTCAAACAGATCGGGACACTCGATCCCGCCGAGCGCATGGTTTGGGTAGTCGAAGTTTGACGCCCACTGCCAGTCCCGCAGGTTCGGCGATGTGTAAAGGGCTGCATAGCGCGCCCGCCCGATCACGCATACCCACTCGCCGCGGACCGCATCCCAGTGGATTTTGGGATCGCGGAACCACTCGGCGTTTTCGATCTCGGCGGGTTCCGTGGCCGTGCGGCCGTCGGCATTGAGGATCACCGGGTCCGCGAGTGCGGTGAAGGTGTAGCCGCCGTCGGTCGACCAGTAGAGGTACTGCTCCTGATACTTGCGGACCCCGTCGGTCGGCTGCGTCGCGAGTGCGATCACCGCCCCGGCGCCGAAGCCGGCGGTGTTGGCGGTGTCAACGACGGCCGACCCCGACCACACCGGGAAATCGGGCTGCAAGGGCATCACCACCCCGTGGTGGACGAATGACACGCCATCGCTGGTGGTCGCGTGGTCCCACCCGCCCTGGCCGTTATTCTGCCCGGAGTGCAGGTAGTACAGCTGGAAGGCGCCGCGGGTGAACACGGGGCGCTGCGGGTCGCACAGCCAGCCGGAGGGCGGTGTCATATGGTAGACGGCCCGCAGGGATGACTGGGCATGCGCTGCGGCGGGCATGCCGCCATGGGCGAAAAGGGCAACAGCCCCAAGGCCCGCACCGTGCAGGACAGTGCGCCGCGAGATGTTGTGCGTCATGGATTTGTTTCCTCTCAAGGTCCGGCGGGCGCCTTAGCCGGCTGGACGTAGGGGTAGTCGAGGCGTATCGGCGGGGGCACGGCGCACTCGCGGGCGGCAACACCGGGCGTTCCAGCGGCCGGAACCCCATCTGCCGGTGATCGGGACAATGCCTCGCCGCTCGACGCCGAGGGGCGGGGGATTCACCGATAGGCAGGACGATAGTGGGATTCCCCGCCCCTGGTCAAGCGTTTAATCACAGCGGTGTGCCGCAGTAGAAGCAAAAAAGAAATCTTTGCTAAAACGCTTGATCCTCGGGGCTGTCCACGCTAGCTTCAGGTGATCAAACGCTTTAGCAGATGGGACATCAGCGCAGATGAAACGCTCAGTCTTCTTCCAGCCCGACGACGGATGGGTCGGGGACCTCATCCCGTTCGAGAAGGACGGCGAGTTTTGGCTCTTCTACCTTCACGAAGACCGCTCGGATCCGAAACCCGGTACCGCATGGAACCTCGTCACCACCAAGGACCTCACGCAATTCCAGGACCATGGCGTTTCCCTGCACCACGGCAGCGAAACCGAGCCGGACTTCAATGCCTACACCGGCAGTATCGCCGTCGACGACGCCGGCATCCACCACCTGTTCTACACAGGTCAGAACCCCCGGAACCTCGGCCCCGACGGGACGCCCCTGCAGCTGGTCATGCACGCCTCGAGCACTGACGGCATGCAGACCTGGACGAAGCATCCGGAACTCACGTTCGGTGCCCCGGACGGCTACGAGCCCGGGGACTGGCGGGATCCCTTCGTGTTCCGGGATGAAAGCAAGGACCAGTGGAGGATGCTGCTGGCGGCACGGCATTCCGACGGGCCGGAACGGCGCCGCGGCGTCATCGCCCAGTGCGTGTCCAGTGACCTGATGACCTGGAAGCACACCGAGCCCTTCTGGGATCCGCGCCGCTACATCACCCATGAATGCCCCGACGTCTTCGCCTGGGGTGACTGGTGGTACATGGTGTATTCCGAGTTCTCCGAATCGTTCACTACCCGATACCGCATGGCCAGGAGCCCCGACGGGCCCTGGACCGTGCCGGACCTGGACAGCATCGACGGCCGCGCCTTCTACGCATCCAAGACGGCAGAACGCGATGGGCGCCGCTTCTTCTTCGGATGGATCGCCAGCAAGGAAGGCAACACCGACGGCGGGCCCTGGCAGTGGGCCGGCACGATGTCCGTCCTGGAAGCCCGCCAGAACCCGGACGGGACACTGGGATTCGGGTTTGCCGATGAACTCGTGGACAGCTTCTGGGACGACGTCACGGTATCCCTGACGGGCGGATTGCCGGCACGGCTGGACGTGCCGGACGGGTACGCCGCCGTTATCTCCGAGGAAGAACTGCCCGACCGGTTCTATGCCAAGGCTGTGCTGCAGATCAGCCCCCACACCACCGAATGCGGGCTGTTGCTGCGCTCCAGCCACGACGGCGACAAATCCTACGTCCTGCGTCTGGAACCGAAACGCGGCCGGCTGGTTTTCGACCGCTGGCCACGCACCATCACCGGAGACGCCCAATGGCACGTGTCCGGCGACATCCCGTTCGAGATCGAACTGGAACGTCCTTGCAGCCTTGCCCCGGGCGAACACACCCTGGAGGTCGTCGTCGACGGCGATCTGTGCGTCGCCGTCGTCGACCAGCAGGTAGCTCTCAGCACCCGGCTCTACGACCTGCCCGCGGGACGGATCGGCGTCTTCGCCGGCGAAGGATCCGTCACCGTCACCGAACTTGAGATACGTAAGCGCGCCGACAACTGAATAACCCCGCCCCAACCCCGAACTCCGAACTCCGAACTCCGAACCAATCAAGGGAGATTGCCGCAATGAGAAGACTATTTCGTGCTGCTGCCGTCGCCGCCGCCGCAGCCTTGGCCTTGACGGCCTGCGCCGGCGCAGGAGGGTCCAGCGACCCAGCCAATGTCAGCCCCGCCGGGGAGATCAAGCCCCGTGAAATTTCCTGGCTGCTGTCCCGTCCCGCTGACGGGGCAGTCATCAACATCATGAAGAAGCTCGCCGGTGACTACGCCAAGGACCATCCGGGCTTCGCCCTGAACCTCATCACAACCCCGGACCGGCCCTCCTACATCCAAAAGCTCGAGACGCTGGCGGCCGCCAACAAGCTCCCCGAGCTGTTCGACACAGACGCCACGCCTTTCGCCCAGCAATTGGCAAAACAGGGCAAAATGGTCGACGCCGGGAAGCTCCTGAAGTCCCTGGGCACCTACGACACCTACCGGCCCGGCGCCCTGGATTACCAGCGCTTCGACGACGGCTCGCTCTACATGATTCCGTTCCAGTTCGAGCTGGAATTCATCTGGTACAACAAAGCGCTGCTGGAAAAAGCAGGCGTCACGGTGCCGAAATCGCTCGATGACATCCCGGCGATGTGCACCGCGCTGCGCAAGGCGGGGATCACCCCGATCGCCATCGACGGCCAGGACCAGTGGCCGCTGGAACGCTACGTGGCCTACCAGCCGTTCCGGGAAGCCGGACCGGAGCTCGTCCAGAAGCTGAAGAAGGGCGACGCGAAGTTCGCCGATCCTGCCGGACAGAAGACCGTCCAATGGATGGCCGAGCTCGGCAAGGCCAAATGCTTCCAGGACGGCTTCTCCGCGCAGGGCTACTCGGATGCGCAGAACCAGTTCACCTCCGGCCAGGCGGCCATGTACAACATCGGCACGTGGGAGCTGCCCAGCCTGGCCACGGACAAACTGAATCCCGCAGCCCGGGACAACATCGACTTCTTCACCCTGCCAACGACTCATGGCGCAGTCACGTCGGCCAACGAGTTCGTCTCCCCGTCCGGCATCGGAATGGCCGTGAACGCCAAGACCTACGATCCGCTGGTCAGCGACTTCCTGAAATTCGCGTTGGCGAAGTATCCGGCCGAGTACGCGGCCACCGGCGCCCTCTCCCCCACGACGAACGTGCAGACAGCGGTCCCGGCGAACGCCACGCCGCTGTACAAGAAGGCCCTGGACACGGCCAACGACCTTGGGAGCAAGCAGGCCATGCCGTGGGACACCCAGCTGGACCCCACCACCAACGGCAGGCTCCAGCAGGAACTCGTGCTCCTGGTCCAAGGGAACATCACGCCGGAGCAATTCACGAGCACGATGGACGAGACCATCAAGCAGAACGCCCCTAAGTTCTTCAAGTAAACCGCAGCGGCGGGGGCCGCCAGGTCCCCGCCCGAAAGGCCCAGCCATGCTCCCCAACAGGTCAAAGACGTCCGTCCTGGTCTTCCTGCTCCCGCCCCTGCTGCTGTACTGCGCAGCTGTCCTGTTCCCGATTCTTCAGTCCCTGTTCCTGAGCTTCTTCTCCTGGAACGGCATCAGCGACATGGAGTTCATCGGGTTTGAAAACTACGTCCGCATGCTCACTGCCGATGACATCTTCTGGCGCTCGTTTGCCAACGCGCTCATCTACCTGGCCATCTGCCTGGTCCTGCAGCTCGGCGGCGCGCTGGTGGTCGCCAGCCTCCTCACATCCCTGCGCCGGGGACGGGAGCTCATCAAGACCCTCTATCTCCTGCCGGCCGTCATCTCCACGGTGGCGATCGCGTTCCTCTTCGTGCGGATCTACTCCATTGATCCCGTCGGCCTGCTCAACCAGCTACTGCACTGGGTGGGTCTCGGCACCTTCGAACGGGCGTGGTTGTCCGACGTCAACACCGTGCTGGCCGCCGTTTCCGCCCCCGAAGGCTGGAGGTTCACGGGGCTGTACATGCTCATCATTTACGCCGCCCTGATCGCGGTGCCCAAAGAACTGGAAGAAGCCGCGGTCCTGGACGGCGCCTCACAGTGGACGCTCTTCACGAAAATCCGCTTCCCGTACATCCGGCCCGTCTGGATCACCACCACCATCATGGCGACCACCTACGGCCTGCGCGGCTTCGACATCCCCTACCTCATGACCAGCGGCGGTCCCGGGCAATCCTCCGAACTGCTCACAACCTACATGTACAAAACAGCGTTCACCAGCACCGATTTCGGGTACGCCAGCACTGTCTCCGTGTTCATCGTGATCGAATGCCTTGCCGCCGTCGGCCTCATCCTGTTCATGCTCAAGCGGAAGGCAGATTCATGATCGTCCAGACAGCCCCGGCGACGCCGCCGCCCACCCTGTCCCCCGTGCCGACCATAAACAGGCGGCGCCGGAAGCCCAGCCTGCACCGGACCCTGTCGCGGGTACTGATCTCGCTGATCGTGATCGTCCAGGTCTACCCTCTCGCCTGGCTGTTCCTGACCAGCCTGCGCACCGAGCAGGACTTCGCGACCGGTGACCCTTTCGCCCTTCCTGGTTCCCTGACATGGGAGAACTACGCACGAGCGTTCGAGACAGGTGACCTCGGCCGGAACATCCTGAACAGCTTCATCGTCACCATGGGCGCGAACGTGGTGATCGTCCTGTTCGGCATGATGGCCGCCTACGCCATCCAGGTCCTTGGTTTCCGTCTGAGCAAATTTGTCCGCGGCCTGTTCCTGATCGGCATCATCGTTCCCGTCCAGATCGCCCTGGTGCCGCTGTTCATCGACTACTCAGCAGTAAACCTGCTGGACACCTACCAGTCGATGATCATCCCTCTGGCCGGTTTCGCCCTGCCCATGTCCGTATACCTGTTCTCCTCCTTCTTCGAATACATCCCCCGGGAAACCTATGAAGCCGCTTCCCTGGACGGCGCCGGGCCGTACCGGATCTTCGGACTGATCACGCTGCCGCTGTCACTGAACACCGTGGTCACCGTGGTCCTGGTCAACAGCATCTTCATCTGGAACGACTTCATTTTCGCCAACACGTTCGTCCTTTCCGAGGAGTTGAAGACCATTCCCCTGGGCTTGCAGAACTACATCGGCGCCATGGGCAAAGTCGATTGGACTGCAACGTTTGCCGCAGTGTGCGTCACCATCACGCCCCTGTTGCTGGTCTTCCTTGTCCTGAACAAGGCCATGATCCAGGGCTTGGAAAGCGGGGCGACGAAGGGATGACGGTGATGGCAGGCGGTTATACTCCTGATGGAGGACAGATGATTTCGCAGGAGAAAAATTCAGGCACCGCGGCCACCCCCGACGTTCCTGTCAGAACGGGCCGCGCACATCCTGTTACCCTCCGCGAAGTTGCTGAAGCAGCGGGCGTCTCCACTGCCACGGTCTCGCTCGTGATCAACAAAAAGAAGAATGCACGCATCGCCGATGAGACACGCCAACGCGTCCACGACGCCATCCGGCAGCTCGGCTACCGTCCCAACGCAATGGCCAAGACACTGGTCAGCGGCACCTCACGGTTCATCGGGCTGGTCGCAGATGGTGTCGCCACCACCCCCTTCGCCGGCCAGATCATCCACGGAGCCCAGGACGAAGCCTGGAAACACGGGTACGCCCTGCTGATCGCCAACACTGAGGGCAACCGCGACCTCGAAAAGGACGCGATTGCCATGATGCTCGAATATAAGGTGCGCGGCATCCTGTACTCGACATGGTTCCACCGACCCACCGACATCCCCGAAACGCTGCGCGAAGCGGACTTCGTCCTGGTCAACTGCTTTTCCCCTGAGCCGGGGGCGGCCCGCGCCGTGATACCCGACGAAGCACAGGGCGGGCAGTCCGCAACGGAAATCCTGCTCCGCGGCGGCCACCGGCGCATCGCGTTCATTAACGCCACGATCCCCGCCCCGGCCAAGGACGGACGGCTCCAGGGGTACAAGGAAGCGCTCAGGGCTGCCGGGATCCCCTTTGACCCCCACTTGGTCATGGAGGCCTATCCGGACCAGGAAGGCGGATACGGCGCCACCGAAGAGCTTCTCAAGCGCGACGTCACCGCCGTGTACTGCTACAACGACCGAATGGCCATGGGACTTTACGACGGCCTGCGGGAACAGGGGCTTTCCATCCCGGACGACATCGCCGTGGTGGGTTTCGACAACCAGGAGGTCATCGCAGCCCACCTTCGGCCTCCCTTGTCCACAGTGTCACTGCCCCACTACGAACTGGGGGCCGCCGGAGTACGCCTGTTACTGGGCTTGGACCAGGCACCGACCGACGCCGCTCTCAAAATCGCGTGCCCCGCCGTTGAACGAGCTTCCGTGGCCGTGCACTCGCCCGCGTAGGACTGATGTGTCTACGGCAGAGCCGGGCGCGCCGACCCTGCGATATCGAACGACTGACAAAATTTGAAATCTGTCATCTGATGGCTGTAACCTGCTTCCATGACAACTTCCACACTCAGCGCCACCCGCACTCTGGGTTCCACGGGCCCCATTGCCGCACCCATCGGCCTTGGCCTGATGGGCATGTCCGATCTTTACGGCCCGGCCGACGACGCTGAGAGCACCGCCACGATCCAGGCCGCGCTCGACGCCGGCGTGACCCTGCTGGACACCGGGGACTTCTACGGCATGGGCCACAATGAACTGCTGCTGCGTGACGCGATCCGCGGCCGGCGCCGCGAGAACGCGCAGATCAGCGTGAAATTCGGCGTCCTGCGCGACGCCCGGGGCGCCTGGAACGGCGTGGACACCCGGCCCGCGGCCATCAAGAACTTCCTGGCCTACACCCTGCGGCGCCTCGGCACCGACTACATCGACATCTACCGGCCCGCCCGCCTCGACCCGGCCGTCCCGATCGAGGAGACCATGGGCGCCCTCGCCGGACTCGTGCAGCAGGGCCTCATCCGCCACATCGGGCTCTCCGAGGTGGGCGCCGACACCCTGCACCGGGCCACCGCCGTCCACCCGGTCTCCGACCTCCAGATCGAATATTCCCTCGTCTCGCGCGGCATCGAGCAGGACATCCTCCCGGCGGCCCGTGAACTCGGCGTCGGCATTACCGCCTACGGCGTACTGTCCCGCGGCCTGGTTTCGGGCCACTGGCCCCCCTCCGGAGCCGGGAACCGGCGCGACTTCCGGGCCCACCTGCCCCGCTTCTCCGGCGAGAACCTGCAGCGCAACCTCGAACTTGTCGAACGGCTGCGAGCCATTGCGGACGGCAAGGGCGCAACTGTCGCCCAGCTTGCCATCGCCTGGGTGCTGTCCCGCGGCGAGGACATCGTCCCGCTGGTCGGCGCCCGCCGCCGCGACCGGCTTACCGAGTCCCTGGCAGCGGCCGGTCTGGCCCTGTCCGCTGAGGACCTGGCAGCCATCGAGGCCGCCGTCCCTGCCGGGGCCGCCGCGGGCACGCGTTACGACGCGGGCCAGATGGCCATGCTCGACAGCGAACGCCGGTGACCCCTGCCGCCGTCGTACTGACGGAAGAGCGCATCCTCGACGCCGCCGAAGACGTGCTGCGGCGCTTTGGTCCGGGTAAGGCCACGGTAGTGGACGTCGCGAAGGCCCTCGGTGTCAGCCACGGCAGCGTGTACCGGCACTTCCCCACGAAAGTGGCGCTGCGGGATGCGGTGGCCAGGCGCTGGCTGGAGCGCCTCGTCGCGCCGCTGGACCCCGACCGGGACACGGACGGTCCCGCCGCGGAACGTCTGCTCCGCTGGCTGCAGCGGCTCGCGGCCATCAAGCAGGGCATGGCGCTGAACGATCCCGAACTGTTCGCCACCTTCAGCCAGCTGACCACCGAGGCGCGGGAAGTCGTCGCCGCCCACGTGGAGCACCTGGCCGCGCAGCTGACCCGGATCATCGCCGACGGCATCAGCAGCGGCGATTTTGCGGCCACGGATTCGGCAGCCGCGGGCCTTGCCGTCCTGCACGCCACGGCACGGTTCCACCATCCGCTGCATGCGCCTGACTGGTCGGATCCCGCCATCGGGACCGAACTGGTGGAGGTCTGGCGGCTGCTGGTGCAGGGCTTGGCCGCCCGCAATTAGGCCGTGCGCCCCCCCGCCCGGCCCGGACAGCGGGACGGGACCAGCACCCCGGCATAGACAGACTTGTCTGTGTACGATTGTGAGATGACGTCGCCAGCTTCCACCGCACCGCCGGCCCGCACCCCCGCCGGGCAGGCCAGGGAGAAAATCCTGGCCACCGCCTTCCGGCTGTTCTACGCACAGGGGCTCCGGGCCGCCGGCATCGACACGATCATCGCCGAGTCCGGCGTCGCGAAAGCGACGTTCTATAAGTATTTTCCGGCCAAGGACGACCTCATTCTGGCGTACCTGGAAAAGGTCGACGGCGTGTGGACGGGTCAGCTTCACGCCGCCGCCGAAGCCGCGGGGCCGGATCCGGCGGCCCAGCTCGTGGGCCTGTTCGACGCCCTGACCACCGCATGCCGCCGTGACGGCTACCGCGGCTGCGCCTTCATCAACGCGGCCGCCGAGTCGGCTGCCGGCACGCGGATCCACGACCGGACCGTGGCCCACAAGCAGGAGGTCCGCGCCTGGATTCGCGGCCTCGCCGAGCGCGCCGGCGCCCAGGACCCTGACCGGCTCGCCCGCAGCCTGACCCTGCTGCTCGACGGCGGCCTGGCCAGCGGCGTGCTCGACGGCGACCCGGCCGCCGCCAGCGCTGCCGGCGACGCCGCGGCCGAGCTCGTGGCCGCCAGCCTCAGGAGGACACCATGACCACCGGAGCCCCCGACCCGGCCCCCGACCCGCAGCTCGCCCGCTGGCAGCGATTCCGGAGCAACCGCAACGCGGCCCTGGCCAGCGACTACGGCTGGCTGACACTGACGTCCTTCCAGTGGCTGGAGAGCCGCCCGGCCGCCGTCGAACTGGCCCCCGGGCTTTGGTCGACGGACGGGACGACGGCGTTTCTCACTGCCGCCGCGTCCGAGGGGCTGAGCCTCGTGGCCACGGACGAGCCCGTGGACGGGACCGTCAGCGCCGTGCTCGCCGACGAGGAATCGCTCATGTGGGTCCGGTACGGCGGCGACGACGGCCGCCAGGTGCTGGTGGAACTCGCCATGCGGGCGGGCCGGTACGCGATCCGCACTCGGGATTCGCGGTCGCCGGTGTTTACCGGGTTCGACGGCGTGCCCACCTTCGACTTCCGCCCGGACCTGGTGGTCGAGGCGCGGTTCGAGCCGTATCCCGAGCCCGTGGACGTGCCGATCGGCACCGCCAACCCGCTGGTGGACGGTATCCACCGCTCGGTCGGCGAGCTGGTCTTCGGCCTTCCCGGCTCGGAGCACGAGTTCCGGCTGCAGGCCGAGGAGGAGAAGCTCGGAGCACTGACGGTGACGTTCCACGACGAGACGAACGGCGAATCGACCGATGAGTGGCGCAAGGTTTCCACCGCGCGGCCCCGCGTCGATTCCATGGGAAACAAGACCGTGATCCTGGACTTCAACCGGGCCATCAACTACCCCAGCGCCTTCACCCCGTACGGCACCTGCCCGATGCCGGTGAAGAACAACAGCCTGGACTACCGGATCGAGGCCGGGGAGAAGGAACCTGGCCTCTTTTAGACCGTCTTCTTAGACGATCGCGGACACCCCGGTGACGGCGCGTCCGGCAATCAGCGTGTTGATCTCGAACGAACCCTCGTAGGTGTAGATCGCCTCGGCGTCGGCGAAGATCTTGGCCATCCGGTAGTCGGTGACAATCCCGTTGCCGCCCAGCAGAGACCGGCCCATCGCCACGGTCTCCCGCATCCGGGCGCTGACGTAGGACTTCGCGAGCGCCACCTGGGGCATGTCCGCGGCGCCCCGGTCCTGCAGCTGGGCGACCCGGACCATCATGCCGATGCTGGCCACGGCGTTGCCCAGCATGGTCACCAGCTGCTGCTGGACCAGCTGGAACTTCGCCAGCGGGCGGCCGAACTGCCGGCGTTCGACGGCGTGCTGCCGGGCGACGTCGAACGCCGCCAACTGCTGCCCCACCGCCTGCCAGGCCACCATGATCCGGGAGCCGCGCAGAAGCTCGTTGGTGTCCTCGAAGCTGCTGATGCCGGCGAACCGGTCCGCTTCCGCCACCAGGACGTCGGTGAAGACGATGTCCGCGTTCTGCACGGTGCGCAGGGCAATCTTGTGCTCGATCCGACTCCGGCTGACCCCGGGCAGGGTGGCGTCGACGATGAAGCCGCGGATGCCGCCGTCGGCCTCGTCACGGGCCCAGACCAGCATGTAATCGCAGAACGTCCCGTTGCCGATCCAGCGTTTGGCGCCGTTGAGCACCCAGGCATCGCCGCCGTCGGCCGCTCCGCCGGGGACGCGGCGCGCCCGGGTTTCCATGCCGCCGGCCACATCCGAGCCATGGTCCGGCTCGGTGAGCGCGAAGGCGCCGGTGGTGCGCAGGTTCGCGGCGTCCGCGAGCAGGCGGGCTTTCTGCTCGTCCGAGCCGAAGCCGTAGAGCGACTCCACGAAGAGGTCGTGGTGGACCAGGAAGAAAGTGGCCAGCGAGGTGTCCACCCGGGTCATCTCGGCGATGACGATGCCGGCGAACAGGTTGCTGTATCCCCGCTGGACCGGCGCGCTGAGCTCCAGGGCCGCCAGCTTGGGCAGGATGTGCGCCGGGAATTCGGCGTTGTTCCACCAGTCGCATGCGAAGGGTGCGACCTCGGCGGCCAGGAACTCCCGCAGCTGGGCCAGCTTGGCTTGTTCCGCGGCGCTGAGCAGGGATTCGTAGTCGAAGAAGTCCGCCGCCGGCAGCCCGGCCACGGCGGTCCCGGTCATTTCGGTCCTGGTCATTTCGGTCCCATGCGGATGGCGCCGTCGAGCCGGATGGTCTCGCCGTTGAGCATGGCGTTGTCCACAATGTGCGCGGCGAGGTTGGCGTATTCGGCGGCCCGGCCCAGCCGTGAGGGGTGCGGCACCTGCCGGCCCAGCGAGTCCTGCGCCTCCTGCGGCAGCCCGGCCATCATGGGGGTCTCGAAGATCCCGGGGGCAATGGTCACCACCCGGATCAGCGAGCGGGCAAGTTCCCGGGCGATCGGCAGCGTCATGGCGGCCACGGCGCCCTTGGAGGCAGCGTAGGCGGGCTGGCCGATCTGGCCGTCGAAGGCGGCCACGGACGCGGTGTTGATGATGACGCCGCGTTCGGGCCCGCCGAGTTCCGTAACGGCCGGTTCGGTGGCGGCCATCGCGGCCGCGGCCAGCCGGATGACGTTGAAGGTGCCCACGAGGTTGATCTGGATGACGCGGTTGAAGGTCTCCAGGGGCAGCACGCCGTCGCGGCCCAGGACTTTGCCGGGGGTGGCGATGCCTGCGCAGTTGACCACGATGCGCAGCGGGCCGAGCGCGGTGGCGGCGTCGACGGCGGCCTGCACCTGCGCTTCGTCGGTGACGTCGGCGGGGGTGAAGACTGCCGTGCGGCCGCCGGCGCCTTCCCCGGCCGACGCCGACGCGGTTAGCTCGGCGGCCAGAGCCTCCCCTGCGGACCCCGGCAGGTCCACCAGGACCACCGACGCGCCGGCATCAAACAGGCGCCTGGCCGTAGCGGCGCCGAGACCCGAGGCCCCGCCCGTAATCAGCGCGACCGTACCCTTGATGTCCATCCATCCTCCTTGATGTGGAACCGAACCCCGGCGGCAGAGCCGTGACGCGGGCTGCACGGGCAGCCTCACCCCGAACATTAGTTAGTGAATGTTAACTGGAATGCCGGCCTTCCGCACCTTTGCCCGGCCCCCGTCACGCCGCCGTCACGATCGCCGCCCGGGCGCCCGGCGCCATTAGGGTGAAACCATGACCCGACCCGACGCTTCCGCCCCCAACTGGTCCTTCCGCGCCGACGAGGCCGCCCGCTCGGTGACCAGGCTCTTCGGGCAGCGGCTCTTCTTCCTGCCGGGAACCCACATCGCCGCGGTCCTCCGGCCCTCGCGCCGGCTCAAAAGCCTCTCCCGCCCCTGGCACTACTGGTGGCAGGCGCACTACCTGGACTGCCTCGTGGACGCCGGGCGCCGGGAGTTGGGGACGCCGGGGCATCCCGGCGGCAAGTTCGACGGCGAAAACCGGCCCAGCGCCGGCCGGCTCGCCTCCCGGCTGGTCACCGGCATCCGGCTGCGCAATTTCCTGACGGTGGTCAACGACTACTACGACGACATGGCCTGGCTGGCCCTGGCGACGCTGCGGCTGGACAAACTCGCCGAAGACAGCCGCAACCGCGCCGGCAGGGAGCGCAACGCCAAGGTCCTGCAGAGCCTGACGCTGCAGTTCGACGCCGGGTCCACGGACGACCTCGGCGGCGGCACGTTCTGGAGCAAGAAGCGCGATTTCAAGAACACGCCGGCCACCGCGCCGGTGGCCCTGTACTACGCGCGGACGGGCCACGCGGCGAAGGCCCAGGCCCTCGTCGACTGGCTGGACGCGCGCCTCTACGAACCCGGGCAGGGCCTGTACGGGGACGGCCTGCGGATTTCAGGCGCCGGCGATGTCCTGCTGGAGGAGACCATCTACACCTACAACCAGGGCCCGATCCTCGGCGCGCTGCTGGAACTCGGGGGCGGGGCGAACCTCGAGCGCGCGGCCGCCCTCGTGGACGCCGTGGCACGCAGCCTCACGCAGGAGGCGCCGCTCCTTGGCCGCAGCGCCGCCGTTCTGCGCTGCGAGGGCACCGGCGACGGCGGCCTCTTCACCGGCATTCTGACCCGCTACCTCGCCCTCGCCGCCCTCGACGCGCGCCTGCCGGACAGCACCCGGGCCACGGCGGCGGCCCTCGTGAACGACACCGCCGAGGCACTCTGGGAAGGCCGGCGGATCCTTCCGCCGCAGGACCTCCTGGCCCGCGGCGGCAGCCACCTGGTCTTCTCGGACCGGACCGAGGCGCCGGCACGCCGCAGCTACCCGGAGGGCGCCGCCGTCGAACTGTCCACCCAGCTGCAGGCCTGGATGGTCCTGGAGGCGGCCGCGGCGATCGCCGCCGCCCCGGCACCGGCTTCCTAACCGGCCCAATTACGTCACGCAACAGTTTCGTAATTCATGTGATCCTGATCACTTAACGGCACCTCAGGTTGGTTGCTTAGGTTTGGCTAACCTACAGTCGTTCTTAGTGAGCATGCCCTAACTTCCCCGCTCACGGGGGTGGGGCACCTACGACGACTTCCTTGCAGAAAGTAGCCCCATGAAGATCCGCACCAACGCACTGGCGGGCATCGCCCTGGCCGCCACTGCCGCCCTGGGCCTGGCCGCCTGCGGCTCCGGTTCCTCCTCCCCGGCCGGCAGCAGCGCCGCCAGCGGCTCCTCCGCCGGCGAGATCACGGTCTATAACGCCCAGCACGAATCCCTGACCAAGGAATGGGTGGACGCCTTCACGGCGGAGACCGGCATCAAGGTCACCATGCGCCAGGGCGATGACACCGAGATGTCCAACCAGATCGTCCAGGAAGGCCAGGCCTCCCCGGCGGATGTCTTCCTCACCGAGAACTCGCCCGCGATGGCCCAGGTGGAGAACGCCGGCCTCTTCGCGGACGTGGACAAGGCCACCGTGGACCAGGTCCCGGCCGAATTCCGCCCCTCCACCAACAAGTGGACGGGCATCGCGGCCCGCTCCACCGTCCTGGTCTATGACAAGAACAAGATCAGCGCGGACAAGCTGCCCAAGTCCATGCTGGACCTGGCCAACCCCGAGTGGAAGGGCCGCTGGGCTGCCTCGCCGTCGGGCGCCGACTTCCAGGCGATCGTCTCGGCCCTGCTGGAACTCAAGGGCGAAGCCGCCACCCAGGAATGGCTCAAGGGCATGAAAGAAAACTACAAGGCCTACAAGGGCAACAGCACGGCCATGAAGGCCGTCAACGCCGGCGAGGTGGACGCCGCCCTGATCTACCACTATTACTACTACGGCGACCAGGCCAAGACCGGCGAGAACTCCAAGAATGTCACGCCGTTCTACTTCAAGAACCAGGACCCGGGCGCGTTCGTGTCCATCTCCGGCGGCGGTGTGCTGAAGTCCTCCAAGAACGCTGAAGCCGCCCAGGCCTTCCTGAAGTTCATCACCGGCAAGAAGGGCCAGGAAGTGCTGCAGAAGGGCACCTCCTTCGAATACGCCGTCGGTTCGGACGTCCCGTCCAACGACAAGCTGGTGCCGCTCAAGGACCTCCAGGCACCCACCGTGGATCCGGCCAAGCTCAATTCCGCCAAGGTCACCGAACTGATGACCCAGGCAGGACTGCTGTAACGGCAGTGTCTAGCAAGCTGGCTGTCCCTGGTCCCTCCGGCGGGACCACGGCTGACACGACGACGGCGGGCAGGGGCAAGCGCCCCCGCCCGCCTTTCGGCGTCTCTGTCGTCTCCATCATCGCGGTCCTGATCGCACTGTTCTCCCTGGTGCCGCTGATCTACGTGATCGCCATGACGGCCGCCACCGGGTGGGACACCGCCGTGGCCCTGATCGTCCGTCCCCGGGTGGGCGAACTGCTGCTCAACACGGTGCTGCTGACCGTGGTGACGGTGCCGCTGTGCCTGGTCCTCGGCGTCGGCGGCGCCTGGCTCGTGGAACGCACCACCCTGAAGGGCCGGAAAATCTGGGCCGTCCTGCTCGCCGCCCCGCTGGCGATCCCCGCGTTCGTCAACAGCTACGCCTGGGTCTCCGCGGTGCCGTCCCTCGGCGGGCTCTGGTCCGGCGTCCTGATCGCCACCCTGTCCTACTTCCCGCTCGTCTACATCCCGGCCGCCGCGACCCTCAGCCGGCTGGACCCGGCAATCGAACAGTCCGCCGCGTCCCTGGGCCTGGGCGCCTGGCGTGCCTTCTTCCGCGTGGTGCTGCCGCAGCTGCGCATCGCGATGACCGGCGGCGGCCTGCTGGTCGCCCTGCACCTGCTGGCCGAATACGGCGCCTTCGCGATGATCCGCTTCGACACCTTCACTACGGCGATCATGGTGCAGTACCAGTCCACGTTCAACGGGACCGCGGGGAACATGCTCGCCAGTGTCCTGGTGTTCCTGTGCCTGATCCTGCTGCTCGTGGAGGTCCGCAGCCGCGGCAGCGCCCGGTACGCCCGGATCGGCTCCGGCGCCCAGGCCCGGGCCCTGCGTCTGCCGCTGCGCGGCTACCAGTTCCCCGCCCAGCTGTCCCTGCTCGCCCTCACCGGCCTGGCCTTCGGCCTGCCCCTGACGTTCGTGCTGCGCTGGATCATCGCCGGCGGACCGGAGATCTGGTCCGCCGAGGAGTTCATGCCCGCCCTGCTGCAGACCCTCGTCTACGGCCTCGCGGGGGCCCTCGTCACCACGATTGTCGCGTTCCCCATGGCGTACCTGGCCGTGCGCCGGCCCGGCTGGTTCAGCAAGTCCCTGGAACTGTCCAACTACATCACCAGCTCCATGCCGGGGATCGTGGTGGGCCTGGCGTTCGTGACCGTGAGCATCCGCCTGTTGCCGAACATGTACCAGACCTCGGCGCTCCTGATTGCGGCCTACGTGCTGCTGTTCCTGCCGCGGGCCCTGGTGAACATCCGCTCCGGGCTGTCCCAGGCACCGAAAGAACTCGACGAGGCCGCGCAGGCGCTCGGCAAGCCGCCGCTGGCGGCATTCCTCCGCGTCACGCTGCGGCTGACCGCCCCGGCCGCGGCCGGCGGCGCGGCCCTGGTGTTCCTGGGGATCGTCAACGAGCTCACGGCGACGCTGCTGCTCTCCCCCAACGGCACCCGCACGCTCGCCACCGAGTTCTGGAGCAAGAGCAGCGAGATCGACTACGCCGGCGCGGCACCGTATGCGCTGCTGATGATCGTGATCTCGGCGCCCATGACCTACCTCCTTTTCCAGCAGTCCAAGAAAGTGGCCGGACAGTGACCGATTTTTCCCCTCCCCGCGAGGCCCCCTCCCGCCTGCCCGAGCCGCGGGTCGCGGCGTCCGTGGCACCCAGCACCAACAGCCACCTGGAGATCGACGCCGTCACCAAGAACTTCGGGTCCCAGGCCGTGCTCAAGGGCGTCAACCTCTCGGTGGCCAAGGGCGGGACGACGGCGATCGTGGGGCCCTCCGGGTCCGGCAAGACCACGCTCCTGCGGCTGATCGCCGGGTTCGAACACCCGGACACCGGCAGCATCTCGCTCAACGGCCGCAAGGTGGCCGGCGAGAACGCCTGGGTCCCGGCCCACAAACGGCACGTCGGCTACGTCGCCCAGGACGGCGCCTTGTTCCCCCACCTGACCGTCGGGCAGAACATCTCCTTCGGCCTGGACGCCGGCAAGCTCCCGGGCGGGCACCGCGGCGTCAAGGCGCGGGTGGGCGAACTGCTGGAAATGGTTTCGCTGGACGCGGCCATGGCCAAGCGCCGCCCGCATCAGCTCTCCGGCGGCCAGCAGCAGCGTGTCGCGCTGGCCCGGGCGCTGGCCCGCGAACCCGAACTCATGCTGCTCGATGAGCCGTTCTCCGCCCTGGACGCCGGCCTGCGGGTCGCCACCCGCCGTGCCGTGGGCCAGGTCCTCAAGGACGCCGGCGTCACCACGATCCTCGTCACGCACGACCAGGCGGAGGCCTTGTCCTTCGCCGACCAGGTGGCCGTGATGCGCGGCGGCCGGCTGGCCCAGATCGGCAACCCGTTCGTGGTGTACACGCGCCCGGCGGACCGCGCCACCGCCGAGTTCCTCGGCGACGCCGTCATCCTGGACGCCTGGATGGAAGGCTCCCTGGCCACGTGCTCGCTCGGCGGGATTCCCGTGCGCCGGCCGCCGGCCCAGGGCAGGGTCCAGCTGATGTTGCGGCCCGAGCAGATCCGCATTTCCGAGGACGGCCCCATCCGCGGAACCGTGGTGGACACCGACTACTTCGGCCCCGAGACCACCGTCCGGCTCCAGCTCCCGGTTCCGCCGGTGCTCGCGGCCGGAGCCGTCCGGGACCACCGCTACCCCGGCGGCGGCGAAATCATCACCATCCGGCACTGGAACGCGTCCATCGCCCGCCCCGGCACGGAACTGCGGCTGCGCGTGGTGGGCGAGGCCGTCGCGTTCCCGGTGGACGAGGAACCGGCCCCCTAGGACCGCTCCCGCGTTGAGGCGGCCGGACGCCCGGCATAGGGTGGGCGCATGACTGTTCAGCCCGGCCTGCACCGCCAGCACTGCTCCGTTGCCGCCCCCACCCAGCTGTGGCTCGATCCGGACGGCCGCCTCGCCGGCCCGACGCGGTCTCCCGGCACCGGTCACGCCGCGGAACCGGCCGGGTTCACCGGGCTCCTCCACGGCGATACCCGCTTCCTGTGCCGGGCGCTCGTGCGCGTCAACGGCCTGGAACCCGAACCGGCCACGGTGGAGACCGAGCCCGGCGGCGTCGTGCGCGTCCGGGGCCTGGTCCGCGGCATCCCCGGCCCCACGGAGGATCCCGCCGTCGAACTCCTGCAGACGTGGACGGTAACTCCCGGGCTGGTGCGGCACACCCTGCAGCTGCGCACGTCGCTGGATTCCCTCGACGCCGAAATCGACGTCGAACTGGCCGCAGATTTCACCGACATGGCCCAGATCCGGCTCAGCCGCTTCCGCGACACGTCCGGGCCGGCCGCGGCCGACCAGTCCTCGCTGCGCTGGCAGGAGGGCAGTAAAGCCCTGGCCGTCGCGGCCCCCGGCGCCGTGACCCCCGGCGGGCGGCTCGCCTGGCGCGGCAGCCTGGGCCGGGGCCGGCCGTTCGAGGCCGAATGGCAGGCCGTCCTCACCGATGATGACGACGCCGTAGTGGCGGCCCGCCCGCTCGCCTCCCGGCCGCCGCGGACCGGACCAGCCGGGGCCCTGGGCCTGCTGCTGGACAACTCCATCGATGAAGTGGCCGGGCTCCGGCTGGCCACCCGCCAGCTTCCGCATGCCCCCTTCATCGCCGCCGGGGCGCCCTGGTACTTTACCCTGTTCGGGCGGGACTCCCTGTGGGCGGCACGGCTGCTCCTGCCCCTGGAGGCGGGACCGGGCACCGGGCTGGCCGCGGGCACGCTACGGGCGCTGGCGGCCTTCCAGGGCACCCGGACTGACCCCGCGGCCGCCGAGGAACCTGGCAAGATCCTGCACGAACTGCGGTCCAAGGAACTCGTGCTGGAAAGCCAGGGCCTGCGGCTGCCCCCGGTCTACTACGGGGCCGTGGACTCCACCCCGCTGTGGCTGTGCCTGCTCGGGGAACTCTGGCGGGGCGGCCGGGACGACGCCGCGGTCCGGTCGCTGCTGCCGAACGCGGCGCGCGCCGCGGACTGGCTGCTCGCCGCCGGCGGAGCGTCCAGCGAGGGGGCTGACGCGGCCGCCAGTAGGTCGGGCAACGGCGGGTTCCTCAGCTACCGGGACGCCACGGGTCACGGCCTGAGCAACCAGGGCTGGAAGGACTCCCGGGACGCCATGCAGTTCCGTGACGGCCGGCAGGCCGAGGGGCCGATCGCCCTGTCAGAGGTGCAGGGCTACGCGTACCAGGCGGCCCTGGAAACGGCGGAACTGTTCGACGCCTACGGGGAACACGGCGGCCAGGCGCTGCGGGACTTCGCCGCCGCCCTGCGGACGCGGTTCCGCGAACATTTCTGGGTTGAGGACCACTCCGGACCGTTCCCGGCCATGGCCCTGGACGGGCACGGGGTCCCGCTCGATGTCCCCGGTTCAAACATGGGGCACCTGCTGGGCACGGGCATCCTGGACCCGGCCGAGGCCCGGATCGTGGCGGACCGGCTGGTGAGCCCGGAGCTGTTCTCCGGCTACGGGGTGCACACGATTTCCCGGGACGCGGCCGGATTCTGGCCCTTCAGCTACCACTGCGGCTCGGTCTGGAGCCACGACACCGCCATCGCGATCCGCGGCCTGCTGGCCGACGGATTCATCGCCGAGGCACGGACCCTTGCCGATGGCCTGCTCGCGGCGGCAGCCTCTTTCGGGCACCGGCTGCCGGAGGTGTTCGCCGGGGTCCGGGCCGAGGACTCGGCGGTCGCGGTCCCCTATCCGGCCTCATGCCACCCGCAGGCGTGGTCCTCAGCCTCGGCCGTGGTGATCGCCCAGGCGATGGGCGTCGGGCTCTGACGGGCCCGCGGCCGCCGGGGCCGGCGCTTCCGGCCGCACCGCTCTGGCGTTGCGCAGCCCGTCGGCCAGGATCACGACCCCGGTGACGGCGAGCGCGAGGCCCATCGACGCGAGGACGTCCGTCAGCCAGTGATACCCCAGGTACAGCCGGCTCCAGGCGACCACCAGCGTCCCCGCCGCCGCTGCCGCGAAGGCGAGCACCGACGTCGTCCGTTTGCCCGTCCCCGTGCCGCGGGCCGCCGCGAAGAAGTAGCCCAGAACGCACAGGAACACGCCAGCGCCGAAGGTGTGGCCGGAGGGAAATGACAGGGCGTCGTCGGGGCCCAGCATGAAACCGCCGGCGGCGGGCCGGCCGCGGCCCACATCATGCTTGATCAGGGTGGACACGGCAAAGGTGGCTGCCATGGCGCCGACCAGCAGGGCGGGACGCCAGAGTTCCCGTTTCGGGACCGCCCAGGCCAGCGCCACCGCGCAGCCGATCACGGTCATCCACAGCGGCGCCGTCACCGTGGTCACGGCCGTCAGGAAGGCAGTGGCGGGCGGGGTCCGCGACGCGACGAGCCCGTCGTGCACGGGGCCGTCCAGGGCGGCCACGCCGCTGTTGGACTGCACCGCGGCGAGCACGGTCCAGAAGATCGTCTCCCCGGCAATCAGCAGGCCCGCGGCCACGAAGAAGAGCCGCCGCTGGGACGGCAACGGCAGGCGGGCGGAGGGTTGCGGAGCACGCTGGGCCAGGAGCATCGCCCCATCCTGCCAGCGGCGACTTCCCGTAGCCCGGGCGGTAGCTGGGAGTTCCCCGGGAACCGCCATGGCCTGCCGGTGCCGCTACGGTTCCCGGGGCCGCCTGGCCTGCGGGTACGGCGTCTCATACCTTGCGAGCATCTCCACGAACCCGGCGATCTTCTTCTCCCGGGTGGCGGCCTGCTTGACCCCGTTGGTGCGGTAGATCAGGGCAAACCGGTTCACGGACGTCAGGACCTCGAACATCGCCTGCGCCCGTGGATGGGCCGCAATCGCCGCCGCGAGGTCCTCCGGGACCTCCGCCGTGGCGGCTCCCGAATAGGCGGCTTCCCAGCGCCCGTCCGCCTTGGCACTGGCGACGGCGGCCCGCCCGGCCGGTGCCATCCGTCCCGCGGATTCCAGGCGTTCAACCCGTTCCACGTTCCGCGCGGACCACACGCTCTTCGGTCCCCGCCGGGTCATCCGCTGGAACGAGCTTTCCCCGTCCCGCCGCCGGCCCTGTCCGTCGATCCAGCCGAAGCACAGCGCCTCCTGCAGCGCGGCCTCGTAGTCCAGCTCCGTCACGGAGCCGCCCTTCTTGTGCAGCACGAGCCACACCCCGGGGCTGTCCGCGTGGTGCTCCTCCAGCCAGGCACGCCACTCGGCGGCATCCTTGACCAGCAGTTCCTCAAGTTCAACGGCCATGGGCCCATTCTGCACTGCAGGGCTGACCGGACGGGTGCTTTGGTGGCACCATGTCAATTGGAGCCCAATTTCGCCCTCTTGAGGAGATCCCATGCTGCGCGTCCGCCCGATCCACTACACCTCCCGAATCGACCAGTGGGCGCGGCTGCTGACCGCCCTGGGCATGGTGCGGACAGTCGACGACGGCGGCTGGCAGGAGTTCGACGCCGGCTCCGGCCGGCTCGCGTTGCACCGCCCCGTCGCCGCGGGCGAGGGCGCCGCCGGCGAGGGAGGGAGCCACAGCGCGCCGGACGGGAAGACGGATTTCGGCGTCGAGGTCGGCGACCTGGCCGAATTCGCCCGCCGCACCAACGCCGCCGGCGTGGAGGCCGGGACCGCCCCGGCGGAACTGGTCCAGGCCCGGCACGGCGAGACGTGCCGGATCACGGGCGGGGACGGGTTCGGTTTCTACGCGGACAAGGCCGCCCCCGGCGCGCCGAGCGCGGACGCCGACCCGGACCTCACCGTCGTCGAAGTCTGGTTCACCCCGGATGCGGACACGGCAGCGCAAACCCTGCGGCACATGGGGGCCCGGCTGCGCCCGGCCCCGGACGACGACGAGACCGCTGACTTCACCGCGAAGAACGGCGGGGTGCTGATGGTGCGGCCCGCCAGCGGCGCACCCCGGGCCGGCCTGGGCTTCGAATACACCGGCGACCTCTCCGCCCTGCGGGACCGGCTCGCGGCCGCGGGCCACACGGTCAGTATCACCGACGAAGCGTTCGGACGGACCCTGCACGTGGCCAACCCCGATGCCGCCGACCTGCCCGGGAACCCCAATGGGGCAACGCTCTGGATTTCGGCGAAACCGGCGGGCGCCTGACCCGCCGGACGGCGCCGCCCGGCACTGCTGCTCCCCTGCGTGGAGGCACGGACCCGGCCGCCCTGTGACGCAGCGGCAGGCCGCACGGGCGGGGATGGGGTAGAACTTAAGCATGAATGTGCGCACCCCTGACCCGAACCCCGGCTGGCTTTCCGACGACGACTTGTTCGAAGCGCGCGGCCGACTGCCGATGGTCTACGTCGAGGCCGTTCCGGTCCGGCTGGATCCCCTCGGGTTCGTGAACGAGGTCGGCACCCTTCTGCAGGCCGACGCCGACGGCACCATGGTCCGGTCCCTGGTTTCCGGCCGGGTGCTCTACCGCGAGACCATCCGCGCGGCACTGCTCCGCCATATGGAGAAGGACCTGGGCCCGCTGGCCTTCCCGCAGTTGCCCGTCAGCCCGGTGCCGTTCACCGTGGCCGAGTACTTCCCGTCGCCGTCCCACACCGGCTTCACCGACGACCGCCAGCACGCCGTTGCCCTGGCCTACATCATTCCCGTCACCGGCGAATGCTCCCCGCGGCAGGACGCCCTGGAACTGACCTGGATGACCCCGCAGGAGGTCATGAGCGCGGAGGTGCAGCTGGAATTCAGCGGCGGCCGAGGCGCCCTGATCCGGCAGGCGCTGGCCTTCGCGGGCGTCGGCCACTAGCCGTCGGGGCCGCCCGGGCCGGGCCCGGGGAGCCTGGGGAAACAGCCGCGTCCCCGACTTCACCCACCGGATTTTGTAGACTGTAGGGCGGACCGCAAGAGAACTTTAAGGACTCCCGATGACCCACCCCCCAGCCTCCCGGACCTACAACGAGCAGCAGGCTGGATCTCTGCGGGCCGGTAACCATCTGCTCCTTCCGGACGGAAACCGCGCCGCCGAAGTCCACCAGGTGGACGTCGAAACCGACGACTTCGGCACCCCTGCCGTGGTCCTGGCGACCCTCACCGGGGGCGGCGTTCTCCGGATCGCGGCGGGCTCCACGGTCCGGACCACCGCAGATGGCGATGAGGCCGGTGCCCCTGCGGATGCCGGGGACGCAGCTGAACCAAGCGGCGTGGCCGCGGCCCCTGCCGCCGTCGTTCCTCCCCTGCCGCCCGCGCCGCCGGCGGTGAGCGGGCCCAGCGCAGCGGACCTGGCCCTCATCCCCTCCCCCGACGGCACCCCGGAATCCGTGGTGGAGGCGGCCGCCGCCGCCCACCCCGGGGCCGCCGGCGTGCTCCTGCTCAGCGAACGGCTGGCCAAGGGAATCAACACCAAGTCGGGCAGCTGCCTGAAGGACCTCAGCGACCTCGCCCATGAGCTCTTCGTGCTCCTCAAGGACGCCGATAATGCCCTGGCGGTCGCGGACCTGCTCAACGTCCTTCCCTTCGACGGCAACCCGGGCCGCTGGGCCGCCGTGGAGGCGTCGCTGGCGCTCTCGAGCTACATTTGCCGGCAACAGGGCCAGGAAGAACGCGCCGCGGTCTACGAGAAATTCCTCCGCTCGCCGGAGGCCATGGAAACGGACCCGTTCAAGGCCAGGATCAATGCCAAAGTGCGCCAGCGCTCGCTCAACGAGCCCAACCTGTACGACAAGGAAATCTTCCGCTCAATCGACAACGCGAACACGGACGCGGAACGCGAGTGGCGGCTGCTGCGGCTCGAGGCGCTGCTGTTCCTGCGCGCGCACGGCGGCTCGGAAACCATCGGCGAGGCCGAGCTCGAGCGCCGGATCGGCAACGAACTGGACTCCGTCCGGGCCTAACCGATCGACCCTACCCGTTCGCGGCCCGGCGTTGTAGATTCAGCCCATGACGAACAATCTGAGCGTTGTGATCAATTCGGACGCGCAGCAAGTTTGGACCATGCTGCGCGAACCCGCCCTCATCGCCCAATGGCACGGCTGGAACGCCGATGACCAAGAGGCTGAGATCAATGAAATCTATTTCGGCCCGAATGTGGTCGAGGGAGCGGACCACACGTCCTTGGTGGTCGACGGCGGAGATGTCTTCACCTTGAAACCTGTCCCCACCGGCACGGAAGTGAGCGTCACTCGGGCGGCGGTCGACCATAATTCCGAATGGGCGGCCTGGGACGAGGACATCACCCAGGGCTGGCTGACCTTCCTGCACCAGCTGCGCTTCGCCCTGGAACGGCACCCCCACGGCAAGCGGCGGACCTACTTCTTCTCGGTGCCCGGCACCGGCGGCTCCGCGATTGACAAGCTGGGGCTCAGCGACGTCCCGGCGCCGGGCGAACCGTATTCGCTCACCCTGCCCACCGGCGAGGAAATCACCGGCAGGGTCTGGTTCCGCAGCAACCACCAGGTCGGCCTGACCGTCCACCACTACGCCGAGCACGGGGAAGGCCTGCTGATCGTCGCGGACCAGCCCGCCATCGAAGATGTCAGGCCCGACGGCGGATCCCTCGCGATCGTGTCCACGTACGACCTCGGGGCGCACCAGCTGGAGTCGATCCGCAGCCACTGGGACAAGTGGCGGGCTGAGAACTACCCCACATCGGATCCCGTCCACTAAGGCCAGGGCAGCGTTAGCTGGCACACTGGAACCGTGCCAGCCAATCCTGACTCCAATTCCTTGCCGCCCCGGCCTGCCCGGCAGTCCGAATTTTCTTTCCGTGTGGGCAAGCGCCTGAGCGAGGCGTCCCCGCCGTCGGCCGCCCAGACCGCCGCCAACGGCGGGGAGTTCCTGGGCCGCACCGGCACCATCGCCACCCCGCACGGCGAGATCCAGACCCCGGCGTTCATCGCCGTCGGCACCAAGGCCACGGTCAAGTCCGTGCTGCCCGAATCGATCGCCGAGCTCGGTGCGCAGGCCGTGCTCGCCAACGCGTACCACCTGTACCTGCAGCCGGGGGCGGACATCCTGGATGAGGCCGGCGGGCTGGGCGCCTTCATGAACTGGCGCGGGCCGACGTTCACCGACTCCGGCGGATTCCAGGTCATGAGCCTGGGCTCGGGATTCAAGAAGGTCATCGACATGAAATCGGTGGACCATTCCGGCCCGGACGACGCCGTCGCGCCCGGCAAGGAACGCCTGGCCCACGTGGACGAGGACGGCGTGTGGTTCAAGAGCCACCTCAACGGCGACCGGCACCGCTTCAGCCCCGAGATTTCCATGAATGTCCAGCACCGGATCGGCGCGGACATCATGTTCGCGTTCGACGAGCTCACCACGCTGCAGAACTCCCGCGGCTACCAGGAGGAATCCCTGGAACGGACCCGGCGCTGGGCCGAACGGTGCCTCACCGAGCACTTCCGGCTGACGTCCGAGCGCGTCGGCAAGCCCTACCAGGCCCTGTTCGGGGTGATCCAGGGTGCCCAGTACGAGGACCTGCGGCGCAAGGCCTGCCGGGACCTCGGTGCGATGAACTTCGACGGCTTCGGCATCGGCGGGGCCCTGGAAAAGGAGAACCTCGGCACGATCGTGCGCTGGTGCAACGAGGAACTGCCGGAGAACAAGCCGCGGCACCTGCTGGGCATCTCCGAGCCGGATGACATTTTCACCGCGATCGAGAACGGCGCGGACACCTTCGACTGCGTTTCCCCCACCCGGGTGGCCCGCAACTCGGCCTTCTACCACCCCACCGGCCGATACAACCTCTCCGGCGCCAAGTACAAGCGCGACTTCGGCCCGTTGCAGGAAGGCTGCGACTGCTACGCCTGCCTGAACTACTCGCGGGCCTACATCCACCACCTGTTCAAGGCCAAGGAGATGGTCTCGGCCACCCTGATCTCCATCCACAACGAGCGCTTCGTGGTGAAGATGGTCGACGACGCGCGCCGGGCCATCGAGGCCGGCACGTTCTTCGACTTCAAGGCCGAAACGCTGGGCCGCTACTACTCCTAGGGGCGCCCCGCCTTCGACCCGCAGTCCTCCGCCGCCCCGCCCGGCCTGCAGTCCTCCGCTGCCCCGCCCGGCCCGCCGTCGAATTCGCCGGAACCGTGCGGGGTACGCGCGGAGGTCGCCGGAACCGTGCCCGTTCGCCGAAAAGTTCCGGCGATCCGGCAGCTTTCCGGCGATCCGGCAGCTTTCCGGCGATCCCGTGGCTTCTGCGTACGACGGCGGCCCGTCACGCCGCGGCTGCGCGTCCGCCTTTAGAGCTCCACGACCCTGTTCTTCAGCGCGCTGAGCCGTGCGGCGTCGAGGACCTCAAGAGTCCGCACTCCCTCGGCGGCGGGTACGGGCCCCGGCCCGCCATCGCGGACCGCGCGGGCGAACTCCGTGTAGAACCCTGCGTAGTTGCCCTGCTCCGAGGCCACCCGGGAACGGCCGCCGGACACTGCGAGGGTTCCCCAGTTCTCCGGAACATCAATCCCCCACGTGGCAGGCTCGCGGGCCGGCCGGCGGCCCGCAAAGATTGCCTCGGCCTGGACGTCGGCGCCTGAGGCGATGTAGCTGCCCTCGCTGCCGTAGGCCCGCAGTTCACGCGTGGTGGAGTGGTTGAGCTTGCTGGCCGAGACCGTGGAGACGGCTCCGGACGAGTGCGTCAGGGTCAGGAAGAAGCCGCAGTCGGTAGTCTCGCCGAAGCTGTCTGTCCAGTCGAGCGTGCCGTAGACATGGGTTGCCGGGCCCATCAGCCACAGCATCTGGTCCACGAGGTGGCTGCCGAGGTCGCGCAGGAGCCCGCCGGTGGCGCCGGTCTCCAGGGTGTCGGCGCCGTCCTGGTCCATGATCGAGTGGACCCGCCAGAGTTGCCCGAGTTGCCCCGAGGCAAGGACGCCGGCCAGCGTGAGGAAATCGGCGTCGCGCCGGCGGTTGTGGTAGACGTTCAGCACGACGCCGGCGCGGTCCGCCGCCGCGGCAAGCTCCCGCGCGGAGGCCGCATCGGGGCCGAAGGGCTTGTCCGCCACGACATGGACGCCGCCGGCGATGGCTTCCAGCACGAGCTCGCGGCGTGTGTGCGGCGGGGTGGTGATGGTCACGGCGTCCACACCGGAGTCGAGCATCTCCGCGAGGCTGCCGAAGACCGGCAGCCCCGGAAAGTCCGCGGCCACCTCCGCGCGCCGTTCCGGCGAACGCGCCACGACTCCGGCGAGTTCGACGCCGTCGGCCGCGTCGATGAATGGGGCATGGAAGTACCTTCCGCCGACTCCATAGCCCACAATTCCGATGCGCATGTGCAATCGTCCTCCCTCTATGGGTGTTCGCGGTGACCGGCGTGCCCCGCCGCCGAGGTCGCCGGAAGCGTGCCCGATCGCCGGAAAGTCGGTATTTATCAAGCTGTTTGTGACAGCTGGGTGGGTTTTTTGTGGTTGATGCCGGGGGCGCCGGGGGCGGTGGGTTTGCGGCGGTACCTGTGCGGGTTTCGTGTGTAGCAGGCGTCGAGGGTTGCTTGCCGTTGGCGGCGTGCCTGCTCGACGGTTCCGTGGTGGACGGTGTCGGGGGTGTGGTAGTTCAGGCCGCTGTGGCGGTGGTGTGCGTTGTAGTCCGCGAAGAACGCCGCCATGTGGTCCCGGGCGTGTGCCAGGTCCTGGAACCGTTGGGGGAAGTCGAGGTCGTATTTGACGGTCTTGAACAGGGATTCCGAGTAGGGGTTGTCATCGGAAACCCGGGGGCGGGAGTAGGAGAGTTCGATGCCCAGGGTGCGGGCGAGGTCCAGGGTGGTGCCGGCCCGCATCGGGGCGCCGTTGTCGGCGTGCAGCACGGCGGGGCGGTGCCGGTTCCCGGCGACCGCGTCCCTGATCAGGGCCGCGGCGAGGGCGGCCGTTTCGGTGTGTTCGACCCGGTGCCCGACGACCTTGCGGGAGAAGACGTCCATGATGGCGTAGAGCCTGTAGGTGTGTTTGCCGGGGCCGTGGAGCATCGTGATGTCCCAGCTCCAGAGCTGGTTCGGGGCCGTGGCGGCCAGGACGGGTTTGGGCCTGGCCGGGCCGGTGGCCCTGCGCTGGTCGCGGCGGTCTCCGTTCTGTCCGTGTGCGGCGACGATCCGGTGGGCCGCCGCGATCGAGAACGAGCAGTGCCCCGCGTCCAGCATCCGGTAATAGGCCTGGGTGACCGAGAGGTTCCCGTAGTCCTCGGAATTGAGCAGGCCCATGAACTCCTCGGCTTCGGCGTCGCTGATCCGGTTGGGGTAGGCCCGGTCGGTGTGCGGCACGGTGATCCCGGCCCGGGCCGGAGGATTCAGGTGCCGGTACCAGGTGGTGCGGTGAAGGCCCAGCAGGGCGCAGGCCTTCACCGCTGACCAGCCGGCCGTGATCAGTTTCCCGGCGAAGGTCAGGGCGATGTCTTTCCAGACTTTGGCATCAACCATTCCGGCCGGCCCGGCCCCGGTTCCTCCGGTGTCGGGTCCGCTGCCGCCGCGCTCTTGGCCATCGCGTCCAAGAGCGCGGAAGCTTTTCCCAGAATGTCCACCGCAGCCTCGGACCGGGCCAGCTTGGCCTTGAGGATCTCGTTCTCCTTCAAGACCTGTTTAAGCCGTTGTTTATCGCCTGCGTTCAATCGCTGGTCCTCGCTTCCTGACGCGGATCTGGATCTCAGCTCCCCGGCCTCGCGCTGCCGGACCCAGAGCCGGATAGTGCCTTCGGTGATGCCTGCCGCCCTGCTGAACGCGGCCCGGGAACCACGCTCGAGGCATTTGTCGTACTCATCCAGAATCGCGTGCTTCTGCGCGAGAGTGAAGTGGCTCCGATTCGAGACACGGACAGGGATAACAACATCCATGACGGACCTTTCCCCGCCCCGCATGCCCGGCCAAGGCGACAGCAAACCTGTCACACAACAGCCTGACACACAGGGAGCTTCCGGCGACCCCGAAGCGTTCCGGCGACCTCGGGGTTTGCCGCCCGTCAGGCCGTGGTGTGCAGCGACGCCGTGAGGGCCGCGTCGGCGTCCCGCAGGACCTTGGCCGCCACCTGGAGGCCTTCGATCCGGCCCAGGGAGACGTCCTCGTGCTCGATGTTGACCAGCATGTTGGGGTCCACTTCGTAGAGCGCGCGGAGGAACTCGGTCCAAAAGGCCGTGTCATGCCCCTTGCCGAGGGCCACGAAGTCCCAGGCCGACTTCTTGGGCCATTCGTTGGCCCACTCGTCGCCGCCAAGGTTGGTGCGGTTTTCCTCCGGGGAGAGCCGGCGGAAACTGTTGTCCAGCACACCGTAGAGCGCGGCGTTCTCCGTGTTGACGCGGACGTCCTTCGCGGCGGCCTGGAAGACCAGCGGACCGAGTGCGCGGACCACGGCGACCGGGTCCATCTGCTGCCAGAACAGGTGCGAGGCGTCCAGTTCGACGCCGACATGGGTGGCGCCGGTGAGCTCGATCAGCTTGTAGACGTCGGCGGTGTTGAACACGATGTTCTGCGGGTGCAGTTCCAGGGCAACCTTGACGCCGTGGTCGGCGGCAAGGCGGTCGGTTTCCTTCCAGAACTCGGCGGCGATGCCCCACTGGTAGTCCAGGACATCCAGGGCGGCCGAGTTCCAGGCGTTGACCACCCAGTTGACCGTGGTGGCTCCGGGTTCGCCGCCGGGCAGGCCGGACATGGTGACCACCCGGTCCTGGCCGAGCCGGTGCGCCAGCCGGATGGAGCGGCGGATGTCCTCGGCGTGCTTCTCGCCGATCTCGCGCTTGGGGTGCAGCGGGTTGCCGTTGCAGTTCAGGCCGGCGATCGAGACGCCGGTGCCTTCGAACATCGCCAGGTAGTCATCGCGGGCGGCGTCGCTTTCCAGGATCTGGTCCATGGTGGGGACGTGCACGGCCGGCAGGAATCCGCCGGTGTTAATCTCGATTCCCGTCAGCCCGAGGTCGGCGATGACCTTCAGGGCCTCCGGAAGCGGGCGGTCGTGCAGGATTGCGTTGTAGACGCCGAGTTTCATAGCGTGATCTTCTTTCCGTTGTTGAGCGCGGATTCGGTGACGGCGCCGAGCAGTTCCATGTTGCGGACGCCTTCATCGAACGTGGCGCACCGGGGCAGCGATTCCGCTTCGCCGAGGCCGGCAACCTCTTCCAGGAACGCCCGCGCCTGGTAAGCGAACGCGTCGTTCTGGCCGAAGCCGACCTCGGGGGCGTCCATGGCCAGGCCGCCGGCGATGTAGGGGTGGCCCGGGCCCAGAATGACCTGGCGGTAGCCGTTCTCGTTGCCGGAGCCCTCGTTGAGGAACAGCTGGATCTCGGACGGGCGGCGCTGGTCGAACTTGGCGGCACCCTTCTCGCAGAACACCTCGAACTGGAGGCTGTTGGCGTGCCCGGCCGCAACGCGGGAGACTTCAAAGCTGCCGGCGCCGTTTTCGAACTCGGCCGAGAAGGCCGCGTAGTCGTCATTCGCGACCGGTTCGAAGGTGTCGCTGACCGCGACGTGGTCGTGGCCCATGACCGCGGCGAGCGGCAGGGGACGCTTGTCGATCACGGTGCTGAGGTGTCCGCCGCTGATGGACTTGATGTCACCGCAGAGGAACTCGGAGACGTACGTGAGGTGGCTTCCGACGTCGGCCAGCGCGCCGGAGCCCGGGCCGCCCTTGTAGCGCCAGCTCATCGGGGCCGAGGGGCTGAAGCCGTAGTCGGTCCAGTAGCGGCCGCTGAAGTGCAGGACGTTGCCCAGGACGCCGGTGCGGATGAGGTCGCGGATGTAGGCGATGCCGGGGGTGCGGCGGAAGGTGAAGCCGATGCGGGCGATCGAGGAGGCGTTCCGGGCCGCCTCGGCCATGGCGCGGGCGTCCTCGATCGAGTCACTCAGGGGCTTCTCGCACAGCACGTGCTTGCCGGCGGCCAGCAGGCCTTCGACGACTTCGCGGTGGAGGGAGTTGGCGATCACGACGCTGACGACGTCGATGTCGTCGGCCTCGGCGATCGCCTGCCAGGACGTGTCATTGCGTTCGTAGCCGAACCGCCGCGCGGCGAGCGAGCCGAATTCGGCGTTGACGTCGCCGATCGACACGAGCCGGACGGGCGGAAGCACCGGGTTGTAAAGCGCGGACGCGGTGCGGTACGCGGCCGCGTGGGCCTTCCCTGCCATCCCGGCGCCGATTACGGCGACTCCTAAACTGTCAGCCATCGATTTCTCCTTCGAAAATCAGCCAGGGCCGTCGGCCCGACGCTGGGAAATTGGAGCGCTACAAAAATGTGCGCTGATAAGAAGAGTAGCTATGTGCATATGTCCTGTCAATGGTCGGGCGGTTATCCTCGAATGAGACCCGAAAGGCCCTGCAGATGACGCTCAACACCCCGCGAACCCGCCGTCCGACGATCTACGACGTCGCCAAAAGCGCAGGTGTCTCGCCGTCCCTGGTCTCACTCGTGCTGCAAAATCCGGCAAAGGTCAGCGAGAAGCGCCGGGCGGCGGTCCGGGCGGCGATGTCGGAGCTGGGATACCGCCCGAGCCGGGCGGCGACCACGCTTGCCAGCAGCCAGACGAAGAGCATCGGCCTGGTCATCGACGACTTCCGGAACCTCTGGTTCGTGGACCTGCTGCGCGGTATGGAATCGACCCTGTCCCCGCATGGTTACCAGGTCACCCTCGCCGATTCCCGGCCCGGCGAGAACCGCATCACGGAAGCCACCGACGGCCTGCTGGCCATGCATGTGGAGGGTCTCGTCATTGCCGCCGAGCCGAGCGAGTCCATGATGGCCGGGACCTGGGTTCCCGCCGTCGTCGCCGGGTGGCGGAACGGCGTTCCCGTCGGCGCCGGCCTCATCACGAACGACGACGACGGCGGCGGCCGGATGGCGGCCGAACACCTGCTGGGGCTGGGCCACTCGCGGATCGGGCACCTCTCGGGGTCCGGCGGCGCTGCCGCCCACCGGCGGGAAGGCTTCCGCAGCGGCATGATCGAGGCCGGCGTCGACGTTGTGATCGCCGGTGAATCCCACGGTACGTCGGAGGAGGACGGGTACGAAGCCGCGTGCTGGCTGCTCGACCACCACCCGGACACGACGGCCCTGTTCGCGGCCAACGACACCATGGCCCTGGGCGCCCTCGCGGCAGCCAAGGCACGCGGCCTCTCGGTCCCGGAGGACCTGTCCGTGATCGGCTACGACAACTCCCAGCTGGCGAAGTCCCGCTACCTGGACATCACGTCCGTGGACAACCGCAGCGACCTCGTCGGAGCCGACGTCGCCAACACCCTGCTGGCACGGATCCAGGACCCCACCCTCGGGCCCGAGCGCAAGCTGATCGAGCCGGCCCTGATCGTCCGCGGCACCACGGCGCGCGCCCGGGGCTGACAGCGTCGGTCCGTCCGGCCCGCCGTCGCCGGGTTCGCCGGAAACGCCCGCAGTCGCCGGAAGTTTCCGGCGGCCCCGACGCGATCCGGCGAACTCGCGGGCAGCAGCCGACGTCGCCCCGTAATCCACATAACGACGACGCAGCCTTTCGGAGATGGCCAGAACCCGTGAAGCTGGCTGCATGCCCCAAAACCACTCACCCTCTCTGCCCGCAACGGGCAACCTCTGGCGCACCGAGCAGTTGCTGGACCTCGGCTATGGACCCCGGGCCATCCGCTCCCTCCTGGATTCGGGCGCCCTCGTCCGGCTGCGGTACGGCTGCTACATCCGCGCCAGCCTTTGGAACGCCCAGTCAGCCCCTGCCCGGGGCCGGCAACTGATCTTCGCGCATGCCCATGGAACGCGGACGACGTCGACGGGCAGCTTCCTCTACAGCCACACGTCCGCAGCGCGCCTGCGCCGGCTCTACCTCTGGGACGTGGACAACACCGTTCATCTCCTGCAAAAAGGGCGCCCGTCCAGCGAGCGCCACGGCAGGGACGTCCGGTGCCACACGCGCCCCTTCACCGACGACGAAGTTACGTCGGTAGGTGGGCTCCGGACGACCACGCTGGAGCGGACGGTCGCGGACTGCGCCACCCTGCTGAATTACCGGCAGGCACTGATCCTCACGGACCATGGGCTGCGGCTGGGCGCGGACCCGGACGTCCTGCAGGCCATGGCCGATGCCATGGAAGGCCGCCGCGGGATCCGAACGTTCCGCAGGGTCCTCGCCGCCGCGGATTCCCGCTCGGAGTCCCCCGGGGAAACGCTGGCCCGGGATCTGGTCCTGCGTCTGAAGATCAAACGGCCCGAACCACAGGTGGAGGTCGTGACGCGCATCGGCAGGCACCGGATGGACCTGGCGTGGAAGGAGGAAAGAGTCGCCCTAGAGTTCGACGGGAAGACCAAGTACTTCGACTACAAACCCACGGCCGAGGTCCTCTACGAAGAACGGCGCCGCGAGAAAGCCCTGAATGAAGACGGATGGCGGTTCGTCCGGGTTGAGTGGAAGGACCTTTTCCGCGAGCAGGAGTTCAAGAGCCGGATCCTCCGGGCCTTGGCTGGGGCTCCGGGACCCTAGCCGCCGCCCGGGCCGCCCCCGGCCGCGGGTAGGCGCCAGTGTAGCCAGTTCGCCGGAACCCTTCGACGTCGGTGGGAGCTTCCGGCGACGTCGAAGGGTTCCGGCGACGTCGGTGCAGGCCCTACGCCCCGTAGCTCGGTTCGCGTTTCTTGACCCAGCCGATCACGAGCGAGGTCAGCGGGACGAAGGCGAATTCCACGAGGGTCTTGTAGAGGAACCCGACCAGGACGTAGTTCACGAACATCCCGAGATCGGTAATGCCGATCACGGACGCGGCGATGCTGCAGAAGATCAGCGTGTCCACAAACTCACCGACCACGGAGGACCCCATGATGCGCGCCCACAGTGACCGTTCCCCGGTCCGGGCCTTCATCTTCACGAGGATCCAGGAGTTGATGGTCTGCCCGGCGAGGAACGCCAGCAGCGAGGCCATCACGATCTGCGGGACAGGACCCAGCGCCCCTTCGAGGGCGGCCTGCTTGGAGGCGCCGTACTCGTCGTCGAACCCCGGGAGCGCAATGATGACCCAGTAGCAGAGGGACGCGAACACGGACAGCCCAAACGCGGTGACGATCGCCTTGCGGGCCACCTTGAAGCCGTAGACCTCGCTGATGACATCACCCAGGATGTAGGCGAGCGGGAAGAGGAAGAAGCCGCCGTCCGTGATGATGGGGCCGATCGCCACGCCCTTGGACGCCCCGATGTTGGACAGGATCAGGACCACGGACATGACGGCGAGCATGATGCCGAAGTACGGGGAGCCGATCGAGGCGAACTTCGGCGGGGCCGCTGCCGGGAAAGTTTTGGCGGAAGTCATGGGAAGTCCATTCGTAGTGGTTCGCTCGGCACTCCGGAGTCCTGCGTCGTCCCGGTACGGCCGGCTGTATTAGCACTGAACGGCCCTGGCGGGACTCCCGCCGGACCGGCCTCCATTCTCGCACTCTCGGGGCCCGGGACCGGATCGGTTACGGATGCCCCGCGGCTCCGCCCGTGCACTGTGAACCACCCGGGCGGGGTGGCAGGATGGGGCCATGAAGGTGACCCATGCCTGACACCGCGGTGTCCACCCGCGCCCTCGTCAAGCGCTACCGCGGCGTCACCGCCGTCGACTCTCTCGACCTCGACGTCCGCCGGGGCGAGATCTACGGGTTCCTCGGGCGCAACGGGGCAGGCAAGACCACCACCATCCGGATGCTGCTTGGCCTCATCCGTCCAAGCAGCGGGGACGTCACCGTCCTCGGCCGGCGCATCAAGCCAGGGGTGACCAGCGTGTTCGCGCGGATCGGTTTCCTGGTCGAGACCGCGACGGCCTACCCCAACCTCACGGTCCGCGAGAACCTCGACCTCCAGCGCCGCCTGACCGGCTCGCCGGGGAGGTCCGTCGGCGATGCGATCGAGCTGCTGCGCCTGGCCGCGTATGCCGACCGGCGCGCCGGTCAGCTCTCGCTCGGCAATAAACAGCGTCTCGCGCTGGCCCGTGCGCTGTTACACTCCCCCGACCTGCTGGTACTCGACGAACCGGCCAACGGGCTCGATCCTGCCGGGATCGTCGAGATCCGTATGCTGCTCCGCTCGCTGGCCGACGAGCGCGGCATCACCGTTTTCATGTCCAGCCACATCCTGGCCGAGGTCGCCCACCTGGCCGACCGGATCGGCATCGTCCACGAGGGCCGCCTGATCGAGGAGTCATCGCGCGACGAACTCGCGGCGAAGGCACGCGCTTTCGCCGCCGGCGCCTATACCCCCGAGGAACGCGAACAGGCACTGCTCACACTGGACCTGGAGCGCTACTTCCTGGCGCGCACGGGCGACGCCCCCACTCGGGATGCCCCCATGAGCGGGGGCGCGTGATGTTCGGCCAGGTGCTCGCCACCGAATTCATGAAGCTCCGCCGCTCTAAGGCGACGTGGGCCACCGTGGCGGTGTTCGCGCTGATGCCGGCCGGCATCGCCCTGTTCATGTGGATCGTGCGCGAACCCGGGCGGGCGGCCGAACTGGGGCTCCTGGGCGCCAAGGCGAACCTCGCCGGAATCGAGGCGACGTGGCCCGCATACTTCTACATGCTCGCGCTGATTTTTGGCGTCGGCGGAATGCTGCTGCTGGCGTTCATCGTCGCCTACCTCTTCGGCCGGGAGTACAGCCACGCCACCGCCAAGAACATGCTCGCGCTGCCGGTGGGCCGTCACTGGTTCGCCGTCGCCAAGCTGCTCGTTGCGGCCGCGTGGTGGATGGCCCTCGTGGCACTGGTACTGGCCGAGGCATTGGTGATCGGAGCGGCGCTGCAGCTGCCCGGGTTCAGCCCCGGGCTGGCCGCGGCCGGCGTCGCACGCGTGCTGCTTGCTGCCGGGATCCCGCTCCTGCTCGCCCCGGTGGTCGCATGGATCGCCGTGTGGAGCCGCGGCGAAGTGGCGCCCATCGCCTTCGCGCTGGTGATGCTGGCCCTCGGCAATCTGTTCGGGAAGACCGGCTGGGCGGAGTGGTTCCCGTACTCGATCGTCCCGCTGCTGATCGGCATGGTCGCCGACCCGGTCGGCACGCTGCCGGCGGGCAGCTACCTGGTGCTCGCGGGCACGTTCCTGGCCGGCACCGCCGCCACCGTCCTGCACCTGCGGTTCGCGGACAACGCCCAGTAAGCCAACAACGACGACGGGACGCCGGCTCCCGGACCCGATGTTCCGGGAGTCGGCGTCCCGCCGTCGCAAGTTCCGCCGTCGTCCGTCAGCGGCGAGGGGCGTCGATGAGGTCCCTGTCGCCGTCGGCCGCACCTCCACCCTCAACCGGCGCCCAGGCGTGGCCCTGCTCGTGGTCAAGGTGCGTGGACTTCTTGTTCTTCAGCGCGAAGATGTAGACCAGCAGGGAGATGCCGATCGTCACCGTGACGTAGGTGAAGAACACTTCCTCCTGGCCGGCTTTCTGGAGGGCCGCGCCGATCAGCGGGACGGTGCCGCCGAAGAGCGAGTTGGCGATCGCGTAGCCCAGGCCCACACCGAGGGCGCGGATGGACGCCGGGAACAGCTCTGCCTTCACCAGGGCGTTGATGGAGGTGTAGCCGCCGACGATCAGCAGGCCGCCCATCATGAGCAGGAACGCGGCGAACGGATCCTTGGTGCCGGCGAGGGTGGAGAGCAGCGGCCAGGTGAACAGGACGCCGGTGATGCCGAACCAGAGCAGCAGCGGCTTGCGGCCCACCTTGTCCGAGATGATGCCGTAGACCGGCTGCAGCAGCATGAAGATGAACAGCGCCCAGAAGTTGATCACCGAGGTGTCGGTCTTGGCGATGCCGGAGGTATCGTTCATGAATTTGAGGATGAAGTTGGTGTACGTGTAGAACGCCACCGTGCCGCCGAGGGTGATGCCGATGCAAATCAGGAGCGGCTTCCAGTGGCTCGTGAACAGCAGCTTCATGGTGCCCGGCTGGGCTTGGCCCGCCGCGGCGGGGCTCTTGGCGGCTTCGATCTGCTCGGCCGAGACGGTCTCCGCCATCGAGCGCCGCAGCCAGAGGACCACCAGTGCGGCCACGCCGCCGACCGCGAACGGGATACGCCAGCCCCACTCGGTGAGGTCGGCCTTGGGCATGGCATTCTGCAGTATCACGAGGACCAGCAGGGCCAGCATCTGGCCGCCCACCAGGGTGACGTACTGGAAGCTGGAGAAGAACCCGCGGCGTCCGGACGTGGCGGCCTCGGACATGTAGGTGGCGCTGGTGCCGTACTCGCCGCCCACCGAGAAGCCCTGGATCACGCGGATGAGGACCAGCAGGATCATGGCCCACAGCCCGATCACGTCCTGGGTGGGGAGCACGGCAATGGCGAAGGAGCCCGCGGACATCATCGTCACGCTCAGCGTCAGCGCGGCCCGGCGGCCCCGGCGGTCGGCATACCGGCCGAAGAACCAGGCGCCGATCGGGCGCATCAGGAACGACGTCGAGAAGACGGCCATCGCCTCGAGGCCGGCCTGGAGCTCGTCCTTGGAGTTGAAGAAGTGCGCCTGGAAGTAGGCCGCGAAGACTGTATAGACGTAGAGGTCGTACCACTCGACAAGGTTGCCGGCCGAGCCTTTGAGGATGTTGCCGACGGCTTTTCGGGTCTGGGCCGCTTCGGACAGCTGGGTGCTCATCAATGAACCTTCCTGGATCCGGCGCCGCCGGTAAGCAACACCGTCCGCCACCATAGTCGGCGTGATACGGAACACTCGGGTTTTGTTCATACTGTTCATGAAAGGCCTGTTCAAGCGCACAATGCCGGAGGTTTTGGCGGGATGGCAGGATGGGACCATGACTTCTACCGCATTCGACTCCGCTGCCCTGGCCGCCGCCGGTACCGCCTCCTCCCCCGGCTCTTCACCCGCAGTGGCGCTGACCATCGCCGGCTCCGAAGCGACCGGGGGCGCCGGCGCGCAGGCTGACCTGAAGACGTTCCAGGAACTCGGCGTCTTCGGGATCGCGAACCTGACGTGCATCGTCTCCTTCGATCCCAAGGACAACTGGAACCACCGCTTCGTCCCGGTGAACCAGCACGTCATCGCGGACCAACTGGAGGCGACGACGGCGGCCTACGGTGCCGCGTCCGGCGCGCCGGCCGTGCTGGACACCGTGAAGATCGGCATGCTGGGCAGCCCCGCAACGATCTCGACCGTGGCCGCGGCACTGGCGGACTCCGCCTTCAAGAACGTGGTGCTGGATCCCGTGCTGATCTGCAAGGGCCAGGAACCGGGGCACGCCCTGGACACCGACCGGGCCCTCAAGGCGCAGATCCTGCCGCTGGCCACCTTCGTGACGCCGAACCACTTCGAGGCCGAGTCGCTCTCCGGGCTGGAGATCACCGACGTCGAGTCCCTCAAGGCCGCCGCGGTCCGCATCCATGAGCTCAGCGGCGCCGCGGTGCTAGCCAAGGGCGGCGTGCGACTGGAAGGCCCCGACGCCGTCGACGTCTACTACGACGGCGAAACCCTCGAAGTCCTGTCCGCCCCGAAGGTGGGGGAGGTGGCCGTGTCCGGTGCCGGGTGTTCACTGGCTGCCGCCGTGACCGCGGAACTGGCGAAGGGCGCGGCGCCGCTGGAGGCCGCCCGCGCTGCGAAGGACTTTGTCACGGCGGGGATCCGGAACCGCGTGGCGTCGGGCGCACCGTTCGACGCGCTCTGGCAGGGCGGCCCGCGCTAACCCCGGCCCTTCCGACCCTCCCTCACGTCTCGCCGTCCCTGTCTCGACGCTCCCTCACGTTTCGCAGTCCCTGTCTCGACGCTCCCTCACTTCTCGCGGCTTTAATCCGGACGCCCCTTCACATGCTGAGAGGGCGTCCGGTTTTTTGTTTGCAGAGTCTGAGGGAGCGTCCGGTTTTTGTTCGCAGAATCTGAGGGAGCGTCGCGTCATGGGCGGGGGTCGGCCACGATGCCCGAGACCAGGGGCAGCCCGGTTTCGGTGTGCACGATCTCGTAGCGGAACGGCCGGTCGAAGTCGATCCTCTGCTCCGGCTCCAGCGGCACACCGGTGGCCATGCCGTCGATCCGGGTCACGGCCGCGGCCACCGTCCCCTTCTCCGCGACCGTGATGCTGGCAGTCTGCACGGCCCGGGTGATCGTGAGCCCGCGCTGGATGGCGTCGAAATCCCGGGTGGTGGTGAACGTGGTTTCCAGCCCCAGGCCCACCAGGACTTTGCGGAGGTCGAAACTGCTCGTGTGATCCCACCGGGGCAGGGAGATTTTCGTGGAAACTTCCGCCGCCCTGTCCAGGGCCGCGGCGATGTCCGCCAGGTGCTCCGCGGTGATCGTCTCCGGCCCGTGTCCCGGAGCCGGGAGTACCAACCGCATGACGAAGCCTTTGGCGTAGGGCATGTCCACTGCCCGCCAGTCGGGGCCCTCCGCGTAGGCCGGCGTCAGTTCCTGGTGCATCGTGGGCACTTCGGTCTCCTCCCCGCTGCTGAGCGTGAAGGTGCGGTCCGAGGTGTCATACGGATCGAACGGCCAGCACCAGGCCGCGGCGAAGTAAAGCGTGCTGAGGAGGCTGAACGTGGTACCGGGGTCAGTGTCCCCCGGCGCAGCCGTGATCCGGCCGCCCGTGTGCCGGTTCACCCATGCGTCCAGGGCCAGCTTGGTGGCTGCCGCGTCGGCGAAGTGCACGGGATGCACGCCGGTGCCGTAGTGCCGGGCGAGCATGTCCACGTAGCCGACGCCGGTGGGTACGTCCTGCTCCACGAACAGGCCCTGGGCGGCGTGCATGACGGGTTTCCGCGGCGGCTTCTTCGGGTTCACTTTGCCGGGGTCGCCGTCGTACTTTGCCAGGGCAGCCGACAGCGCGTTCATGGCCTCGTCCCGGTGCCTGTCCGGGAGTCCGAGCACCCGGTCCAGTTCAGCGGCGCTCTCCCCGGAGGCACCAGCCCGTAGCATGGCCAGGCCGATCAGCAGGCCGCCGGCGGAGCACACCACGTTGCCTGCCGGGCTTTCGGAGCCTTCACCGCCGTCGGCCAGCAACGCCTCCCCGAGCTTCCGGGCGGAGGCGCGGAACGCCTCCAGCTCGGCGAAGTAGCGGGAGCGGTCCACGGCGACCCGCTCCACGCCGTCGACCGTCACAAGTTCAGCCATGCGGTAGTCCTTCCTTTCCGGCTCCGGGCGCCTCGTGCGCGTTCAGTTCGCCGGAATGAGTCCAGTTCGCCAGGAAGCTTACGGCGACCCGGAGACATTCCGGCGAACCCGGGGAAAGATCAGCGCCGCGGGATGTTGCGAAGGTTGCTCCGGGCCATGCTGACGGCCTCGCCGGCGCCGCGGTTGAGGACCACCTTGGACATGGCCGTGGCGAAGCCAAGGACCTGCGCGCCCTTGATCTTCGGCGGCAGGGACAGCGCCTTGGGGTCCGTGATGACCTCCACGAGCGACGGCCCGGGGTGGGCGAAGGCTTCCCGGTAGGCCTCCTCGATACGGGACGGGTCCGTCACGCGCACCGCATGGAAGCCGAGGGCCCGGGCGACGTCGGCGTACCTGACGTCCGGGACGTCCACGCCGAAGTCCGGGAGCCCGTCCACGAGCATTTCCAGTTTCACCATGCCCAGGGTGGAGTTGTTGAAGACCACCACGTTGACCGGAAGCCGGTGCGCGGCTACCGTGATGAGCTCGCCCAGCAGCATGGACAGGCCGCCGTCGCCCGAGACCGAGACCACCTGCCGGCCCGGATAGGCCAGCTGGGCGCCGATCGCGTGCGGCAGGGCATTGGCCATGGAGCCGTGCAGGTAAGAGCCGATCAGCCGCCGCGTGCCCAGCGGGTTGATGTACCGCGCAGTCCAGACATTGCACATGCCCGTGTCGGCGGTGAAGATCGCGTCTTCCGCCGCCACCTGGTCCAGCAGCGACGCCGCATATTCCGGGTGGATGGGCTGTTTGGTCCCGACTTTGCGGGTGTAGGCGCCCACGGCCTTATTCATAAGCCGGTCGTGCTTCTTGAGCATCGCGTCGAGGAAGCGGCGGCTCTTCTTGGGCTTCAGCAGCGGCATGAGGGCGGCGAGGGTGGGCAGGACGTCGCCATGCACGGCAACGTCGACGTCGGTCCGCCGGCCCAGGTTCTCGGCGGCCCGGTCCACCTGGGCGGTCCGGGTGCCCGGGAGGAACTGGTCATAGGGGAAGTCCGTGCCCAGCAGGATCAGCAGGTCCGCGTCCTCGATCCCCTCGGCCGCGGCGCCGTAGCCCAGCAGCCCCGTCATGCCGATGTCATAGGGGTTGTCGTACTGCATGAAGTCCTTGCCGCGCAGCGAGTGGCCGATCGGCGCCGCGATCAGTCCGGCGAGCGCCACCACCTCATCGTGCGCACCCTCAACGCCGGCCCCGGCAAAGATCGCCACCTTCTCCGCTGCGTTGATGGCGTCCGCGAGGTCCTGGACGCTGGCCGGGTCCGGGGTCAGCGCCGCCGGCCGGAAGCCCGCGGGAGCCGGGGTTGGGGCCGTCGCCTCCAGGCCGGCGATATCACCGGGAAGGGTCACGACGGCGACGCCCCGGAGCCCGACGGCGTGCTGAATGGCGCTGTGCATGACCCGGGGCGCCTGCTCCGCGGTGCTGATGAGTTCGGAGTAGACCGAGCATTCATTGAAAAGCCGGTCCGGATGGGTCTCCTGGAAGAAGCTGCTCCCGATCTGCTTGCTCGGGATGTGCGAGGCGATGGCGAGCACCGGGGCCCCGGACCGGTTGGCGTCGTACAGCCCGTTGATCAGGTGCAGGTTGCCGGGTCCGCAGGAGCCGGCGCAGACCGCGAGCTTGCCGGTCAGCTGGGCCTCGGCCGCGGCGGCGAATGCGGCCGCCTCCTCATGCCGGACATGGATCCAGTCGATCCCGCCCTGCTGCGAGCCGCCGGTCTTCCGGACGGCGTCCACAATCGGGTTGAGGCTGTCCCCGACGATCCCGTAGATCCGCTGCACGCCGGCAGCCCGGAGTTGTTCGATGAGCTGGGTGGCAAGTTCCTTGGCCATGGGTGCACGCTCCCGCAAGATGGGTCGATGAGCTGACACTGGCCAATATAGTCCGCTCACCTCCGAGCCTCCCCCAGACAGACGCTCCCTCAGATCCGGAAGACAACCAACAGCCCCCGATGTGAGGGAGCGTCACCCAAAAACCCGCCAGATCTGAGGGAGCGTCACCGCAAAAAACGCAGGATGTGAGGGAGGGTCCAGCGATACCCCACCCGATGTGAGGGAGCGTCGGGGGTGGGTCAGCTGCCGGAGTGGGCCTGCAGGAAGGAGTAGACCTCGGTCTCGTCCACGCCGGGGAAGGCACCCGGCGGCATGGCGGCCAGCAGGTGCGAGTGGGCCCGGGCCGAGGGCCAGGCGTTGCCGGCCCATTCGGCGGTCAGCGATGCCGGCGGCCGGCGACAGCAGCTTTCGTCCGGGCAGGTGGACTTGGACCGCTCGGTGGTGTCGCGGCCGCGGAACCACTTCACGTGCGCATACGGCACGCCCACGGAGAGCGAGAACTCCCCGTTGGCGGAGCGCTCGGTCCGGGCCGTGCACCAGTAGGTCCCGGCCGGGGTGTCCGTGTACTGGTTGTAGGCGCTGAACTTGTCCGGGACGTCGAACACCACCCGCGACGTCCAGTTCTTGCACGACGGCTGGCCCTCGATGGCGCCGGTATGGTCCTGCGGGAAGGTCACGCCGTCGTTCTCGTAGGCCTTGTAGATGATGCCGCTCTTGTGGGTCTTCTGGAAGTGCGTGCGGAGGTCCAGGTGCTGGGTGGCGAGGTTGGTGAAACGGTGGGCAGCGGTCTCGTAGGACACGGCGAACGCGTCCCGGATGTCCTCGACCGCGATTTCCTTGGCCTGCTTGGCCCGCTGCAGGAACTCCACGGTCGCCTGCTCGGGCAGCAGCAGGGCGGCGGCAAAGTAGTTCGTGGCCACGCGCTGCATCAGGAAGTCGCCGTAGTTCGACGGTGTCTGGTGGCCCAGGACGTAGTGGCCCAGGGCCTGCAGCAGCACCGAGCGGGGGTCGTGATCGGTGCGCTGGTTCTGCGTGAGGTAAATTCTGCGGTTCTTAAGATCGGTCACCGACCGGGTGGAATGCGGCAGATCCCCCACGTGGTGGAGGCTGAAACCGAGGTGCCCGGCGATGTCCGCGATGACGTGGTGGGACAGCGGTCCGCTGGTGTGCCCCACCGAAGCCAGGACCTTCTGGGCCTCGGCCTCATACTCCGGGAAGTAGTTGTTCCGCTCCCGCATCATGGCCCGCAACTCGCCATTCGCGCGGCGGGCTTCCTCCGGCGTCGCCACCTGCTCGTTGAGCCGGCGCTCAAGCTCGTGCTGCAGCCCCACCATGGACTCGAGCACATCCATCGGAAGCCGCGAGCTGATGCGGATTTTCGGCAGGTTCAGCGACTCGTAGAGCGGGCTGCGCTGGTACCGTTCCAGTTCGATTTCCAGAGCCGCGCGGCGGTTGGGCGGCTCCGCGCCGAGCAGTTCGTCGATGCTGACGCCCAGGGCCCCGGCGAGCTGCTGGAGCAGGCCGAGTTTGGGCTCGCGCTTGCCGTTTTCAATCAGGCTCAGCTGGCTCGGGGCGGTCCCGACGGCGGCGCTCAGGTCATCGAGCGTCAGGCCCGCCGCCTTGCGCAGGTGACGGACGCGGCGGCCCATGCTGATGACGTCCACCTCCGGCGCGGCAGGTGTTGGCAGGGACGAAACTTGGCGGTTCCAGCTGGCGGCATGCATTTATTGAGAATATGCGAAGAACCGCATTTCTTTCCATAGATTTGGTCTAGAAACCTCTTGGAAAGTGCAGAAAAGTAGTTCTCACGGAAAGATTCACTATCCGGGAATCACCGGCCGGGATTTGCAGAGACGCAAGGCCCGCTCCCGGAAACCACGAGTCCCGGACCCACCAAGGAGACAATGATGACTGCAGCATTTGAGCCCACCCAGCAGCCGACCGTCCAGGACGCAACAGAGCAGGCCGCCGCACTGGAGCTCGAGTGGGCCGCCAACCAGCGCTGGGAAGGTGTCACCCGCGATTACTCAGCGGCCGACGTCGTCCGGCTCCGCGGCCGTGTCTCCGAGGAACACACGCTGGCCCGCCGCGGTTCCGAAAAGCTGTGGAAGCAGCTCACCGAGGAGCACAAGACCGGCAAATACACCAACGCCCTCGGCGCCCTGACCGGCAACCAGGCGGTGCAGCAGGTCAAGGCCGGCCTGCGCGCCATCTACCTTTCCGGCTGGCAGGTCGCCGCGGACGCCAACAACTCCGGCCACACCTACCCGGACCAGTCGCTGTACCCGGCCAACTCGGTTCCCACCGTGGTCCGCCGCATCAACAACGCGCTGCTCCGTGCCGACCAGATCGAGTTCTCCGAGGGCATCCAGACGGTTCAGGACTGGCTGGTCCCGATTGTGGCCGACGCCGAGGCCGGCTTCGGCGGCCCGCTGAACGCCTACGAGCTCATGAAATCCATGATCCAGGCCGGCGCCGCGGGCGTGCACTGGGAGGACCAGCTCGCCTCGGAAAAGAAGTGTGGCCACCTCGGCGGCAAGGTCCTGATCCCCACGCAGCAGCACGTCCGCACCCTGAACGCCGCCCGCCTCGCCGCGGACGTCGCCGGCACGCCGACGGTTGTCATCGCCCGCACCGACGCCGAGGCTGCCACCCTGATCACCTCCGACGTCGACGAGCGTGACCAGGAATTTATCCTCCGCGAAGGCGGACAGCCGGTTCGCACGGCCGAGGGCTTCTACAAGGTCCGCAACGGGATCGAGCCGTGCATCGCCCGCGCCAAGGCTTACGCCCCGTACTCCGACCTCATCTGGATGGAGACCGGCACCCCGGACCTGGAGCTGGCGCGCAAGTTCGCCGAATCCGTCAAGGCCGAGTTCCCGGACCAGATGCTCTCCTACAACTGCTCGCCGTCGTTCAACTGGCGCAAGCACCTGGACGACGCCACGATCGCGAAGTTCCAGCGCGAACTCGGCGCCATGGGCTTCACGTTCCAGTTCATCACCCTGGCCGGCTTCCACGCCCTGAACTACTCGATGTTCGACCTCGCCCACGGCTACGCCCGGGAAGGCATGAGCGCCTACGTCGAGCTGCAGGAGAAGGAATTCGCCTCCGAGTCCCGCGGCTACACCGCGACCAAGCACCAGCGCGAAGTCGGCACCGGCTACTTCGACGACATCGCCACCGCGCTCAACCCGAACGCATCCACTTTGGCTCTCGTGGGATCCACAGAAGAGGGCCAGTTCCACTAGAAACTTCCCCGCCTAAGGTGAGCTGTTCACGTCGCTCACTGGAAGGCACGACGACGGCCGCCACCGCACCGGGGCCGGGAAAGGCGATCCGGAAGCGTGCGTAAAAGGGGCCCTGTCCCCGCCCGTCCGAGCTCTGCGAGGACCAAGGGCGGGGATGGGGAATAGCACGCGGAGGATTGCCTTTTTCGGCCCCAATCCCGTCCTGCCGGCCGTCGTCGAACCGTCTGATTCTCCAAGGAGACCGAAATGAACAGCTTCACCGACAACTTCACCATCAATGGGATTACCTTGACTGCTCAGCCGATTTGCCGGCAGAGCGAAGTCCTGACGCCGGATGCGCTGGCGTTCGTTGCCAAGCTGCACAAGGCGACGGCGGGACGGCGGCAGGAGCTCCTGCAGGCACGGCGGGAACGCCGGCACCAGATCACCAAGGGCCAGGACCCGCGGTTCCTGCGGGAGACCGAGTCCGTGCGCAACGACCCGAACTGGCGCGTCGCTCCCCCGGCCCCCGGCCTGGAGGACCGCCGTGTCGAGATCACCGGACCGGTGGACAAGAAGATGACCATCAACGCGCTGAACTCCGGCGCGAAGGTGTGGCTCGCCGACATGGAAGACTCCTCCACCCCGTCCTGGCGCAACGTGGTCCAGGGCCAGCTGAACCTCACGGACGCGCTGGAGCGGCGCATCGACTTCACGTCCCCCGAAGGCAAGGAGTACAAGCTGCGCCCGGCCGGGGAACTGCCCACGATCGTGGTCCGTCCCCGCGGCTGGCACCTGCCGGAAAAGCACATGCTCATTGATGGCGCCCCGATCGCCGGCGGGATCGTGGACTTCGGCCTGTACTTCTTCCACAATGCCCGCCGACTGATCGCCCAGGGCAAGGGACCGTACTTCTACCTGCCGAAGATCGAGAATCACCTCGAGGCCCGGCTGTGGAACGACATCTTCATCCTGGCCCAGGACCTGCTGGACATCCCGCAGGGCACCATCCGCGCCACAGTGCTGATCGAGACCATCACGGCCGCGTTCGAGATGGAAGAAATCCTCTACGAACTGCGCGACCACGCCGCGGGCCTGAACGCCGGCCGCTGGGACTACATTTTCTCCCTGATCAAGAACTTCCGCACCCGCGGACCCCGGTTCGTGCTGCCGGACCGCGGCCAGGTCACCATGACCCAGCCGTTCATGCGCGCCTACACCGAACAGCTGGTCCGGGCCTGCCACAAGCGCGGCGCCATGGCTATCGGCGGCATGGCCGCGGCTGTCCCCAACCGCAAGGACGCCGAAGCCAACGCCATCGCCTTCGAGAAGGTCCGCGCCGACAAGACCCGTGAGGCCGGCGACGGTTTTGACGGCTCGTGGGTGGCGCACCCTGACCTCGTTCCGGTGTGCCGCGAGGTGTTCGACGCCGTCCTGGGCGAGAATCCGAACCAGCTCGAGCGCCTCCGTGAGGACGTCACCCCGGATGACCGGGCCCTGATCGACCTCTCATCGACCACGGGAACCATCACCGAGCAGGGCGTGCGGAACAACATCGAGGTGGGCATCCGCTACATCGAGTCCTGGCTGCGCGGCAACGGCGCGGTGGCCATCCACAACCTCATGGAGGACGCCGCCACAGCGGAGATCTCCCGCTCCCAGCTGTGGCAGTGGATCTTCTCCCGGGCCATCACGGACCACGGCGACGTGGTCACCCGCGAGTGGGTGGAGGACATGCTGGACGAGGAATTCGCCAAGCTGGAGCGCTTCGAGGGGGACCGTTTCGCCGATGCGCGGGACATCTTCGAGGAGGTCACGCTCAGCAACGAGTTCCCGGCGTTCCTGACGCTGCCGGCCTACGACCGCTTCCTGCATGAAGCGCGCGACGGCGCCGACACCCCCAGCGAGGACCCCGCGCTCGTCGCGGCATAACGAAAGAACTCCGTCCGCTGGGCTGCCCGCCCTTCGCAACAGGCAGCCCGAGATCCGGGTGGCAGCCCAGCAACGGAACACCCTGCAGCTCGACAACGGCGTCGGGATGAAGGTTGAGGCCCATGTTTTCGGTAAACATGGGCCTCAATTGTTGTCCGGCGCTTCAGCTACCCGGTGACTTTCCTGGCAGCGGCATGCCACGTCAGCCGTCCACGCTGAAAATCCGTTGCCCGGCCGACGGATACCGTGTACGAGTCCCTCGTGGGGTACCCCAGCCGACTCGTCTCCCAGCCGAGCGACGCCCACTTCGAACGGATCGCACCGTACACCGAGTGCGCCCCGGTACGGTTCGTCCAGTAGATCGATGCCCCGCCGGCACCGGAGAAATGGTTGTACCGCCCCCGCCCGTCGGGCGCGCGCTTCTCATCCGTGATCGGATAACCCAGCAGACCTGTCTCCCAGCCCAGCGACGCCCACTTGGCTCGTATTGATCCCATGACGGAGTGCGCGCCGGTCTTAGGTGACCAGAAGATCGAGCTTCCATCCTTACCTGAGAAGTGGTTGTACTTCCCCACCTTGTCGGCCGAAGTCGTCGTGTCGGTGGTCGGATAGCCCAGGCCCGTCTCCCAGCCCAGCGACGCCCACTTGGTTCGGACCGCCCCTGTCACCGAGTGCGCCTTTGTAGTTGGCGTCCAGTAGATCGATGCCCCGCCGGCACCGGAGAAATGGTTGTACCGTCCCCTCCCGTCGGGCGCGCGCTTCTCATCGGTGGTCGGATACCCCAGCGGCCCGGTCTCCGCACCCAGTGCCATCCATTTGGACCGGATCGAGCCCAGAACAAAGTGCGCTCCGGTGGTCGGGGAGTAGTAGATCGAAGATCCGCCCGAGCCGGCGAAATCACTGTAACGGCCTACTTTGTCCGGTGAAGCTTTCTGGTCGGAAATGGGGAAGCCCAGGACGCCGGCCGGACCGCCGGCGGCCCTGTAGCGTTTGCTGATCTCACCGAGCACTGCATGGGCCCCGGTCTTGGCTGACCAGCAGATCATGCCCCCGTTGTAGTCCTGGCACTTCCCTCCCGCCACGGGGTACTCGGAGGTCAGCATCCGGCCCAGGATCGTCCCCGGGCGGCCGGCATTGATCTTCCACCCGTAGGCGGCGATGGGGTCGTCGGTGCCCCTCCCTGTGAGCATGACTTTCTGGGCGGCCTGGCCGTCATCGGCGGTGACCAGGTAAAAGGTCTCGCTCGTCCCGGCTTGCCCAACGGCCGACGGCGCAAAGGTCACTGTCTGGTAGGCAGTCTCACCGGCAGGGACCTTTAAGCCCTCGGAAATGGGAGTTGCCGTGGAGAAGACCCCCTGCGGCGCTTTCGCCTTAGTTATGGTCATCGGGATGTTTCCGGTGTTCTTGATCGGAAAAACCCGGGTAACCGATGTCCCGACGGGGACATCGCCAAAGTCCAGAGTGCGCGGCACCTCCAGGTGCGCTGTTCCGGAGATCGCCGTCGCGGTAATTTTGACGGTCACCCCGCCGCGGTCGCTGACGACCGCTAGAGAGTCGGTCACCGGCTTAGCCGTTGTAGGGCTGAAGGTCAGGGACACCGGCACTGAGCCGAGGGGTTGGATCGTCTGGCCCACGACCGGCACCGTGCTTGCATCCACTTTCAGCGCCGCGTCGACTGGGAGGGTGACGCGGGTGAGCTTGACGGCGGTTGTGCCGGTGTTGACGATGTTGATCGTCTGCCGGCTGGTTGTCTTCGTTGGCACATCGGTGTATTGGATCAGGGCCGGGGTCGCGCCCAGGCCGTCCTTCGTACCAACGGCGTGGACGCCGAGGAGGACGGTCTCCCCGTCCGTGGTCTTGACGGTCAGCGTGCCGTCAACCTGTCCGGCTGCTGCGGGCGAGAACGTCACAGGGACCGCGAGACTTCCGCCTTTAGACACCTTCCGAGGCAGCGTCAGCGAGGTTCCAATCTTAAACGGTGCACCTGTGGTGATGGAACTAATCGTCACGGTCCGGGATGCGGTGACTGTAATGGTTCCGGCTGCAGCGGTACCCACCTTGGTGTAGCCCAGATCGGTGTCCTTAGCTCCTACTGCCGCCGTTGTTGGGGCGCCGAACCCGAGCACGTGCCCGTCGCGGGTGCCGACGTACACACGGCCCTTATCGGTTGCCACCGAGGAGAACTTGGCGCCGATCCCCAGGGGGGCGCTGAAAACCTCTTTGAGCTGGCCCGTGCTGTCCGGGATTGCCTTGTAGGCCCGCAGTTCCGCACCCGCGCCCGTTCCTCCGCTGACATAGACCACCCAGACAAGGGCGGAGGACCCGTCTTTGCCGGATGACGTCACCACAGGCGAACCGGAGCTGAACCCGAATGTTCCGGCGGAGGTCCCGACGGCGGCGAGGCTGACGCTACCCGCGGCGCTAGTCACCAACTTGAACGCCCGAAGGTATCCGTTGCTCTCTACGACGTAGATATAGCCGCCGCTACTGCTCCCAAAGAACGCAGGCTTGCCCCACACCCCGTTGTACGGACCGGCTATGTCGAGAACGGCATCGGTACCACCGGGCCCCTGCGCCATGCCGCCCAGGTTGTCCCGGTCCAACAGGTAGACCCGGCCGTCTTTGCCGACTTGCGCCATCAGATGGGGGTACCTCGCTGTGCCGTAGCCGTCGGGAATCGCGAGGGGGGCTCCGGCTCCCAGGTCGGCGTCGTTGCGGTTCAGCCTGGCGTTGTCGGCCGGACTGAAGAAGTCCGTTGGCTTCAGGTTGCCGTCGGTGCCCACCCGGAGCCGGACCACAGCCTCGGCCAGGGTGGTGGGAGGCTTCGAGCCCGGGCCGGGACTCGGGGAGATGCCGTTGCCGGTCGCCAGCAGGATCTGACCGGGGCCGTCGGAGACGAGTCCCCCGCCGGACTGCCAAATGCCGCCCTCCGCGTTGGCGTTCCCTGACTCTGTCGCCCACATCGTCGTCTGCTTGCCGGCTGTCGATACGCCGACGACATAGCCGACGAAGGGGGTGTAGTCGCAGTGGCTGGCGAACCCTGCATAAACCACGCCGTCCAAGAGCAGCAACCCCGGGCGCTGCATCGCCGTCATTGGGTTGAACGGACGGCCGGGGTCATTTGTCGGGGAGCCTTGGATTGTGACGGGGAACCCTGGCCTCTCCGCGCCGGTCGCCACATCCAGTTTGTGCATGTACCAGTGCGGGAACTGCTTACTGGCTCCGTCATTCGTCTTCGCCAGCAGGAAGATGCTCTTCGATGCCGGGTCATAGACCGGGGTGGAAGTAACTCCGATATTGGGCGTCAGGTCACCGCAGTTCACGGTGGACGCTGGCCACGCCGGCCCGAGCTTGCGCGTCCACTTGGCCGCGCCCGTCTCGCTGTCCAGCCCGTAAACCGCGTTGTTCTCAGTCGCGGCAACCACGGTGCCCCCGACCACCAACGGCTGGGCGTAAACCTGCCCGTCCACGGTGGCGGAGAATAGCCGACCGAAGTTCGAGGATGCCACAGATGACGGCGAGAGAACGGTCTCGTCGCGATCCCAGCCCGTCCGCAGGGAGTCGTTGGCGATCGTGCCCACGTCGGCTGCGGCAATCCCGCTGGTGCACAGCCCTGCGAATGCGAGGGACATTGTTATTGAGGCTGCCCAGGCGCCCCGCGACCGCAGGCGTTGCGGGGACGAAGTTATGGGGCTTTTGCCAGGCCGGTGGTGCCGGAGGCGAGCCGCCCCAGCCATACGTTGACGGCGCCGACGGCCCGGAAAATGGGCGTAGAAACCCCGTGGTTTTGTTTGATCACGCATGGCTGAGACCCGTTTCTGATCAGTACATTGATTTGACTAACCCAGTACTCAGGAGCGTAAGAGCGGGGGTCCAAGGGCACCCGAGTGGCGCCTACTCGACTTTTAGGGGGCTGCCTGTGCCCGGTCCGTGGCACTACTTGACCCCTACGTGGGCGCGCGCGAGTGCCTACTTGGTCGGGCGTCTCCGCACCGAGCTGACTGCAGGAGGCCTCGCCTCGCCGTACCCCGGAAGAGGCGGATAAGTCTCTGTTAGTCTTTGGCGGTGCACCTTGAACCCAGTGATGTTGACCTTGTGACTGTGACGTTCGAGGGCGATGCGCGGCTTGCTGTCCTTCAGATTATTTCGGTGGACCGTCTTCTGGACCACGAGAATATTGGCCGGTACATCGTTGTCTTGAACGGTCAGGACAATGCTGCGGTCGAGGCGTTCCTAAGATCCAACGTTGAGACCAGGATCTCGTCCGAGCTGGCGGCGAAGATCGAGTATGTGCCAGCAATCGACCTACTGCCCGATAACGACCCGCAGGGCTGGCACGGTCAGCAACTCCTGAAGCTAGTAGTGGCGGCCAATCTGGCCTCCCGCTACTACCTTGTGCTGGACGCTAAAAACCACTTCATACACCGCACCCTAGTCAGTGATTTCTTTACCGAGACCGCGATCAAGACGATCCGGCGCCCCGCTTCCAAGGCTCAACGTGCCTTGATAGAAGCATCTTTCGGATTGTTCGGGGCAGCGGATCGGGCTTCGGGGCTCTCAGGGGCCGCGATGCCTACCATCACTCCTTACCTCATGGACACGGGCACCGTTCGGGAGATGATGTCGGACCTTGAGTCCAGGCATGCTGGTACGGCTTTTGGAGACATTCTCGAGGTTGAGCTGTCTACGGCTACGGAGTTCTACCTTTACTGGGCCTATTTGGTTGTGACAGGCAAGGAGGGGCTGTACGAGCACAGCGACAAGATGGCTGTGACGCTGTTCACCAAGTACCCGCGCCGGTCCAGTGAATTTCTGGCGCTACTTGAGTCTGCGCGGGCCGATAGGGTTGCGATGTTCGGGCTTCACCGTCGGCGTCTTCGGCGGTTGACTGGTGCGCAGCGGGACCTCATCGTTGAGTTGTGGGGAACCGAGCTGTTGACGGCCGATGAGGATGCTGAGTGGTTCATGGAATACGAGAACCCAATGTCGGCGTGACACCTACGATCCCAGAGCCCGCCGACGGCGCCGCCGTCGAGTATGGCCCCGGCGAAATCCTCGCCTAGCGCGGTTTGGGCACGCGGCTCAGCGAGAGCGAGGTGCCCAGGATGAAGGCGGCCACGGAGCCGAGGATCAGCAGCAGCGGCCCGGTCCAGGCGCCGGTGACCCCGTGCACGTAGCCCAGGAGGGTCGGCGCCACCGCGCCGAACGAGTACCCGGTGCCCTGGACGACGGCGGACATCCGGGCCGCAGACGCCTGGTCCCGGGCCAGCCGGATGATGGCGAGGAAGATCAGCGTGATGCCGCCGCCCTGGGCCACCCCGCCGAGCGAGCACCACAGCCACCACAGTTCCGGCGCGAACAGCAGGCCCAGGGGCACGGTGAGCCACAGCAGCCCCAGGGTGAGGCCGACCGCCGTCGTACTGGCGAAACGGGCCGCCAGCGGGACGCCGAGTCCGCCGACGATTGCCAGGATCTGGAAGAGCGAGGACCCCGCTCCGGCGGCCGAGGGCGCCATGCCGAGTTCGTCCGCGAGCAGGCTCGGCAGCCAGGCGGTGACGCCGTAGTAGGAGAACGCCTGCCCGGCGAACCCGAAGGTCAGGGCCGCGGTGATCCACCGTGAGGTGAGCTTGCCTCCCGGGCGTCCCGGGTCCGCCGCCGGGACGGCCGTCGGAATGAACGCCGCCCGCCGGCCGACGGCGATCACCCAGACGGCGCCGGCCGACACCGCGAAGAGCCCGCTCGCGGCAATCGCGGGCCGCCAACCCAGCAGTTCGGCCAGCGGCGCGGACACCATGGAGGTCAGGAATGACCCAATGTTCAGCGCCGCGGTGTAGGTGCCCATCGCCGCGCCTTGGCGGCCGGGGGTGAAGTCGCGGCGGATGATCAGCGGCACCACGATGTTGCCGATCGTGATGGCGACGCCAAGGATCACGGTGCCCAGCATGACGAGCGCGCCCCCGCCTGCCGAGCGGACCACGACGCCCAGGAGCACACCGAGCAGGGTCAGCGTGATCGCGAATTCGGGGCCCAGCTTGCGGCCGGCCAGGGAGGCCAGCGGCGCGGCGAGGGCAAAGCACAGGACCGGGATGCCGGTCAGGAATCCCAGTTCCACCGGCGTGAAGCCGAGGTCCGCCTGCATCTGCGCGACCACCGGGGCCACGGCCACGAGCGGGCCGCGCATGTTCAGGGCGATAAGCCCGATCGCGAGCATGAGGAGCCAGCCGCGCGGTGCCCGGGCGGGGTCGCTCATGAGGTGGGCCGTGGCTCGGGAACCGGGCAGAAATATGGTTTCATCAGTCCCATTGCTATCACGGGCCACTGCAGCACCCCGGGAATGTGACGCTGGCGCGAGGCCGAGACGACAGGAACAGCCTAGCCCGTGGCCTGCAGGGTCGCCTCAATCACGGCGGGCGAGAGGACGTGCTGGGTGACCATCTGGCTGGCGCCGAGGATGGCCGCCTGGTCCCCGGCCCGGGACAACCCGATCCGCAAGTGGGTCGTGGCCAGCGGCAGCGAGCGCCGGTAGACCACTTCCCGGACCCCGGCCATCAGATGCTCCCCGGCCTGGCCGAGGCTTCCGCCGATCACGATCACCGACGGGTTCAGCAGGTTGACCACCGTGGAGAGGACGTCGCCGAGGTCGCGGCCGGCCTGCCGCAGCGCCTGGATCGCCTGCAGGTTCCCCTCGGCGACAAGGCGCAGGACATCTCCGCCGTCGTGCGCCGGCAGGCCTTGCTGCGTCAGGGCCTTGGCGACGGCGGGCCCCGATGCGAGGGCCTCGAGGCAGCCGTAGTTCCCGCACCGGCACAGCACGTCATCGCCGCGAGGGACCCGGACGTGGCCGAGGTCGCCGGCGGTTCCGTTGGCCCCGCGCTGGAGCTCGCCGCTGCTGATGATGCCCGCGCCGATGCCGGTGGCCACCTTGATGAACAGGAAGTTCTCGTCCTCTGGCCAGTGGGCCGTACGCTCGCCCAGCGCCATGATGTTCACGTCGTTATCCACCAGGACCGGAACCGGGAAGGACCGCTGGACGTGGCGGACGACGTCGAACCCGTCCCAGCCGGGCATGATCGGCGGCTTCACCGGCATGCCGGTGGCGTGCTCCACCGGCCCCGGAAGCCCGATCCCGGCGCCGGCCAGGTCGGCAGTCGCGCGGCCGGCCTCGGCCAGGAGCTTCAGGCCCTCCTCGATGACACGGTCCAGGACCACCACGGGACCGGCGGCGACGTCCTGCGCCAGCCGGCGCTCGGCGAGCACCGTTCCGCTGAGGTCCGTGACGGCGATGATGAGGTGCGTGGCCCCGACGTCCACCGCCAGGACCACGCGGGCGGCCGGGTTGAACGCAAAGCGCGACGGCGGCCTGCCGCCGCTGGAGCTCGCCTCGCCCGCGGGGCCAACAAGCCCGGAGAGCATCAGCGCGTCGATGCGCGAGGCGACGGTCGACCGGGCCAGACCCGTGGAGAGGGCCAGTTCGGCGCGGGTCCGGGCCTTGCCGTCGCGGAGGAGCTGGAAGAGGTCACCGGCGCGGGACAGGCTGCCGCCGGCCTCTGGGGCTGCGGTCTCGGTACCGGTGGGTGCACTCATGTGTAAGTGATAGCACGAAGTTCTTCTGCATGTCACCCTGCGGAAAGATTGAAACGTAGTTTTCAACTTTTGCTTGACGCTCGACAAAAGTGTGTCTAGCTTGGGGTGTGAGCCACATCACCGACCCAAACAGCCCCGCTGTCGCTGGACGGTTCAGGGACTACGAAGGAGTATGAACGAACTTGTCCAGCCAAGAACACGAGGCGACCGCACCGGTGGGAGTGGGGATCCTGGGGGCGGGTCCCGTCACGCAGGCAATCCACCTGCCCTCGCTTGCCCGGCTGCGGGACATCCTGGAAGTACGCCACGTCATGGACGTGGATCCGGCGGTCGCCGAATCCGTGGCTGCCCGGGTCGGGGCGCGCTTCGGCACCAGCATGGAGGAACTGCTGGCCGATCCCGCGGTGGAGATCGTGGCGATCTGCAGCCCGCACCAGTTCCATGCCGCTCAGGTGATCGCCGCCTGCCGCGCCGGCAAGAAAGCCGTCCTGTGCGAGAAGCCGTTTGCCATGAACGGCGAGGAAGCCGCCGCGATCTCCGCCGTCTCCGCCGAAACCGGGGTGCCGATCATCGTCGGCGCCATGCACACCTTTGATCCGGGCTGGCTCGCGGCGGAAGCCGCCTGGGGCACCCTGCCGGCGCAGGTCCACACCGTCCGGTCCTCGATCGTCCTGCCGCCCAACCCCCGCTTCGAGGACTTCGCGACCGAGATCGTGGGCCGCACTCCCCCGCCGGCGCGGGACACCACCGACGGCGAGGCTGTCAGGGCCATGCTGACCGGCGGGGTCATGGGCCTGGCCATCCACGACCTCCCCCTGGTCCGCAGGTTCACCCCGGACTTCGCCGACGTTGCGGTCCTCCACGCCGAAACCGTGGAGCCGTTCGGCTACGTCATCTCGCTCCGGGCCGGCGCCACCACGATCGAACTCCGGGCCGCGATGAACGGCACGTGGGAACCGTCCTGGACCTTCGAGGCGATTGGCGACGACGCCGCCCTCAGCATCGATTTCACCCCGTCCTACGTGCATGCCGGTTCGGCGACGGCCCGGATCCGGACGCAGCACAGCACCACGGTGCTGGGCCCCTACGGCCACAACGGCTACGAGGGCGAATGGCGCCGGCTCGCCGGCATCGCCCGCGGCACCGAGACGGCCCCCGACGCCGAAACCCTCATCCATGATCTCGAATTCGCCCTCGCGATCGCCGCTGCCGCCGCTTCCGCCGGCAGCGCCGCCCGCGGGGCAAAGGCCCCCCAGGAGACCCGGGCATGACCGCGCTTCTCGTCCAGACCGACGCCGGGACGGCCGGCACCGTCGCCGCCGTCGTGGCCTCGCTTCCCGTCTCGTTCGCCCCGGCCGCCGGCTCGCCGGACGTCGCCGCCATCGCCGGGCACGCCGGCTGGACCGTCCGCGCCGCCGACGCGATCCGCGGCGGTGTCCGCGGCGTCGTCGTCCTCGATCCGGTAGCCGAAGACCCGGCCGTCCTGGCCGCCGCGGCTGCCGGCGCCGGCGCCGCCGTCGTCCTTGACCACACCTGGGCGCCAAACCCGGCCCTCGGCGACTCGCAGGACGCCGCCCGGAACGTCATCGCCGACGCCCTGGCCGACGCCGTGCTACTCGACTCCGTGGCCTACGCCGCCCCGGGCACCGTCCCCGAGGTCCTGCTGACCCGGCATCTGGGGGCCGTGGCGGCCTGCGGCGTGCAGCTGACCGGGCTGCGGATCATCCAGCGCAACGCCGGCGGCTACACCCTGGCCGGCCAGCTCCCCGGCGGCGCCCCCGCGGCCCTGCACGGGATCACCACCTCGGCGCTCCCGGCAACGGCGGCCGTCTCCATCCTCACCCGGCCCGGCCGGGCCGACATCACCCTGCCGGACGCGTCCGCGGCCTGGCCCGCGGAAATCCGCTCGGTCACGGCGGCCGGCGCCACGACGCTGCCCAGCATCTTCGAATCAGCCCACCGGCACAGCTGGACGCGGCTTCGCGCGGCCATCGATTCCGGGGCCGCCCTGCCCGATCTTGACCGTTTCGCCGCCCTGACCGCCCTGGTCACTGACCTTCAAGACTGACCCGCGTTACCAGCACCACCAGCACCACCAGCAGGAACTTCCGCATCAACTCACTGTCGAGAAGACCGGTCCGCACAGCCGACCGGTCGTGAAAGGAATTTATCGTGACGATTAAGTCCTCTGTAACCTCCACCGCATTCTCCCGCCGTGGATTCCTGGGCTTCGCCGCTGCCGCTGCCAGCGCACCGCTCCTGGCCGCCTGCGGTGGAGGCTCCGCTTCCCAGGCCGGCGGAGGCAGCGGCACCATCAAGTTCTGGGATATGCCGTGGGCCACCCCCGCCTACAACGACGCCGCCAAGAAGCTCGCGGAAGGCTTTTCCGGGGCCACCAACAGCAAGGCCACCTACCAGACCATCCAGTGGAACAACTTCTACCAGACGTTCTCCTCCGCCATCGCGTCCAAGACCGGCCCGGCCGTCTCTACCGGCGGCGGCTTCCAGGCGTTCCAGTTCGAGCAGCAGGGACAGATCGCGTACGCGGACAAGGTCATTGACGCGCTCAAGAAGAACGGCCAGTTCGACGACTTCCTGCCGGGCGTGCTGGACCCGTTCAAGTCCGACAAGGGTTACGTGGCCGTGCCGTGGCAGCTGGACATGCGCGTCTTCTGGTACCGCAAGTCGCTCTTCGAAAAGGCCAACGTGGCACTGCCTACGGACTGGCCGTCCCTCCTGGAAGCTGGCAAAGCCCTGAAGAAGGTCGGCGCCTTCGGCTTTACCACCGGCGCTGGCGCAGGAAACAACTACGCCAACCACTCAATGATCATGATGATGGTCAACAACGGCGGCGGCGTCTTCAACAAGAACGGCGAGCTGGACCTCCTCAACGACCGCAACGTCGAGGCCATGGAGTTCGTCCTTGAACTGGTGTCCAACGGCATTGTCGATCCTGCTGCTGTCAGCTACACCACCGACAACATGTCGGCGCAGTGGAAGGACGGCAAAGCAGGTTTCGGCCTCTTCCAGGCAAATGTTCCCCAGCGCGTGGGCGACACCTCGGGAGATCTTCTCGTCGCTGATCCGCTGACCGGCCCGCACGGTGACAAAGCCACCATCGTCTTCCCGAACAACATCATGATGTACACCAATACCCCGTCCCAGGCCGCTTCCGAAGAGTTCCTGGTGTACTACCTGGGCCAGCTCAAGCAGCTGTGGCAGAAGAAGCTGATGTCCGCGCTGCCGGTCTTCAAGTCGATTACTGAGATTCCCGAGTTCGCGGACGACCCCAACAACGTCAAGATCGTCAAGGACTGGCAGCCCATCGCCAAGACGTTTGCCTCCCAGGGGAGCACCCTGAACGCCAACCTTGCCGCGCTTGACGGCGGACAGGCGCTTAACCAGTTCAGCCAGACGATCATTACCGGCAAGTCTGACGCCAAGACGGCCCTGCAGGCGTTCCAGTCCGGCCTCGAGTCTGTTCTGAAGAAGTAGCAGGCGACAGGCCATGTCAACCACTACCACGCAGTCCGGCCTGGCCCGGGCCCGCCGGGGCCTGGCCCCCGGCGGGCCCGGGGGCGGGTCCCTGAACCGCAAGGACCAGAGCCCCAAGAACCTGAACCGCAAGAGCAAGCTCTCGGCACAGGCCACCCGGACGTTCTTCTGGCTCCTGATCCCCTCGGTGATCCTCCTCGTCCTCATCCACGGCTACCCGCTGGTCTACGCCGGCGTCCAGGCCACCCACGACGGCAACCTGCTGGAGACCGGGAACTTCGTCGGGCTCGAGAACTTCGCCACCGTCCTGTCCTCTCCGGCATTCTGGAAGGCCGCCCAGTTCACCCTGTGGTTCACGATCGTCGGTGTCTTCGGGTCTTGGGCCGTGGGCCTGGGCCTGGCCCTGCTGCTGCGCACCAAGATCCCCGCGGGGGGCATGTTCAAGGTCCTGCTGCTGCTGCCGTGGGTGGTGCCGATCGTGGTGTCCTCCACCGCCTGGAACTGGCTCGTGGCAACCCCGGACAGCCTCATCCCGTCCATCTTCCGCAGCCTGGGCCTCGGCACCCCGCTGTTCCTGGCCGACCCCGCCCTCGCCCAAGTCACCGTTATGGTGTTCAAGGTGTGGGTCAGCTTCCCCTTCATGATGATGATGACTTCGGCAGCCCTGGCGTCCGTGGACACCACCGTCTACGAGGCCGCCAGCATGGACGGCGCCACCCGGTTCCAGCAGTTCAGCCAGATCACCCTGCCACTGATCGCCCGGTCCACCTACATCTCCTGGATCCTCATGACGATCTTCTGCGTCAATGACTTCCCCACCATCTACCTGCTCACCGGCGGCGGGCCGGTTAATGCCACAACGTCGCTGGTGGTCCTGGCCTACCGCACCGTCTTCCAGGACTTCGCCACCGGGCCCGGCGTCGCCATCGCCTTCCTCATGACCATCACCCTCGTGGTCATCTCGGTCATCCTGTACCGCCAGATCCGAAAGTCGAGCGTCGAATAATGAGCACAGTCCTCCACGCCCACCCGGACTCCGGCCCCGCCCTCGGCGTCGCCACGACCGGCAGACCCCGCAGGGCCCTCTCCGACGCCGGCATGCGCGGACGCTGGTGGCGCTTCACCGCCATCCTGGCCATCACCGCGATCGTCCTGGTGCCCATCATGGTCACCGTCATCCTCGCCCTGACCCCCGCGCCCAACAGCACCGCCACCGGCCTGACCTTCGAGAACATCTCCAACGTCTTCTCGCAGACCCTCGCCGCCATCTGGCTGCAGAACAGCCTCATCACCACCCTCGCCACGGTGGTGGTATCGGTGGCCGTTGCCGCACCGGCCGGCTACGTCCTCTCCCGCGGCCGGTCCAAGGCCGTCTCCGGCTATTCGCTGCTGTTGTTCGTCATGCAGTCCCTGCCCATCATCACCTCCGTGGTGCCCCTGTTCATCCTCTTCGCGAACATGGGCCTCGTGGACAACCTCATGGGCCTGACCATCATCTACGTCGGCTCCACCATGACCGTAGCGACCTGGATGATGGCCGCCTACTTCGACTCCATCCCGATCAGCCTCGAAGAGGCCGCCTGGATCGACGGCTGCTCCGTCTTCGGCTCCTTCACCAAAGTCGTGCTGCGCAACAGCCTGCCCGGCGTGCTCTCCACCGCGATCTTCGCCTTCCTCCTGGCCTGGAACGACTACCTCGTCGCCATCGTCTTCCTGCGCTCCAACGAAATCTTCACCCTCCCCATGGGCGTCCAGTCCTTCTTCCAACAGAACCAGACAGACTGGTCCGGGGTCATGGCCCTCGCCGTGATCATGATGCTCCCGCCCATCATCGTCTTCGCCACCCTCAACAAGTACTTCAGCGTCGGCGGCATCGGCGGATCCCTCGCCGGCCGCTAACTCCGAACCCTCGAACCACCCACTCCCGTAAAGGAACCCCATGTCTTACTCGCTCCAGCTGTACACGCTCCGCAACGCCATCGCCGAGGACCTGCCCGGCACCATCAAAAAGGTCGCCGGGATCGGCTTCACCCAGGTTGAGCCGTACAACTTCGTGGCCACCGCCAAGGAGCTGGGTGCGGCCCTGAAGGAGAACGGGCTCACCGCCCCGTCCGGGCACGCCCCGCTGCTGAGTGCGGACCAGGATGAGATCTTCGCCGCGGCCCGGGAGCTGGGCATCGGCACGGTCATCGACCCCTACCTTCCCGCCGAGCACTGGCAGTCCGCCGAGGACATCCAGGCCACGGCCGCGAAGCTGAACGCCGCCGCCAGGAAGGGCGCCGGGTACGGCATCCGCGTCGGCTACCACAACCATGCCTGGGAACTGGAGTCCAGCATCGACGGCCAGACAGCGCTGGAATACTTCGAGACCCTCCTGGACCCCGAGCTCGTCCTGGAAGTGGACACGTACTGGGCAGCCGTCGGCGGCCAGGACCCGGTGCAGTTGCTCCAGCGCCTGGGTGACCGGGTCAAGTTCATCCACATCAAGGACGGCCCTGTCAGCACGGACACCAAGGCCCAGCAACCGGCAGGGCAGGGAAACATCCCCGTGTGGGACGTCATCAACGCGGCCGGTTCCCTGGAAGTCGGCGTCGTGGAGTTCGACGACTACTCCGGCGACATCTTTGACGGCATCACCCAGTCCCTGGCCTACCTGCAGGCCGGTTCCGCCAGCGCCCAGGCCGTGAACGCATGAGCGCCGCGCAGGGAACCGGCCGCGGGCCGGTGGGCGTCGCCGTCATCGGCGCCGGCAACATCAGCAAGCAGTACCTGGACAACCTCACCGTCTTCCCGGACCTGAAAGTCCACGTCATCGCCGACCTCTTCGAGGACGCGGCCGAGGCACGCGCGAAGGAATACGGCATCCCGGAATGGGGCGGGGTGGAGAAGGCGCTGAACCACCCCGACGTCGAGATCATCGTCAACCTGACCATCCCCGCCGCCCACGTGGAGGTGGCCACGGCCGCCGTCAACGCCGGCAAGCACGTCTGGACCGAAAAGCCGTTCTCCCTGGACCGCGAATCGGGCCTGGGCCTGCTGAAGACGGCCGACGCCGCGGGCATCCGCCTCGGCACGGCCCCGGACACGTTCCTGGGCGCCGGGCTGCAGACCGCGCGGCGGATCATCGAACGCGGCGACATCGGCACCCCGCTGACCGCCATGACCACGTTCCAGACTCCCGGGCCGGAGTCCTGGCACCCCAACCCCGCGTTCCTGTTCCAGTACGGTGCCGGGCCCCTGTTCGACATGGGCCCTTATTACCTGACCGCCTTGGTCCAGACGTTCGGGTCGGTCCGCAAGGTGGCCGCCACCGGGTCCAAGGCCAAGGAGGTCCGGGTGATTGGTTCCGGGCCCAAGGCCGGCGAGGAATTCACCGTCGAGGTCCCCACCCACGTCTCCGCCATGGCCCAGTTCGAATCCGGCGCATCCTCCCACAGCGTCTTCTCGTTCGAGTCCCCGCGCCTGCGGATGGGCTTCGTGGAGATCACCGGCACCGAGGCCACCCTCTCGCTGCCGGATCCGAACTACTTCGACGGCGACATCAAGCTCTGGCGCGCCGGCGACGAGGACTGGACCGTCATCCCGGCCACCGGCCCCAGCCAGGGCCGCGGCATGGGCGTACTGGACATGGCACGTTCCATCCGCGCCGGCGTCCCGCACCGCGCCACCGGCAACCTCGCCTACCACGTCCTGGACACCATGGTCTCGATCTCCGAATCCATCGATTCCGGCACCTTCATCGACGTGGAAAGCTCAGCCCCTGCCTCCGCAGCCCTCCCCGAGGACTGGGACCCCACCGCTTCCACCCTCTAGGAACAGCCATGACCTCCTCCGAAACCACCCCCGGCCCGCCGGCCGGTTCCCCGTTGGGCGTGGCCATGATCGGCTATGCGTTCATGGGCAAGGCCCACTCGAACGCGTGGCGGAACGTGGCCAGTTTCTTCGACGTCCCGGCCTTCGAGCAGAAGGTCCTCGTCGGCCGGGACGCGGCCGCCGTGGCCGACGCGGCCGCGAAGTACGGCTGGGCCGAGTCCGCCACGGACTGGCGCGCGGTGATCGCCAGGGACGACATCCACATCGTCGACATCTGCGCCCCCGGCTGGATGCACGCCGAGATCGCCGTCGCGGCCCTGGCCGCCGGCAAGCACGTCCTGGTGGAGAAACCCCTGGCCAACACCCTCGCCGAAGCCGAAGCCATGGCCGCCGCCGCCCGCACCGCCCGGGGCGCAGGCGTGCAGTCGATGATCGGCTTCAACTACCGCCGCGTCCCGGCCCTGGCCCTGGCCCGCGAACTGATCGCCGAGGGCCGGCTCGGGACCGTCCGGCACGTCCGCGCCGCCTACCTGCAGGACTGGCTCGTGGACCCCGACTCGCCCATGACATGGCGGCTGAACAAGGACACCGCCGGGTCCGGAGCCCTGGGCGACATCGCCTCCCACGCCATCGACCAGGTCCTGTTCCTCCTCGGCGACCAGGTCACCGAAGTCTCCGGCCGGCTGCACACCTTCACCCCGCACCGCCCCGGCGCCGCCGGGCTGGAAGAAGTGACGGTCGACGACGCCGCCTGGGCCACGCTCACGCTCACCTCCGGGGCCATCGCCTCGGTGGAGGTCTCCCGCGTGGCCACCGGGCAGAAGAACTCGCTCAAGCTGGAGATCTACGGTGACAAAGGCTCCATTCTGTTCGACCTCGAAGCCCTGAACGAACTCGGCTTCCTCGACGCCACCGTCCCGGTCCGGGAACAGGGCTTCCGCCGGATCCTGGTCAACGAACCCGAGCACCCGTACCTCGAGGCGTGGTGGCCGCAGGGCCATACCCTTGGCTGGGAACACACCTTCACCCACGAAATCCGGGATTTCCTCACCGCCATCCGGAACGGCACCCAGCCCTCGCCGTCGTTCGAGGACGGCCTGAGCGTCCAGCGGATCCTCGCCGCTGTCGAGGAAAGCGCGGCCGCCAAAAGCTCCGTCATCCAGCTGACCCCCTCCGCCCCCACTACCCAGACCGCTGTCGAAGGAGCCTGACCATGCCCCGCCCGTACACCCTGTTCACCGGCCAGTGGGCCGACCTCCCCTTCGAGGAAGTCGCCCGCCTCGCCTCCGGCTGGGGCTACGACGGCCTGGAAATCGCCGTCTCCGGGGACCACCTGGACGCCTGGCGCTGGGACGAACCCGGCTACGTCGAGAACAAACTCGCCATCCTCGACAAATACAACCTCAAGGTCTGGGCCATCTCCAACCACCTCAAAGGCCAGGCCGTCTGCGATGACCCCATCGACTTCCGCCACGAAGCGATCGTCGGGGCCAAGGTCTGGGGCGACGGCGACCCCGAAGGCGTCCGGCGCCGCGCCGCCGAGGAAATGAAACACACCGCCCGCCTCGCCCGTGCCCTCGGCGTAGACACCGTCGTCGGGTTCACCGGCTCCTCCATCTGGCAGTACGTCGCGATGTTCCCGCCCGTCCCGGAAAAAGTCATCGACGCCGGCTACCAGGACTTCGCCGACCGCTGGAACCCCATCCTGGACGTCTTCGACGAATGCGGCGTCCGCTTCGCCCACGAAGTCCACCCGTCCGAGATCGCCTACGACTACTGGACCACCGTCCGCGCCCTCGACGCGATCGGCCACCGCGAAGCGTTCGGCCTGAACTGGGACCCTTCCCACATGATGTGGCAGGGCATCGACCCGGTCTCCTTCATCTGGGACTTCAAGGACCGGATCTACCACGTCGACTGCAAGGACACCAAGGTCCGCCAGACCGGCCGGAACACCGTCCTGGGCTCCCACCTGCCCTGGGGCGACCCCCGCCGCGGCTGGGACTTCGTCTCCGCCGGCCGCGGCGACGTCCCCTGGGAAGCGTCCTTCCGCGCCCTCACCGCGATCGGCTACACCGGGCCCATCTCGATCGAATGGGAAGACGCCGGCATGGACCGCCTCCACGGCGCCCCCGAAGCCCTCGCCAACCTCAAGAAGTACGACTTCCCGGCCTCGAACACCTCCTTCGACGCCGCCTTCAAACAGTAGGAGACGGCCATGGCCCACACGACCCGGACCGCCGGGAGCCCGCCGCTGGACGACGCCGCCACGACGCCCGGCGCGTCCTCCGCCGACGGTTTTACCCCCCTGTTCGACGGCGCCAGCCTGGCCGGCTGGCACGCCGCCCCGCGCGTCTACGGCACGCTGTATCCGGGCGGGCCGTCTGTGCTGGAGCATTTCGACCGCCTCGGCCTGGAACGCCCGGTGGACCCGGAACAGCACCCGGCCCGGTGGTTCGTCGAGGACGGCGTCCTGGTCGGCGAGCAGGACGCCCCCGGCAGCGGGTACGGCGGTTACCTGGTCAGCGACCAGGCGTTCGGCGACTTCGAACTCGTGCTGGAAATGCGCCCGGACTGGCCGGCGGACACCGGCGTCATGCTCCGCCGGAAGAAGGACAGCTGGGAGGGCTTCCAGGTCCTTGTGGACCACCGGCCCTCCGGCGGTATCGGCGGCTTCTTCGGCAACGGGCTGGCGAGCTTCTCGGCCGTGCCGTTCGCGGTCGATGCCGCCCGGGACGCCGGCGGCCGGCCGGTGGGGCTGGTTGCCGACGACCCTGCGACGTCCGCTGAACCCGTCACGGAGGAGAAGCGCCGGCGCCTCAGTCACGCGGCCGACGTCGAGGACTTCCTCAACGTCTGGCGCTGGGACGACTGGAACGAACTGCGCATCCGCTGCGTCGGCGCCCTGCCGGTGATCACCACGTGGATCAACGGCCTCAAGATCGCCGAACTGGACACCGCCACACTGGACTCGCCGAACTACAACCCCGCGGATGTCCTGGGTGTCCTCGGCGACCGCGGGCACATCGCCCTCGAAGTGCACGACAACGACGCCATGTTCGGCGAAGCCCGCTGGGGCGTCGGAGCCCAATGCCGGTGGCGGAACATCCGGATCAAGGAACTCCCGGCAGGATCCGCGGAGGACACGCAGTGAACCGGACACTGAGCCCGGGCCAGCGCTGCGAAGTGTGGATCGCATCGGTGACAGGCGAGTCCGAACTGGTCTACAGCACCGATGAACTGCTGCTGGAGGCACCCAACTGGACCGCCGACGGCGCGGCCCTGATCCTCAACGGAGACGGGAAGCTCTGGCGGTTCGAGCTAGCCGGGCGGAGCATCAGCCAGATCCCGCTCACCGGCGTCCCGGACCTCAACAACGACCACGTCCTCGCACCCGACGGCGAAACCATCTTCCTCTCCGCCAACGACGGCCACATCTACCGGGCTGCGCTGTCCGGCGGCCACGCCGAACGCATCACCGGGGACGACGGCTCCTTCCATTTCCTCCACGGCGTGAGCCCGGACGGCCGGGAACTGGCCTATGTGGGCATCGAAGCCGGCGACTTCACGCAGCCCGGCAGGCTCATGACCATAGCGTCCGACGGCGGTGCTGCCGCCGCCGTCGACGTCGGACGCGGCCACTGCGACGGGCCGGAGTATTCCCCCGATGGGAAATGGCTGTACCTGAACACGGAATCCTTCTCCTCTGCCCCGGGCCATGCCCAGCTCGGCCGCCTGCGCGTCGACGGGACCGGCTTCGAACAGCTCCTCGACAGCGACACCGTGGACTGGTTCCCGCACCTGTCCCCCGATGGTCAGCTGGCCAGCTACATCCGTTTCCCCGCCGGCACGCTGGGCCACCCCGCGGACCTGCCGGTCGACGTCGTGCTTGTCTCAACGGGCGACTGGACCCGCACGGTGCACACCTGGCCGCTGTTCGGCGGGCAGGGCACACTGAACGTCAACAGCTGGTCGCCGGACTCGACGCGCTTCGCGTTCGTGGCGTACCCGCGCACCAACCCGGCAAAGGACTAACGCGTGGCCCTCAACAATGGCACCTCTGAAGGAACGATCCGCTGGGGAATCCTCGGTACCGGGTTCATCGCCGGCCTGCAGACCCAGGACCTCCTCGAAAACGGGTTCACGGTGCAGGCCGTGGGTTCCCGGTCCCTTGAATCGAGCACAGCCTTCGCGGAAAAATACGGCATCGCGACGGCGCACGGCAGCTATGAAGAGCTCGTTGCCGATCCGGATGTAGACGTCGTGTACATCGCCACCCCGCACCCCTTCCACCATGCGAATGCATCACTGGCCCTCAACGCGGGAAAACACGTCCTGGTGGAGAAGTCGTTCACAATGAACGCCCGTGAAGCGCAGGAAATCGTTAACCTCGCGTCTTCGAGGGGGCTCGTAGCGCTCGAGGCCATGTGGACCCGCTTCCTGCCGCACATGATCCGCATCCGCGAGATCATCGAAGCCGGGACCATCGGAGAGGTCCGCAAGGTGGTCGCCAGCCACAACCAGAGCCTCCCCACCGACCCCGCCCACCGGCTCAACGACCCCGCGCTCGGCGGCGGAGCCCTGCTGGATCTTGGCATCTACCCCATCTCCTTCGCGTTCGACATCCTGGGCACCCCGTCTGCGATCCGCGCAAGCGCGTCCATGACCGCCACCGGCGTCGACCGCCAAACGGCCGCAATCTTCGACTACGCGGACGGCGCGCAGGCGCTGGTCGACTGCGAACTCGACGCCGCCAGCGCCAACCGGGCACTCGTGATCGGCACCAAGGGCTGGATCGACATCGAACACACGTGGTACAACCCCGTCCCCTTCACGGTGTTCGCCGTGGATGGCACCGTGGTGGAACGCTTCGAGCAGCCCGTGAACAGCCGCGGCATGCAATACCAGGCCGCCGAGCTCGAGCGGATGGTTGCGGCCGGCGAAACGGCGGGGACCATCCTGCCACCCGAGGAAACGGTCGCGATCATGGCTGCCATGGATGAGATCCGCCGGCAGATCGGGCTCAGCTACGCGGCCGATACGGCGGGTGCGTAATGAGCGACTCGCCACGCATCGCCGAACTCCGGCAGCACGAGGACCAGCTGGTCTTCCCGGCCTTTGACCATCAGGACGCTTGGCGCCTCGGCTCGCTCATCGCGTCCCGGGCCATCGAAGCGGCTTATCCGGTGGCCATTGATATCCGGCGGCACAACCTGGTCCTCTTCCGCTGTGTCCTGCCCGGCGCCACCGCCGACCAGGAGGAATGGATCCGCCGCAAGGCGGCCACCACCCTGCGCTTCGAACACAGCACGGCGCTGCTTGCCGCGGAGTTCGCCGCCAAGAACTTCGACCCCACGCAGGGCGGCTGGCTGGCGCCGGCCGACTACACGCTGGCCGGCGGTTCCTTCCCCGTCCGGGTCCGGAACGCCGGCGTCGTCGCCGCCGTGACGGCCTCCGGGCTGTCCTCCGACGACGACCACCGGCTGGTGGTCGAGGCCATCCGGCGCCACCTCGGGCCGGGCTCGGGTTAGCGCCGGGTGCACTGGCTAGGGTTTTAGGTATGACGCACCTGATCCGGACCGCAACACCTGACGACGCCGGACCGCTGGCGGACCTCGCGGCCGTCACCTTCCCGCTGGCCTGCCCGCCGTCGTCGTCCGCCGCGGACATCGCCGCGCACCTGGAACGGACGCTCAGCGAAGCCAGGTTCGCCGAATACCTGGCCGATCCGTCCATCACCATTCTGGTGCTCGACGACGGCGGACAGCTGAACGGGTACACGATGCTGATTGCCAAACCGGCGGCCGACCCCGACGTCGTCTCCGTGCTCTCCGCCGTTCCCGCTACGGAACTCAGCAAGTGCTACGTCCACCCGGGGCACCACGGGCAGGGGGCCGCCGGCCGGCTGATGCGCGCCTCGCTGGAGCATGCGGCCGCCAGGGGCGCAGCCGGGGTGTGGCTCGGCGTGAACAGCCAGAACGCCAAGGCCATCCGCTTCTATGAGAAGAGCGGTTTTGAGCGGGTCGGCACCAAGTCGTTCCAGCTGGGCAGCACCGTGGAGCACGACTTCGTCATGGAACTCGCCTTCCCGCCGCGGTGACGGCAGCCCGGCCCTCCGCCGGGACGTGAGCAAAACGACAGTCCGGCCGGGGAATGGACCCGGCGGAACCGCGGTTGTTGCCGGCATGAAGATTGAGATCTGGTCCGACGTCGCCTGCCCCTGGTGCTACATCGGCAAACGCCGTTTCGAAACCGCCCTCGCAGCCTTCCCGCACCGCGATTCCGTTCAGGTGCAGTGGCGCAGCTACCAGCTGGACCCCACGCTCCCGGAACACTATGACGGCACCGAACTGGACTACCTGAGCACCCGCAAGGGCCTGGCCCCGGGGCAGGTCTCGCAAATGTTCGAGCACGTGGCGGCCCAGGCCAAAGACGAGGGGCTGAACTACCGGTTCGACGCCGTCGTAGTGGCCAACAGCTTCACAGCCCACCGGCTGATCCACCTCGCCGCCGCCCACGGCAAGCAGGACGCAGCCAAGGAACGCCTGCTCAGCGACCACTTCGAACACGGCAAGGACATCGGCAGCCAGGAATACCTGACCGCCCTGGGGCTGGACCTCGGGCTCGACGCCGCGGACCTGGCGGAGCTGTTCAGCACGGACGCCTACGCCGACGCCGTCCGGAACGACTTCGCGGAGGCCCGGGCCCTGGGCATCAGCGGCGTCCCGTTCTTCGTGATCGACCGCAAGTTCGGGCTCTCCGGCGCGCAGCCGGCGGAAACCTTCACCGCGGCCCTCGAGCAGGCCTGGCAGGAAAGCAACCCGCTCGTCATGGTGGGCGCCGGCGAGAACGCGGCCGCGGACGCCGCCGGCACGTGCGGCCCCGACAGCTGCCCCGTCTGAACCCGGCCGTCGTCGAACTCGCCGGAAACGCCGGGGATCGCCGGAAGCTTCCGGCGAGTTCGGTCGCTTCCCGCGAAGTCGGCGTCGGAGCCCGGGGCCCCTTTGCCGCCCGCCCGGCCTAGAGTGAAGCATGGACACTTCGGCCGGGCCGGACGGATGCCGGACCTCCCTGTTTACCGACCACTATGAGCTGACGATGTTCCAGGCGGCTCTCCATTCCGGGGCGGCACAGCGCAGGTCCGTCTTCCAGGCCTTTGCCCGCGGGCTGCCTGCAGGGCGCCGGTACGGGATCGTGGCCGGCACCGGCCGGCTCCTTGAGGGCATCGCCGGCTTCCGCTTCGACCGGGACGACCTCGATTTCCTGGCCGGCACCGGCGTGGTCCGCGACGACGTCCTCGAGCACCTGGCCGCATTCCGGTTCTCCGGCGACATCTGGGGCTACCCGGAGGGCGAGGCCTACTTCCCGCACTCGCCGGTGCTGATCGTGGAGTCGACGTTTGCCGAGGCCTGCGTCCTGGAGACCTATGTCCTGTCCGTGCTGAATCATGACAGCGCCATCGCCTCGGCGGCGTCCCGGATGATCAGTGCCGCCGCCGGCCGGCCGTGCATTGAGATGGGGTCGCGCCGTACGCATGAGGAAGCGGCCGCCGCCGCGGCCCGCGCCGCCGTCATCGCCGGGTTCGCCGGCACGTCCAACCTCGCCGCCGGCCGGCGCTACCGGCTGCGGACCGTCGGCACCGCGGCCCATTCCTTCACCCTGGTCCATGACTCCGAACGGGACGCCTTCGCGGCGCAGCTGGCCTCGCTGGGGCCGGACACCACGCTGCTCGTGGACACGTACGACGTCGAAGCGGCAGTGCGTACCGCCGTCGACCTCGCCGGGGCAAAACTCGGGGCGGTCCGGCTGGATTCCGGCGACCTCGTGGCCCAGGCGCGGTGGGTCCGCGACCTGCTGGACAGCCTTGGCAACGAGCACACCAGGATCGTGGTGACCTCGGACCTGGACGAGTATTCGGTCGCCGCGCTCCGGTCCGCCCCGGCCGACTCGTACGGCATCGGCACGGCACTGGTGACCGGGTCCGGGGCGCCCACCGCCGGCATGGTCTACAAGCTGGTCAGCCGGGCCAACGACGCCGGCGAACCCGTTGCCGTGGCGAAGACCTCCAAGGACAAGATCAATGTGGGCGGCCGCAAATTCGCGGTCCGGCGCCTCGATGAGCGCGGCACCGCCACCCACGAGGTCCTCGGCGTCGGCCACCCGCCCGCCACCGGCAGGAACACCCGGCCCCTCCTGCAGCAGTTCATGAAGGACGGCGAAGTCCTGCCCGGCTGGACCGGGCCGGCCGCGGTGGCCCGGGCCAGGGAACGGCATACGGCGTCCATGGCGGAGCTGCCCCGGTCCGTGGACCGGCTGCAGCCCGGCGAGCCCGCGATCCCGACCGTCTACGAGTAGGCAGGCACGCAGAGTGGGCAGCACGCACGCCGCGGCCCGTGGCGCCGTCGTCACTTCCACGATTTAGTGACAGATCACGCTAAAGTGTCCGTATGCCCAGGATTTCGGCCGCCAGTAACGCCGCACAACGCGCCGAGACCCAGCGCCGCATTCTGACCGCGTTCGGGGAACTCCTCTTCACCCACGGGCTGCCGGGCCTGACCATGACCGACGTCGCCCGCCACGCCAGGATCGGCCGGACCGCCGTGTACAACTACTACGCGGACATCGAAGAACTCCTCATCGCCTACGCCCTGGACGAGACCGAGCGGTTCCTGGTGGACCTGCGCGAATCGCTGGATGCGCTGGAGAACCCGGTGGACCGGCTGGCGCTCTACGTCCGGGCCCAGGTGGAGGACCTCAGCCGCCGCCACCTGCCGCCGGGGCCGGCCATGGGGGCGGTGCTCTCGCCGTCGTCGTTCGCCAAGCTCGCCGACCACGTGGGCGAACTCAGCGTCCTCCTGCAGGGGATCCTGCGCGACGGCATGGCCCAGGGCTACCTGCCGGAGTCGGACATCGCCCAGCTCGCCCAGCTGATCCACGGCACGCTCTCCTCCAGCGCGGCCCGGGGCGACGGATCCGGCCATGATGCCGAGGCCGGGGCGCGGCTGGCGCGCACGGTGCGGTTCATCCAGCTCGGCGCCGGGGCCAGGTTCGACGACGCCGGCCGGCCCGTCCGCGTCAACGCTTAGGGCGCGGGCGGCGTCGAGGGTTACCCGCCGCTTAGGGCGCGGGCGGCGTCGCCGCCGGCGCGGCCGGCGTTGCCTCCGGGTTGACGGGAATCGTAGACTCGTCGACGATGCGCCGGTCCTCCCGGGGGCAGCTGAGCTGGCCCGGCGTCTGGTCCACGAGTTCGGGTTTGACCAGTTCCTTGAAGTCGCCGGTCAGGATGACATCCACGCTCGGGTCCGTGCGGCTGTCCTGGACATAGTCGGAGCCAGGCAGATTGCGCTGGACGCTGAAGGCGGCCGACTGGCCGGCGGCGCCGGAGACGACGAGCGCCACACCGCGATAACTGGTGGTCGTGTTGCCCACGGCACCCACGATGAACTTGCGCGCGGCGAACTCGTTGGCCACGCTCCGGGCCAGACCAGGCTTGCTCGTGGAGTTGTAGACGTTGAGGTTGATCTTTTCCGGCGGCGTGTAGTCGTACACGGCCGTCGGACACAGGGACACGGGCGCCTTGCTCCGTTCCGACGTCGGGACCTTGATCTGGCCGTTCATGATGGCCAGGGCCACCACGATAGCCGCCACGATCAGGCCCACCAGCACCACCAGGACCACACCGTGCAGGATTCTGCGGCGCAGCCGGGCGGGGTGCTCCTCCGTGGCGTCCTCGTCCACGAAGTTGGCCCGCAGTTCAGAGCCGCTGATGACGCGGTGCCCGTGCAGGACCGTCGAGTCGGCCGGCTTCTTAGCCATTTATCACGAGGACCCGGGCGTGGATTGCGGTGCGCTGGTGCAGCGCGGTGCGCACTGCCCGGTGCAGGCCGTCTTCCAGGTACAGCACGCCGCGGTATTCCACGACGTGGGGAAAGAGGTCGCCGAAGAAGGTGGAGTCCTCGGCCAGCAGGGCGTCAAGGTCCAGGGTGCGTTTCGTGGTCACGAGCTCGTCCAGCCGCACGGGGCGCGGCGGCAGGGCCGCCCAGTCTTTGGGCGTGTTGTAACCATGGTCGGGGTACGGGCGTCCCTCGCCCACAGCTTTGAATATCACCATGCCAGCCTAGGGAACTCGGACGCCCAAAGGAATCGCAGACCGCCGCCGGCGTGCGGTTGTGGCCAAAAGGTAACCATTTGTCGCACGGTGCGCCGGTGTCCGTCACATCCGGGGGCCGGGGCGCCGATCTTCGCCGTTGTCCGCGCAAAGCCTGGCTCCGGCTGACAGAATAGCGGTATGACTTCACCCGAGATTTCCCGTGTTCCGTCGCCGTCTTCTCCCGTGCTCGCGCTGCTGCTCGACGTCGACGGTCCCGTCGCCAGCCCGGTCACCCGCGACGTGCAGCCCGGGATCATCGCCGACCTGCTGGCCCTCGCCGCCAGCGGCGTCCCGGTCATCTTCAACACCGGACGGTCGGACGCGTTCATCCGCGAGCAGGTCATGGAGCCGATGATCGCCGCCGGCATGCCCGCCGGCGTCGTCGTCCACGCCATTTGCGAGAAGGGCGCCGTCTGGTTCAGCTTCACGGCGGAAGGCCCCGGCCCGGTCCATGTCGACCACGAGCTCGCCATCCCGCAGGCGTTCGGCAACGACGTCCGCCGCCTGGTCGCCGAGGACTACTCCGCCCACATGTTCTACGACGAAACCAAGCGCGCCATGGTCTCCGTGGAGCAGCACATCGCCGTCGCCAGCGCGGACTACCTCGCCGAGCAGGAACTCTTCGACGCCGACGCCATGGACATCATGGTCCGGCACGGCCTCGGCGTGGTGCGGCTGGACCACCACGTGCCCGATTCGGATGACCAGATCGACTTCCGCGTTGATCCGACCATCATTTCCACGGATATCGAGTCGGTGCGGCTGGGCAAGGATCTGGGCGCAAGCCGGGCGGTGGAGCTGCTGGCCGCGCAGGGCATCACGCCGCAGGCCTGGCGCACGGTGGGCGATTCCCGCACCGACTACGCCATGGCCGACTGGCTGCACCACAACGATCACGCCGTGAAGCACGTGGACGTCCGGCCCGCGGACGGCATCCCGGTGAAACCCTACGATGTTCTTACCGCTGCCGATCTGGGACTCGGCGAGGACGTGATCCACGACGACGCCGGCGCCGCCTTCCTGCGCCACTGGCGCGCCGCCGTCGCCGGCTGAGCCCCGGTTCCGCCGGCCCGGCCGGCGGGCCCACACATGCGGGGTGCGGGCAGGATTCGGCGGCGATTTTGAGCGCCGCGTTATCATGCAAGTAGACATCAGCGCATACCAAGAAACGGGAGACCCGACATCACCGACGCAGCGATCCAGGACGAGATTTACTATGGCAGCCAGGCCTCCGAGGACGCCCATGCCGAGATCACGTCGGCAGCCGCCGTCGCCAGATTCCGGAGCCGCCCGGACGTTGTCCGCCACCGCGGCCGCTACGCGCTGATCAACGAGGACCGCACGCCGTATCAGGCCATGGTCGAGGACCTGCTGTTCCTGCGTTCTGTCCTGGCCGGCGCGGGCCTGGGGTACCTGCTGGTCCGCGGCAACAATGACCGGCCCGTCATTGCCGTGGACTGGAAACACCGCAAGGAACTCCGCGACGCGCTCGTGGAGGCGTGCCGCAACGAGCCGTTCTACTCCATGAGCGTGGACGCGAAGAAGAAGTCCTCGGTGCTCGTGGCCGACGGCGAGCTGTCGCCGAACCGCCAGGCCCGGATCTTCCGGCTGTACCGCCCCCGTGTGGAGCCGGAGGGCGGCTTCGAGTTCGGCGCGTCCGCCGGTGTCCAGCTGGAACTGTGGAGCTTCGAGGGCGACCAGCTGATCCTGCCGATCGAGAACTCCCTGACGCGCCGCACCATGCTCGCCCAGGATGCCGTGCGCGGCACGGTGGAACGCTACGGCCACACGTGGCCCACTATCGAGAACATGTTCGCGGACCATGCCAGCGACATCAGCTTCGACATCGATCTCGTGTTCTCCTGGGTGGACGGCAGCTCCCCCGAATACATTGCGGCACGCCGCGCCCGCATGGCCGGCGTCACCGTGGGCGAGGGCGACGACCACGAGGCCCGCTTCCGCCAGATCAACGAGCTCAAGTACGCGCTGCGCTCGGTGTACATGTTCGCGCCGTGGATCCGCCGGATCTTCATCGCCACCGACTCGCCCGCGCCGGCCTGGCTGGCTGACCACCCGGCCGTCACGATTGTGCGCAGCGAAGAGTTCTTCGCCGACCCCTCGGTGCTGCCGACGCACAATTCGCAGGCGGTGGAGTGCCAGCTGCACCACATCGAGGGGCTGTCAGAGCACTTCCTGTATTCCAATGACGACATGTTTTTCGGCCGGGCCGTCGGGCCGGACATGTTCTTCACGCCGGGCGGCATTACGAAGTTCATCGAGGCCGAGACGCGGATCGGCCTGGGCGACAACGACGCCGAACGCAGCGGCTTCGAGAACGCCGCCAGGGTTAACCGCAAGCTGCTGTGGAACCGGTTCGGCCGCATCACCACCCGGCACCTGGAGCACACGGCGGCTCCGCTGCGGCGCAGCGTGGTCGAACAGATGGAGCAGGAGTTCCCGGCCGAGTTCGCCAAGACAGCGGCGAGCACGTTCCGGGCCGCGGACAACATCTCCGTGACCAACTCCTTCTACCACTACTACGCCCTGCTGACCGGCCGGGCCGTTACCCAGACCGCGGCCAAGGTGAAGTATGTCGACACCACGGCCCGGGCCGGGCTGAACTACCTGCCCAAGCTCCTGGCCAAGCGGAACATGGACTTCTTCTGCCTCAACGACGGCAGCTTCCCCGAGGTCCCGGCGGAGGAACGGGCCGAACTGGTCACGGCTTTCCTGGAGAAGTACTACCCCATCAAGGCGCCCTGGGAGACGTAGCCGGACAGCGGCCCGGCCGTTCAGGGCGGCTCAGTGCGCGGCGGCTCTGTGCGCGGTGACTCAGTTAAGGGTGGGTTAGTTCAGGGTGGTGTACCGGCGGTGCGCCGCCGTCCGGGACGGCGCCTCGGGCCGGGCCTGCACCGGGATGGAGATACCGGCAGCGGAGAGCCGGCGCTGGACCTCCTCCGCCGAGACGAGCTCGCCGACCGCGGGGGTGTCCCCGAGCAGCACCACGGAGTGCACGATTGTGTGCTCGTACACGTGGACCAGGTTGAACGCCTGGCCGCCGTCACGGCCGCGGGTGCCGCCGACGGGAACGTTCAGGTCCTGGGTGTAACACGTGGCCGATGCCACGGAGACGGGGATGCCGGCAAACGTTGCCGTGGTCGAGTAGTGCAGATGGCCGCCCAGGATGGCGCGGACGTCGGAATTGCGCAGGACCCCGGCGAGCGCGGACTGATTCCTGAGTTCCACGAGCACGGCCAGGTCCAGCACGGACGGAACCGGCGGGTGGTGCAGGGCCAGGATCGTTCCGTCCGGCGCCGGGGTGGCGAGTTCGGCCGCGAGCCAGTCCAGCTGGCCCTGGCTCAGCTCGCCGTGGTGGAAGCCGGGCACGGACGTGTCGAGCGTGATGATGCGCAGCCCGTTGACGAAGTAGCTGTGATCCACCGGGGCGTCGTTATCCGGCTGGTCCAGGAGCCCGGCCCGGAAGTTGGCCCGGTCGTCGTGATTGCCCATCGCCCAGATCACCTTGGCCCCCAGTGCCCTGCACGCCGGCTCCACGATGGCACGAAGCTTGGCATACGCTTCCGGTTCGCCGAGGTCGGCCAGGTCGCCGGTGAAAATCACGGCTTCGGGGCGGGCACCTGAGGCGTGGACCTCCTCGAAGAGCTGCCGGAGCAGGGCTTCGCTGTCAACGACGCCGTACAAGGGTTGCGGACCTCCCAGCAGGTGGGGGTCGCTCAGATGAAGTAGGAAATGACGTGGCCGGGGGTGCTCGGCCTCGATGCGCTCCATTGCTGCCTTCTTGGTTGGGTGGAGGCGGTCCCTCCAGTGTCCCTCTCAGTAAGGACTATCCAACCAGACATTAGGCAAACAATGTAAAAACTCGGTCACGCAGATTGGGGAATCGCAGCTTAACGGAGGGCCGCCCCTCACATGCCTGGTCCGGCATGTAAGGGGCGGTCCGCCCGGCGGAATCCCCGGACCCCGGTAGATCACCGGAATCCGGGGCCGCCGGGTTCCCGGCGGCGGCTAGCTCAGGTAGCCGTTCGGGTTGAGCACGAACTTCGAGGCCGCACCGGCGTCGAAGTCGGCGTAACCCTTCGGTGCGTCCTCCAGGCTGATGGCCTTGGCATTGACGTTCTTGGCGATGTGCACCTTGTCATGGAGGATGGCCATCATCAGCCCCCGGTTGTACTTCATGACCGGACACTGCCCCGTGGTGAAACTAAGCGACTTTGCCCAGCCCGTTCCGAGGCTCAGCGAGAGCGAGCCCTTCTTGGCGGCCTCGTCCACGCCGCCCGGGTCACCGGTGACGTAGAGCCCGGGAATGCCCAGGGCACCGCCGGCGGCCGTGACGTCCATCAGGGAGTTCAGGACGGTAGCCGGGGCCTCGTGGGCTCCGGCACCGTGGCCCCTGGCCTCGAATCCCACCGCGTCCACGCCGCAGTCGACTTCCGGGACGCCGAGGATCTGCTCGATCTGCTCGGCCGGGCCGCCCTTGTTCAGGTCGATGGTCTCGCAGCCGAAGCTGCGCGCCTGGGCCAGGCGGTCCGTGTTCATGTCACCGACAATTACGACGGCGGCCCCAAGGAGCTGGGCGCTGGTCGCCGCGGCCAGACCAACCGGGCCTGCACCGGCCACGTACACCGTGGAGCCGACGCCGACGCCGGCGGTAACCGCGCCGTGGAATCCGGTCGGGAAGATGTCCGAGAGCATGGTCAGGTCCATCATCTTTTCCAGGGCCTGGTCCTTGTCCGGGAACTTCAGCAGGTTCCAGTCGGCATAGGGCACCAGAACATAGTTGGCCTGGCCGCCCACCCAGCCGCCCATGTCCACGTAGCCGTAGGCGCTGCCCGGCCGGTCCGGGTTCACGTTCAGGCAGATGCCGGTCTTGCGCTCCTTGCAGTTGCGGCAGCGTCCGCAGGCGATGTTGAACGGGACGGAGCAGATGTCCCCCACCTTGATGAATTCAACATCGGGCCCCACTTCGACCACCTCGCCGGTGATCTCGTGGCCCAGCACCAGGTCAGCGGGAGCCGTGGTGCGCCCCCGCACCATGTGCTGGTCCGAGCCGCAGATATTCGTGGCGACGGTTTTGAGGATTACGCCATGGCGCACCTGCCGGCCGACGTTGGCGGGGTTGACGCCCGGGCCGTCCTTAAGTTCAAAGGTGGGGTAGTCAATGTCGATCAGCTCGACTTTGCCCGGCCCCTTGTAGGCAACGGCTTTGTTCCCTGTCATCGATTTCCTCCTGCTTTCACGGCCCGTGGCGGGCCCCCAATGTGATTGACGAAGTTCTTTGATGCGCCCTCCGCAGGAATACCTTGGCCGCACTGCCGTCCGGCGGGTGCCAAACATGGCTCTGCCGTGGGTATGCCCGGAATGTTGGAGGGTCCGGCCAGTCTAGACGGCGAGCATGCCGAGGGATAGGGGGCTAGGGGGACTAAAGCCGGCAACGCTGCCAAATCATGACAGGGCGGCCTGGACAGCCTCAATGATCTCCGGGGCGTCCGGCGCCACGGTCGGGGAAAACCTGGCGATGACCGCGCCGTCGCGGTTCACGAGGAACTTCTCAAAGTTCCACTTCACCAGGCCCGGCAGCATGCCGTTCCTGAATTTGGTGAGCTCGGCATAGAGCGGGTGCTGGTTCCTGCCCCGGACGTTGGCCTTGGCGGTCAGCGGGAACGTGACGCCGAAGTTGCGCTGGCAGAATTCGGCAATCTCGACGTCGGCCCCGGGCTCCTGGCCCGCGAACTGGTTGCACGGCACGCCGAGGACCTGGAATCCCTGGTCCCGGAATTTGGTGTGCAGCGCCTCGAGCCCCGCGTACTGGGGCGTAAACCCGCATTGTGATGCCACGTTCACCACCAGGACCACCTCCCCCTTGAAGCGGCCGAAGTCGGTTTCGGTGCCGTCAATGAGCGTCAGGGGGATGGAGTGCAGGGCGGCCATGGCTGAGTCCTCGCAGTCGTCGGTGGTCCGAATCCGGGTCCGGAAGTGGTCACTCCCGTGCTTCGGCACCGACGCGCCCGCGGATTGGTTCGCACCCGCTGTCCGGCGGTTGGGGCCGTGACGACGCGGCGCCCGGGCCGGCGTCGTCTCGGCTATTGACTAGCGGCCGCGGCTAACGGCTCGGCGTGGCGGTGGGCGTCGCAGTGGCCGTCGGTGGGGTTTTGGCTTTGGTCGTCGCGGTGACTGTCGGCGCAGCCGGCACGGTGACGGGAGCCGGGGCCAAGGGTGCCGACGTCGTGCTGGCGGCCTCGGTAGCGCGCGCGGAGGCGGACGCCGTGGCGGAGGTCGCGCGAGGCGCAACCATGGCAGGCGCCGATCCCGTGGCCGAGGCTGTCGTCTTCTGCGTCGGGGTGGCGGTTGGCGTAGGTGTCGGCGTCGGCTTGGCCGACGCTGTACCCGTCGGGGTGGGGGTCGGCGTCGGTGTCGCCGTTCCCGTCGGCGTCGCCGTTCCCGTCGGTGTCGGCTTGGCCGACGACGTACCCGTCGGCGTGGGGGTCGGCGTCGGCGTCGGCTTTGGTTTGGTCGTTGCCGACGGCGTTGGCGTGGGCGTAGGTGTCGGCGTTGGCTCGGCCGTGGACGGGGGTTTGCCGGCGGCTGCTTCCGTTGCTGCCGCCGAGGGGCTCGCGGTGGGCTTGGCCGCCTCCGCCGCAGGCTTTTCCTGAACACCGCCGGCCACCACGTGGGTCAGATCCTCGCGGACGGGAATCGCCCAGCCGATCCCCGTGTTCGAGGCCTTGCCGGCGTCGGGCGCGTAGCTGGTCATTTCAATCGGACCAAGCTGGTCCACCTGCTTGATGGGGATGAAGGTCCAGTTCCGCGGATCGGTGTGGGCACCGTTGAGAATCGTTTCGAAATGAAGGTGGCAGCCGGTAGAGGACCCGGTGGTGCCCACCCGGGCAATGACCTCCCCCACCCGGACGGAGTCGCCCTTCTTGACCGCACTTGCCTCCAGGTGGTTGTACGTGGTGATCAGGCCATTGCCGTGGTCAATCTCCACCCGGTTGCCACCGCCCCACGGGTGCCACCCGACGGCCCGCACCACACCCGCGTCGGCGGCGTAGACCCGGGTTCCGCAGGCGGCGGCGAAGTCCTGGCCCCAGTGGAATTCACCGGCCAGGCCCGTCAAGGGACTGGTCCGCAGCCCGAACGGAGAGGAGGGCACCAACGTTTCCAGCGGGGCCATGAGGAACCCCGCCGCGGGCCGGCGCAGGCTAGCCGAGGCGACGTTGAGTTCTCCCCCGACCCCGTCCCTGGTCGCCGTGTCGACGGTGGTCCGGCTGAAAGCCAGGAGCGCCAGGGCATCGGCTGTGAAGGCACCGGCGGTCACGGAGGCTGCGGCCGGTGCCGGCGAAGCTTGAGGATCCAGGGTTTGCGGTCCGACGGCGCCGCTGGCGGGCCGCGCCTCGGCCGCACTCCTGCCCGCGCTTGAGCTCAGGCCCTGAAAGCCGCCGAACGTCAGCACGGCCAGGGACAGGCACAGACCGCCAGAAACGCAGCGCACGGCTATGGTCCGCGCCCCGGTTGACTGCTCACTCGTTGAGTTTCCCCAGTGTTTTCCCACGATGTGACTCCCAGCAATACATGTCCGCCAGACCCCAATCCGCACGGACCCATCCCCCTATGTGACCACAGTCCGGCGGCCCTGTGAACCGCCGTCGAGCCCCTTTTGCGGCCCTTGAGCGAGAACCGGGGGTGACCCCAGTAATGCACCGGTGACGGCCCAGTAGTCCGCCCCGGAATTGCAGGTGCCTGGTACCCGGGAGCCGGGTAAGAATGGAGGATGCGCAATGTCCTCAGGGAATGGCAGTCCGAACTCAAACAGACGTTTACCGGGACGCGCGACGCCGTGCCGGAGTGGGTGCCGCGCCTGGCCGAGGGGGACGACGCCGGCTATCACCTGCCGGGCTCGGCGGTCTGGGCCGTCCACGGGGACATGCCAACCATCGTGGCGGGAATCCGGGCCCTGCTGATGCAGTCGCTCCATCCCGGAGCGCTGGCCGGGGTGCATGATCACTCCCGATTCCGCGAAGATCCGCTGGGCCGACTGGCGGGCACCATCCGCTGGATCTTCACCGTTTCCTACGGTTCCACCGAGGCAGCCCGCGCCGCGTCGGGCTGGGTGCTGCGGCTCCACGAGAGGGTCCGGGGAGAATTCGTGGACGGTCATGGCGTCAGGCGCGAGTACGCGGCCAATGATCCCGAGCTGGTGCGCTGGGTCCACATTGCCTTCACCGATGCCTTCCTCTCCGCCCACAAACTGTGGGGACGGCCGATTCCGGGCGGACCGGACGCCTATGTCCGCGAGTGGGCGCAGGCCGGCCGGCTCATGGGTGTGGACTCCCCGCCGTTGAGCGAGGCAGAAATGCGGCAGCAACTGGACCGCTGGTACTGCGACGGCGAACTGCGCTATGACGAGCGAGTCGCCGAAACAGTGGCGTTCATCCGGGACCCGCCCCTCCACCCGGCACTCCGACCCGGATACCGGGTGCTGTTCGCGGCCGCCGTGGCAAGTCTCGAACCCCGGTACCGCGAACTGCTCGGCCTCCGGACGGCGCGGCTGGGCCCGGTCCGGTTGCCGGTGAGGCTGGCAACCCGGGTGACCCTGGGCATCGTGCATCTTGCCCTGGGCCGGACGGGGCCCAGCGAACAGGCGGCACGGACGCGTCTGCGCCGCCTGGGCTACGCGGCCTGAACCGGGCGGGACGTCCGGGTGACGGGGGCCGCCACGCTTGCCATGGCCGCCGTTGCTGCACTGGCCGCCGGGGCAGGGTGGCCGCCGTGGCTGCACTGGCCGCCGGGGCAGGGTGGCCGCCTTTGCTGCACTGGCCGCCGGGGCAGGGTGGCCGCCGTGGCATAGAGCCCCGGAGGCCAGCGCCGGGAGGACAGTGCCGGCGGGACGCAAAAAGGCCCCGGTCCGAGGACCGGGGCCAACCGCGGAGAATGGGGGATTTGAACCCCCGAGGGCGTTAACCCAACACGCGTTCCAGGCGTGCGCCATAGGCCGCTAGGCGAATTCTCCAGTTGCTTCTGAATCAAAAGCAGATACTAGAATACCTGAACTTTCCGGCTTCGCCCAATTGGCCCCTCCGCCCCCCGGACCGGGGCTTCTCCGGGGGACATGCCCCCCGCTCCGCACAAGGACTGGACATAGTCCCAATCTGTCCCTCCGTGCCCGCGAAAAATGAGCATGCTCCACGATGCCCGCGCCCGCGGGACCCCTCCCACAGGGGACATGCCCCACGCTCCGCACAAGGACTGGACATAGGCCCAATCTGCCCATCCGCCGCCGCGAAAAATGAGCATGTCCCCCGCCGGGGGCAGGCGGGAACCGGACCGATTCGGGGCACACCCAAACGTCGGGTAAACTTGCTGACGGCCCCTCATGTGGCGTCATCCTGTTGAACTCCCCCAGGACCGGAAGGTAGCAAGGGTAAACGGGCTCTGGCGGGTGCATGAGGGGTCTTTTATGTCTGTGCCGATTGGTAGGGTTTATCTGTGACTGTTACTACTGCCCTCTACCGTAGATACCGCCCCGATTCCTTCGCGGACGTCATCGGGCAGGAGCACGTCACCCAGCCCCTCATGACGGCCCTGCGCAAGAACCGCGTCAACCACGCGTACCTTTTTTCCGGCCCCCGCGGCTGCGGCAAAACCACCTCCGCCCGCATCCTGGCCCGGTGCCTGAACTGCGCCGAGGGCCCCACGGACACCGCCTGCGGCAAGTGCCCGAGCTGTGTCGAACTCGCCCGCGGCGGCGCCGGCTCCCTCGACGTGATCGAGATCGACGCCGCCAGCCACGGCGGCGTGGACGACGCCCGCGACCTCCGCGAGCGCGCCACCTACGCCCCGGTCCGGGACCGGTACAAGATCTTCATCATCGACGAAGCCCACATGGTCACTTCGGCCGGTTTCAACGCCCTGCTCAAGATCGTCGAAGAGCCGCCGGAGCACATCAAGTTCATCTTCGCCACGACGGAGCCGGACAAGGTGATCGGCACCATCCGTTCCCGCACACACCACTACCCCTTCCGGTTGGTGCCGCCGGAGCCGCTGATGGCGTACCTGGAGCTGCTCTGCACCCAGGAGAACGTCCCCGTCGCCCCCGGCGTGCTCTCGCTCGTCATCCGCGCCGGCGGAGGTTCGGTCCGCGACTCCCTCTCTGTGCTGGACCAGCTCATGGCCGGCGCCGGCCCGAACGGCCTGGACTACGAGCTCGCGGTCGCCCTCTTGGGCTACACGCACGCGTCCCTGCTGGACGACGTCGTCGAAGCCGTCGCCGCGTCCGACGCCGCCACAGTCTTCCGTGCCGTGGACCGTGTCATCCAGACCGGCCACGACCCCCGCCGCTTTGTCGAGGACCTTCTGGAGCGCTTCCGCGACCTCATCATCGTCCAGGCGATGCCCGAGAGCGCCCAGTCCATCCTGCGCGGCATGCCGGCGGACCAGATCGCCCGGATGCAGAACCAGGCCCACAACCTCGGCGCGGCCGAGCTCTCCCGCGCCGCGGACGTCACCAACACCGCCCTCACCGACATGACCGGTGCCACCTCGCCGCGCCTGCACCTGGAGCTCCTGTGCGCCCGCATCCTGCTGCCCAGCTCCGAACAGACCGAGCGCGGCATCGCCGCCCGGATCGACCGCGTCGAGCGGCGCCTTAACTATGCCGGGAACGACGTCGGAGCTCCCCCTGCCGGGGCCGCTGCGGCCGCCCACCCCTCGCCGGCGCAGGCCGATCAGCCGCCGGCTCCGCAGCCGGTTGCGTCCCCCGAGCCTGCGCGGCAGCCCGAGCCGGCGCGGCAGGCCGAGCCGGCGCGGCAGGCCGAACCCGTCAGGGAACCGCTGACAGCGCCGCGGCTCAGCACGAGCGACTGGCCCGTCGACGAGCCGGCGGCCGGCAAGCGCGAGCCCGGTCCCGCGCCGGCCGCGGCCCGGGCCGCCGAGCCGGCCGCACCCGCTGCGCCCGAACTTTCCCCGTCCGCCCCCGTGCGGTCCGAGCCCGCCCCGGCCGCCGTCGCTCCAGCCGCAACCCCTGCCACCGCCGCCCCCGCCCCGGTGTCGGGTTCCGGAGCCGACGTCGAGGTCCTGCGCCGTGCCTGGCCCGACATCCTGCAGACGCTGACCAAGATCAAGCGCAGCACGTGGGCGCTCGTGGAGCCCAACGCCCAGGTCGGCCACTTCGAGGACCACGTCCTGACGCTCGCATTCACCACGGCCGGGCTGGCGGGCGCCTTCGGGCGGGCCGACCACGCCGACAACCTCCGGCAGGCCATCCACAAAACGATCGGCATCGACTGCCAGATCCGCGCCGTCGCCGGCGGCAACAGCAGTGCAGCGAGCGCTGAGCCAAACCCAAAAGCGCCCGCTAGCCGGGAAATCCCGGCGTCCTCTGCCGACGTCGCCTGGGGGCTGGCTCCGGCCGCTGCCGCACCGCCGGCGGCACACACTGGTGCAGTCCCGCCCGAGGCCCCGGCCCGGGCGCACGTTCCGGACGCCGCCTCGACCGTGAGGCCGCCCGCCCCCGCCTCCGCCGAACCCGGAGCTCCGGCGACCAGCGCCCCGCCCGCAGTGGAGCACCGTGCCCCCGACTTTGACGCCGAGCCCCCGGCCCGGGGCGGGCAGACCGCGGAACGCCAGCCCGCGGCACCCCAGCCGCTTGTGTCCCCACCCGCACCGTCCCGGCCCACACCGTCGGACGGCCCTGCGGAACAGACAGGTTCCTACGCCTACCCCGATGATGACTGGGGCCCGCCCCTGGATGAGGATGCCCCGCCGCTGGACGAAGAGCCGCCCATGGACTGGGACCCGTCCCCGGCCCCCATCCCGCGGCGCGCCGAGCCAGCAGCCCCCGCCCCGGCGCGAAAGTCCCCTGCCCCGGCAGGATCCGGCGACGGCGGTTCCGCCGCCCGCAGGTCCCCCGAAGGCCCGGACGCACCCGCCGACCCGTGGGCGCGCGCCATCGAAGAGTCGCCCGGCATCTGGACGGTCGGCAAGGAATCCAACGTCGGCCGGTACGGCACGCCGGATCCTGCGCCGCCGGCGCCGGAGCCCCAGCCGGCACCCGTGCACTACGAGCCGGCCGCGGCCCAGATCCCGGAGTACGCCGGCGTCGTGTCCGGCCCGTCGGGGACGGCGGCGGAGCACGTCGGCCGCCTTGAGCCTGCCGCGGCACCGGCCGGTGCGCGGGCTGTCCCGCAGTCTTCGGCCGTTGCCGCCCCGGCAGCGCCCCCGGTTCAGGCGAATGCGGTTCAGGCGACGGCGGTTGCCGAAGCCGCCGCGACGACCGGCAGGCAGAGCCTGTATCAGCGGCTGTCCAACAGTCCGGAAGCCGAGGCCGGCCGGGCCAAAGCCCCCGCCCGGGCGGCTGCCGCGGCTGCCGCCTATGTCCAGGACGTTCCGAGCGCCGACGACGAAACGATCGAGGAGTCGGGCGTTTTCGGCCGGGCCGCCGTCGAGCGCATTCTCGGCGGAAAACTCGTTGAAGAGCGGTCCTTGGACGGAAGCCCGCTGCCGCCACGCTTCTAGCCCACCTCCTGCCGGCTGGCCCCGGCCCCACCCCAAACGAACGAGGACATTGTGTACGAAGGTGCGGTTCAAGAGCTGATCGACGAGCTCGGGCGCCTACCCGGCGTCGGACCTAAATCTGCCCAGCGGCTGGCCTTCCACATCCTTGAGGCCGATCCGCAGGACATGAAGCGGCTCGTCGACGCCATCACCACCGTCAAGGAGCGGGTCAAATTCTGCAGTGTCTGCGGAAACGTAACGGAGCAGGACCTGTGCAACATCTGCCGTGACCCGCGCCGGGATCCCTCCGTGATCTGTGTCGTGGAAGAGTCCAAGGACGTGCTGGCGGTGGAACGCACACGGTCGTTCCGGGGCAGGTACCACGTCCTCGGGGGCGCGATTAACCCGATCGCCGGTGTCGGGCCGGAACAGCTCCGGATCCGTGAACTGCTCATCCGGCTCAACGACGGCGCCATCCAGGAAATCATCATCGCCACCGACCCCAACCTCGAGGGTGAGGCGACGGCCACCTACCTGGCCCGGATGCTCAAGTCGATCGGGGTCGCCGTCACCCGGCTTGCGTCCGGTCTGCCGGTCGGCGGGGACCTGGAATACGCCGACGAAGTCACCCTGGGGAGGGCTTTCGAGGGACGGCGGAACGCGCTGAGCTGAAGGACCGGACCATGGAATTTGCCGTGGTCGCACCGCACTAGCATCGAGGCCCTGCCCAGCCCACGGGACATGCTCAGCGGCGGGCCCCAGCACTGGACATAGCACCCCTATGCCCACCCGTCACCGCCAAAAATGAGCATGTCCCACGGACCGTCCCAGCCAGCCCACGGGACATGCCCCGCGGCGGGCCCCACCACTGGACATAGCACCCCTATGCCCACTCGTCACCGCCAAAAATGAGCATGTCCCGTGAGGAGGGAGCAGCGGGGTGTCTGCCATTCGGTCACAATTCAGCGGTGCAGGGTGCGCGGCGATAAACTGGGCTGAGAAGTTACGCCGTCGCGCCGTTTGGTTGCCTGGCCCAGAACCCCGATGATCCAGTGAGGGTGCGCGAATGAGTTTGCCCACGACCGAAGTCCAGCCCGGATCGCAGCCGCAGACGCTGCCCGTCACGGCCGCCACCACCAAGCACCTTGTCGTGAAGAAGTTTGGCGGCTCCTCGGTGGCGGACGCAGAAGGCATCAAGCGCGTCGCCCGGCGGGTTGTGGATGCCCACAACGCCGGCGATGAAGTGGTGGTGGTCGTCTCCGCCATGGGTGACACCACTGATGAGCTCCTCGACCTCGCCGGCCAGGTGACCGATTCCGCCCCGGCCCGCGAAATGGACATGCTCCTTTCTGCCGGCGAACGCATCTCCATGGCGCTGCTGGCCATGGCCATCAACAAGTTCGGCGCCTCGGCCCAGTCGTTCACCGGCTCCCAGGCCGGCATGATCACCGACGGCATCCACGGCAAAGCCCGCATCATCGACGTCGACCCGCACCGCATCCGCACCGCCCTGGACAAGGGGCACATCGCGATCGTCGCCGGCTTCCAGGGCATGAGCCGCACCACCAACGAGATCACGACGCTCGGCCGCGGCGGTTCGGACACGACGGCGGTGGCCCTCGCGGCGGCACTGGACGCCGATGTGTGCGAGATCTTCACCGACGTCGACGGCGTCTACACGGCCGACCCGCGGGTCGTCCCGTCCGCGAAGAAGATCGACCGCATCTCCAGCGAGGAAATGCTGGAACTGGCGGCCTCGGGCGCCAAAATCCTGCACCTGCGCTGCGTCGAGTACGCCCGCCGCTTCGGGGTCCCGTTGCACGTCCGTTCCTCGTTCAGCCAGAATGAAGGCACCTGGGTCCTGCCCGGCGCCGATGACAAGATCACGACCCAAGAGGGAGTTGCCTTGGAGCAGCCAATCATCTCCGGTGTTGCACACGACCGTTCCGAAGCCAAAGTCACGGTGGTCGGCGTCCCGGACATCCCCGGCAAGGCTGCGGCGATCTTCCAGGTGATCGCGGATGCGCACTCCAACATCGACATGATCGTCCAGAACGTCTCCACCCACGGCACGGGCCGGACCGACATCTCCTTCACCCTCCCGATCGTCGAGGGTGCCGAGGCCCTGGCCGCGCTGCACGCCGCGCAGGACCGGATCGGCTTTGAGAGTATCGAATACAACGAAAAGATCGGCAAGCTGTCGCTGATCGGCGCCGGCATGCGTTCGCACCCGGGCGTGTCCGCGCGCTTCTTCGCGGCCCTCTCCGAGGCCGGCATCAACATCAACATGATCTCCACCTCGGAGATCCGCATCTCGGTGGTCACCCACGCCGACCTGCTCGACGACGCCGTCCGCGCCATCCACAAGGCCTTCGACCTGGACAGCGAGGACGAGGCCACTGTCTACGGCGGCACCGGCCGCTAAGCGGCAGCCACCAAAAACGGCACTAAAAAGGGAGCGGCGTGAGCCGCTCCCTTTTTCGTGCCGTTGGTTCGCCACGTCCGGGGCCGGGGCGCGGCCGTCAGACCGCCTCTTTCCCGAGGTCCGTCTTCCGGACAGCGTAGTGGTGCCCGTGCGAGTCCGTCTCGACTTCGAAGCCTGCCAGGTCATCTTCCGAGGCGTGCTCGAAATCGTCATGGCGGTGAACCACAGGCGCCGCGGTGTCGCCCCGGTTCGCGGGTCCGAACAGGAGCCGAAGCTTGTCGGTCTTATCCATGAAAGCTTTTACTGCACGTGTCACTTGTCCCACCCCCTTTCTTCGTCGCGGGTGGTTCAGGATGCTGCACAACGGTGTGTCAGTGCCCTCATTTTACGCCCGACGGCGGCAAATGGCCCGGGCGGAAATGCGGGGCATCGCGGCTAGCGCAGCGACTTGTCCTCCGGGTTGCGGGGCACCACATAGGTGCTGCCGTCGGGCCGGTGGACGGTCTCCCACTGCTCGGTCTCGGCCTGCCGCATCGCCAGCAGCCGCCGGTTCTGCTCCGTCATCTCATGGCCGAGCTCACTGCGGTTGGCCGGGCCGAAAATGGCCCGCAGCTTCCCGGTGGCCCGCATGAACCTCTCGGCGGCATTCTCCTTGGCCATGGCTATCCTTTCCTGGGGAACAAGACACTCATCCCAGTGTACGCTAATCATTAGTGCACTAACCTTTGGAAGGAGCCGATGTGACCGAACAAACTCCCGGAGCCCAGGCAGCACGCCCGGTAAACGGAGCCCCGGAATCCCCGGACTCCCGGGCTGCGCAGGACGACCTCCTCCTGGAACAGCAGCTGTGCTTCGCGCTGACCGTAGCCTCCCGAAGCGTCGTGGGCGCCTACAAGCCCGTCCTGGACAAACTCGGCCTGACCCACCCGCAGTACCTCGTCATGCTGTGCCTCTGGGAAGCCAGCCCGCGGTCCGTCCGTGACATCAGCGACGCCCTGGCCCAGGAACCGGCCACCATCTCGCCGCTGCTGCGCCGGCTCGAGACCGCCGGATTCATCACGCGCCAGCGGATGGAGGGCAACGAGCGCACCCTGGATGTCCGGCTGACTCCGCGCGGAGCCGCCCTCCGGGAGCAGGCCACCGCCGTCCCTGGGATCATGATGGCGCGGCTGGGGCTGACCCGCGAAGAGGTCGGCCGGCTGCACGCGTCCATGATGGACCTGATCGCGGCCACACGGCCCGGGTCGGAAGATGCGCCCCGGCGGTAGACTGGGCGAAACAGAGGAGGATTGCTGATGCGCACGCAATCGGGCCACCCGGCACTAGTTCTGACGGCCGCGCTGATGGCCGTGGCCGGACTGGCCGCTTGCACGCCGAACGGCGGCCCCTCCCCCTCCCCCACAGGAAGTTCGACGTCGGCCACCTCCACGAGCACCTCACCCGGGGTCCCGAGCGGGTCGCCGTCGCCGGACACCGAGACGACGGCGGCGGCACCGTCACCGTCCGCGACGCCCTTGCCGTCCGGACCGGGCCAGGGCAACGCCGAGCTCGCGATCATGATCAAGCCGACCGAAACCGGCCCGGCCACCAGCTTCACGCTGGTCTGCCAAAACGGGGTACCCGCAGCCGAAAGCCAGCATCCCAATCCGGCTGCGGCCTGCGCGGCCATCAAGAAGAACCCGGCCATCCTCGCCCCCGTCCCGGCCGGCAAGGACCGGGTCTGCACCCAGCAGTACGGCGGCCCGGAAACGGCGACCATCACCGGCGTCGTGGACGGCAAGGCGGTCCAGGCGAGCTACAGCAAGAAGGACGGCTGTGAAATCGCCGCATGGAACGCCGCCAAGGATGTCCTGGGCTCCTCGGCAGGGGCGAGCTAGAACCTTGCATCTCCCGCAGGACGAGTGGCTGCCGCGCCAGGCAGCCCATCAGCAGCGTGTCCGCCGCTACGCCGACCCCTACCTTGAACGCCGCTCGGCCGGGCGGAAGCACCCGGTGGAGGACTTCCTCTTCACCTACTACACCCAGAAGCCGGGCCAGCTGCTGCGCTGGCACCCGGGCGCCGGCGTCGTGCTCTCCGGCGCCGAGGCGGCGGCGCGGACCGGCTGGAAGTACTACCGCGCGGCCGACGACGGCGAACGCGCCGCCGCCGGGCTGCCGGCGGACCTGCCGGCGGTGACGGTCGACGTCGAGGCCTTCCTCCGGGACCGCCGGGAGGCACTGCAGTTCGCCGGCATCATCCTGTCCGGGACCGCGGCGCGGCCGGCCCAGTTCGGCTGCTTCGGGCTGCACGAGTGGGCCATGGTCTACCGCCAGGACAAGTTCGAACTCCGGCACGAATACCTGCAGCTGCGGCTGGGGGCCGGGCGCACCGACGAGGTCGTAGAGGAGAACCGGATCCGGTGCTCGCACTTTGATGCCTTCCGGTTCTACACCCCGGACGCGGTGCCGCTGAACAGCCTGGTCCCCAGTCGGGAGAACCAGCGGACCATGGAGCAGCCCGGCTGCCTGCACGCCAACATGGACGTCTACAAGTGGGCCTACAAACTTTCTCCGCTGCTGCCCAGCGAGCTCGTCATGGACTGCTTCGAACTGTCCTGGCGGATCCGGGCCATGGACATGCAGGCCTCGCCCTACGACCTCGCGGAATGGGGCTATCCAGCCATCCGGATCGAGACGCCGGAGGGCAAAGCCGAGTACGTTGAATACCAGCGGGCCTTCGCGGCCGAGTCGCAGGAGCTCCGGCAGCGCCTGTTGCAGGAGCTGGCGCCCCTGCTGGCCGCCGCGGCCCGGAACCTGCCTCCGGACAACAGCGCGAAGGGATCCACATGACGGGCACCGCCGATCCGCAGTACGACGTCGACCTCACCATCCGCCTGACCGAGACTCCCGGCGGCCCGGAGTACACCTTCCGGCTGCAGGCCGGCGACGGCACCTCCTCCCCCGCCTCCACGGTTCCCGATCCGGCCGCCGCGCTCGACGCGGTCCGGCGCCACGGCGAGGCCATCTTCTTCCCCAAGCCCGGGCCGCCGCCGCTGTGCACGCAGCAGTACGGCGGCCCGCAGACCGCCGTCGTGACCGGCACGTACTTGGGCCGCGAGGTCAACTGCCGGTTCAGCCGGACCGACGGCTGTGAGATCGCACGCTGGCACTCCATGGCGCCGCTGCTCGGCGGCAGCGCGGGTTCCACCGGCGCCGTCTAGGTCCGCGCCGCGGAGTGCCGGCAGGGGCTTAAATGGCAAATGGCCGGCGGTGTGAACCGCCGGCCATTGCCGTTGCCGGTGCCGGATGCCGCCTAGATGGCGTTGTCCGGGGAGAAGCCCAGATCTTCGTTCTGGATCTTGCCCTTCTCCTTCTTCACCTTCTTGCCCTTGTCATTGCCGCCGTCTTCGCTGTCACCGGGACCGGGGTTGCTGTCCTGGTCCTCGGCGGTCGGCGGGACCACGACGCCCCCAGCCGGAGTCACGAGCACGCTGACGAACGTGGGATCGCTGGCCCCGGCAAAGGTCACCCGGCCGATGTAGGAACCCGGTTCCAGTCCGGACCAGTTCAGCGTGACACTGCCGGCCTTGCCGTTGGCCAGCTTCAGCGGGTTCGGGTTCAGCGAGGACTTCCCGGCCGTCTTGCCCAGCACGGCAGCGTCAACGGAGGCCTTCGTGGGCCGATTGTTCGGGCTGGCGTACAGGTTCACGTAGATCGTGTAGTCACCCGCAGTCGGGTTGGGGATGGACACGGATTCACTGGCCGACGACGTCGCAACCGTCAGCGGGCCGTCGGGGGTCATGACGTACATGTCGAAGTCGGCGCCCGGGTCTGAGGAGATGACCGAGAACTTGGCCAGCGGCGCCCCGGCCGGAACGTTGACGGTCTTGATGACGTTAGAGGCGTCCTCCGCACCGGTGAACGGCCCCGGGACCAGTTCGACGGCGGTGGAATCCGCCTTCGACAGTCCGTCGAGGGTCATCTGGACCGGCGAGTTCGTGCCGGAGAGGACCTTGATGGCGCCCGAGCCGGTGCCGCCCTTCGACGTGAACGCGACGTCGTGCGCGGCCACGACCGACTGCGGGCGGACCGCGATCGGGGACGTGACGGTCTTGTTGGCGCCCTGCCAGGTCAGGGACCCGGTCGCGAACTTGCCCAGCGGCGCGCCCTGGTTCTCGAAGGAGACCTTGAACGTGCGCTTCTCGCCGGCGGCGTTGAAGTTCAGGGCGGCCGGGGTCACGCTGACCTTGATGCCGGGAACATCGAACTTTGCCTTGTACACGCCCGGCGTCAGGGCGGTCACCGTGCGGGTGACCTCGATCTTCCCGGCCAGGTTGCCCAGGGCGAAGGAGGGCAGGTTCATGTCCCGCGGCTTGGTGGTGGCCAGGCCCGGAATGCCAAGATCGATGCCGGTGCCCTGGATGAACGAGAGGTAGTCCTCGATGTTGGCGTCGTAGACGAGGCCGGGATCAAGCACACGGGCCGGGTCCACCTGGCCTGCGCCGGTGGCGAAGACGTCCGTGTTCTTCGAGCCGTCGGCGTTCTTGACGTCACTGGTGGTGGTCATCATCGCGGACTTGACCGTCGCCGGGGACCACGTCGGGTTCTTGGCCAGGATCAGCGCGCCGAAGCCTGCCACGTGCGGGGAGGCCATGGAGGTTCCCGACAGGAAGCCGAAGTCGTCCCCGCCGGTGCCGATCGGTGAAACACCGGCCAGGACGGCCACGCCGGGAGCGGCGACGTCGGGCTTCAGCAGGTCAGAGCCGGTGGCCAGCAGCGGGCCCCGGGAGGAGAAGCCGGCAATCTGCGGCTGCGCCTCGAGGGGCAGCCCGGTGGTGTCCTTGTTGACCAGTGACACCGTGATGGCCGGGTTGGCGGCGACCTTGGCCTTGATGGCCTCGGTGGCGGGCGGGTTCACGTGGACCGTGGGGACCGAGTGCTTGTCCGTGTCCAGCGAGGAATTGCTCAGGTTGACCAGGATCATGCCGACGCCGCCGCCGCGTTTGACCTCGGCGCTCTTTTCGACTCGGTCCACGACTCCGCGGTCACAGACCACCACCTTGCCGGCAATCTTGGCCGGGTCCAGCGAGCCGTTGCCGCACAGCGCCGGGTTGGTGCTGCCGGCCGCGCCGACGTTGGCCGCCAGCACGACGCCGGCGTTGGAGACCTGGGTGTTCATGATGCTGGCGCCGCGGTACTTGCTGCCGTCGGAGAATTCGGCGGTTCCCTGCAGTTCCTGGGAGAAGCTGCTGGCGGCGACCGTCGTCATCCACGGCGCCCCATGGTTCACGGTGCTGGCGGTGGGGCCGGAGTTGCCCGCGGAGGCGGCGACGAAGATCCCGGCGGAGGCTGCGGACAGGAACGCCAGGGATACGGGGTCCGTGGTGGTGTCCGTGGCGCCGGAGATCGAGTAGTTCAGGACATCCACGCCGTCCAGGATGGCCTGGTTGATGGCGTCGATGGACGCGGAGGAGTAGCAGCCGCCGCTGTTGGGGTCGTTGTCCTCCCAGCAGACCTTGTAGATGGACAGCTTCGCCGCGGGCGCCACCCCGCTGGTCTTGCCGAAGCTCCGGCCGTCGACGACGGCCTCGACATTGGCGTTTCCGGCGGCGGTGCTGGCGGTGTGCGTGCCGTGGCTGGCGGCGTCGACGGGCGACAGCCGCTCGCCCGGAGCCCAGTCGGACTCCGGCACGGTGGCGGCAAAGGCGTCGCCGAAGTAGCGGGCGCTCAGGACTTTGGAGTTGCAGGCGGTGCCGTCAAAATCGGTGCCGGCCTGGCAGTCGCCCTTGAAGAGCTCGCCGTCGGCCTTGAGCATTTCAATCTTGCCGTCCGCGGTGCGGTAGGGCACGCCGACGACGGGGTCTCCGGTGAGCGGCTTGACCTCGTCACCGGCGAAGAACGCGCTGGAGGGGGTGTAGCCGGTGTCGATGACACCCACCACGACACCCTTGCCGGCCGCGTCCTGACCGCCGAACTTGGTGTTCCACGTGCCGTTGGCGCCGCTCAGCTTCAGGAAATCGGTGCTGGAGTAGTCCGGCGCGTTCTGCGTGTCCGGTGCCACCACCAGGACGGAGGGGTCCCTGGCCAGCTTGAGGGCCTGGTCCGCCGTCAGTTTGGCGCTGAACCCGTTGATGGCGGCGGTGTACTGGCGCTGCATGGTGACACCCTGCTGGCCGGCCACCTCGGACTGCTTTTGTTCCAGGTGCGCCTTGTACTGCTTGACTTCAGCCCTGTTGGCGTCCAGCTTCTTGCCCGGCGCCGGCTTGGTGGCCGGCAGTCCGGCAGTCCCGCCGTCGTATGTTGCGGACGGCTTTTCTGCCAGGACCACAATGTAGCGGCCGTCCCTGTAGTTGTTCGGATCAATATTCTTCTGTGCGACGCCGGCCGTGGCCGCGCCCTGCGCCGGGGCCGCGTGGGCGGGCGCGATTGCGATGGTGGACAGAAGAACCGGCAAGCCCAGGGTCAGCGCCGCTGCCCTCCGGAGTCCCCCGCTTCGAAGGAAGCTCTTTCCTGGTGATGTCACGAGTGATTGAACCTTTCGTAAAGGAACGGCCCGGCTTCGATACCGGGCCCAGCGGACTGGCGGGGCCGCACCGGGCGATCGCCCGGGCTGCCCCGACGGATACCAGCCGATTCATACAGTACAGACCGAGAGCCTGATATGACATAGAACACAAGGAGGTATTTAAAATTTGTCATGCAACGCGACATGATGCGTCGACGACGCGCCTGAACTGCGTCGATGGAGGTGGCGGCGGCTCCGTCGACGGATCCACAGGCTCTACTGGCGCGGGGTCCGGACCACCTCGGAGATCCAGGCGCGCGTCTTCTCATCCAGCGGCCCGGCGACCTTTGTCTGTTTCGCGGCCCGGTCGGCCCTGATCTTCTGCACCACCATCCGGCCCAGCCCGGCAAACACTGCGACGGCAACAACAGGCAACAGGACGGATTTCGGTTTCTCAGCCATGCGCACATCCTACTGACCCGCGGCCGCGCCGGACCATAGGCCGCAGCCCGCCGCCCGCGCCGCCTGTCCGGCGTCGCGCTCCGGGGCCCTGTCCCGGCCCTCGCTGGGGCCCTTGCGGGTGCCCTGGACAGCGCTATCTGCCCGGTCCGGCGGCTGCCGCGGATCCCCTTGCCGGAACCCCGGGCGTTCACACATCCGGGCCGAATGCGGCGGCACGCTCCGGGGCCGGTAGAATAGGCCATGCAAGCTCGCGGAGCGCCCGATCACCCCTGCCTGTGACCTCTTCCCGTATTTACGAAGTCGCTGACGGCATCAGACCGGCGTGAGACGGCACCACTCCGCTGCGCCCTTACCCAATGCTCACGCACAGGAGTTGCCGGATGCCCCGGATCGTTGTCGACGTCATGCCCAAGCCCGAGATTCTGGACCCGCAGGGGAAGGCCATCGTCGGTGCGCTGCCCCGGCTGGGTTTCACCGCTTTCAGCTCTGTCCGCCAAGGCAAGCGTTTTGAACTCACGGTCGACGGCGAGGTGACCGAGGAAATCCTGGCCCAGGCCCGCGACGCCGCGGAGACGCTGCTATCCAACCCGGTCATCGAGGACGTCGTCAACGTCGAGGTCGTTGAGGCCTGAGATGACTGAACTCCCCCTGATCGGCGAGGCTGTTGCCGTCGCGGCGAGCCCCAAGCTCGCCGGCGCGAAGATCGGCGTCATCACCTTCCCCGGCACCCTGGATGACCGCGACGCGGCCCGCGCCGTGCGCCTGGCCGGCGCCACTCCGGTGGCACTCTGGCACGCCGACACCACCCTGGGCGACGTCGACGCCGTCGTGGTTCCCGGCGGCTTCTCCTACGGTGACTACCTCCGTGCCGGTGCCATCTCACGCTTCGCGCCGCTCATGGCGAAGGTGATCGACGCCGCCAACTCGGACGCGAAGCTCCCCGTGCTCGGCATCTGCAACGGCTTCCAGATCCTGACCGAGTCGCACCTGCTGCCCGGCTCGATGATCAAGAACGACCACCTGAAATTCCTGTGCCGCGACCAGGTCCTCCGGGTCGAGAACAACACCACGGCGTGGACCAACGACTACGCCGCCGGCCAGGAAATCACTGTGCCGCTGAAAAACCAGGACGGCCAGTACATCGCCGACGAGAAGACCCTGGATGCCCTGGAGGCTGAAGGCCGCGTGGTGTTCCGCTACGTCGGTTTCAACCCGAACGGCTCGCGCCGCGACATCGCCGGCATCTCCAACGCCGCCGGCAACGTCGTGGGCCTCATGCCGCACCCCGAGCACGCCGTGGAGAGCGGCTTCGGCCCGGAGGACGGCTCCGGCACCGAGGGGCTCGGCTTCTTCACCTCTGTCCTGAACCAAATCGTGGGAGCAAGCAAATGACCGAGACCTCAGCGGCCTCGACCACCGAGGCCAAGAAGTTCAACATCGACACCGTCGAGAACGCGGCCAAGACCCCGGACACCGAACTCCCCTGGGCCGAACTCGGCCTGAAGCAGAACGAGTTCGACGAAATCGTCAAGGTCCTGGGCCGCCGCCCGACCGGTGCCGAACTCGCCATGTACTCCGTCATGTGGAGCGAGCACTGCTCCTACAAGTCCTCGAAGAACCACCTGCGCCAGTTCGGCGAGAAGGTGACCGAGGAAATGAAGAAGGACATGCTTGTCGGCATCGGTGAGAACGCCGGTGTGACCAACCTGGGCGACGGCTGGGCCGTGACGTTCAAGATCGAGTCGCACAACTCGCCGTCGTTCGTGGAGCCCTACCAGGGTGCCGCCACCGGCATCGGCGGCATTGTCCGCGACATCATCTCCATGGGCGCCCGCCCGGTGGCCGTGATGGATCCGCTGCGGTTCGGCGCCATCGACCACCCGGACACCGCCCGCGTCATGCACGGCGCCGTGGCCGGCATCGGCGGGTACGGCAACTCCCTGGGCCTGCCGAATATCGGCGGCGAAATGGTCTTCGACTCCGTGTACCAGGGCAACCCGCTGGTCAACGCGCTGGCCGTCGGCGTCATGCGCCACGAGGACATCCGCCTCGCCAACGCCTCCGGCAAGGGCAACAAGGTGGTGCTGTTCGGTGCCCGCACCGGCGGCGACGGGATCGGCGGCGCCTCGGTGCTGGCGTCCGAGTCCTTCGACGACACCAAGCCCTCCAAGCGCCCGGCCGTCCAGGTCGGCGACCCCTTCGCGGAGAAGGTCCTGATCGAGTGCTGCCTGGAGCTCTTCAAGGGCTCCCTGGTGGAGGGCATCCAGGACCTCGGCGCCGCCGGCATTTCCTGCGCCACGTCCGAGCTCGCCTCCAACGGTGACGGCGGCATGGAGGTCGAACTGACCTCCGTCCTGCTGCGTGACCCCACCCTGACCCCGGGCGAGATCCTCATGTCCGAGTCGCAGGAACGCATGATGGCCGTCGTGACGCCGGAGAACATCGCCGCGTTTGAAGCCGTGATGGACAAGTGGGCCGTGGAGTACTCGTGGCTGGGCGAGGTGACGGACACCGGCCGGCTGATCATCACGTGGGAAGGCGAGGTCATCGTCGACGTCGACCCGCGCACCGTGGCGCACGACGGGCCGGTCTACGACCGCCCGTTCGCCCGTCCGGCCTGGCAGGACGCCGTCCAGGCGGACTCCTTCACCGGGTCCGTGCAGGATGCCGGCCGGCCCTCCGCCCCCGCGGAGCTGGCCGCCGCCGTCACCGAACTCGTGGCCTCGCCGAACATGTGCGACAAGTCCTGGATCACCAAGCAGTACGACCGCTACGTCGGCGGCAACACTGCCATGGCTTTCCCGGACGACGCCGGCGTGGTCCGGGTGGACGAGGAATCCGGCCTGGGCGTAGCCCTGGCCACCGACGCCAACGGCCGCTACACCTACCTCGATCCCTACCACGGCGCCCAGCTGGCACTGGCCGAGGCCTACCGCAACGTGGCCACCGCCGGCGCCGTGCCGATGGCCGTCAGCGACTGCCTGAACTTCGGCTCCCCGGAGGACCCGGATGTCATGTGGCAGCTGGCCGAGGCCATCCGCGGCCTGTCCGACGCCTGCATGGAACTGGGCATCCCGGTCACCGGCGGCAACGTCTCGCTGTACAACCAGACCGGCACCACCCCGATCCACCCCTCCCCCGTGGTGGCGGTGCTCGGCAAGCTCGACGACGTCGCGCGCCGCACGCCGTCGGGATGGAAGGAAGACGGCCAGGCCATCTACCTGCTGGGCACGACAGCGGCCGAGCTGGACGGTTCGGAATGGTCCAACCTGCGCGGACACCTCGGCGGGCTGCCGCCGAAGGTCGACCTCGCCGCCGAACGCGAACTGGGACAGATCCTGATCAACGCCTCCCGCGACGGCATGGTGGACTCCGCGCACGACCTCTCCGAAGGCGGCCTCGCGGCAGCCCTCGTGGAGTCCTCCCTGCGCTACGGCGCCGGAGCCCGGATCGCGCTGCAGGACGTCCTGGACCGCGACGGCGTGGACCTGTTCACGGCGCTGTTCTCCGAGTCCCAGGGCCGTGCCATCGTCTCGGTGCCCCGCTCGGAGGAAATCCGGTTCACCGACATGTGCACCGCCCGCGGCTTCGCCCACACCCGCATCGGTGTGGTGGACGCCGAGAGCGGCACGCTGGAGATCAACGGCGTCGACACCATGAGCCTGGACGCGCTCCGCGAAGCGCACGAGGCCACCCTGCCGAAGTACTTCGGTTAGCCCCTCTAGGCCCCACTCCAACGGCTGCTCCGTAACTGCCCTTTTGAACCCTCAAAACGGCAGTTGCGGAGCAATCGTTCGTTAAGGCCCCGGACGCCAGCCGGCCTGGACGAGTGCCGCCCGGATCTTGGCGACGGCGGCCTTGGCGTCATTGTGCATGTGCCGCTTGGAAATCCGGACTTCGGTCCAGCCGAGCGCCGCGTACCGCTCCGACCGGGCGATGTCCCGAACCACCTGTGCCTCGTCGCCGTGGTGCTCGCCCTCGTATTCGATGCCGATCCTGTACTTCCGGTAGGACATGTCAGGTTCGTGGTGCCGCGTTCCGGCGTCGTCGACGATCGGCACGTTCAACTCCGGTTCAGGCAGGCCCGCCCGGACCACGGCAAGCCTCAGCAAGGACTCCTGCGGAGAATCCGAGCCGACCCGGATGAGTTTGAGGGCCTCCCGTGCCTTGCGGATGCCGCGTTTGCCTTTGTGGCGATCGATCATCCGTTGAAGATCGCCGAGGCTGCACCAGGGGGTGTCCCTGCCCTCAAGTTCGCGCCGGGGCACGCGGACGCAGCTGTCGCCGGCCACAACGAGTTCGTCCACGGTCAGCATTTCGGCCAGATCCAGCCAGGTTCGCTCCGGCGTGGTGATGGGAATCCCGTCCAAGACCGTGATCTCGTCGTCGTAGAGCTTCATCCGGTGAACGATGACATGTGGCCGGTCGAGATGGGCTGCACCCTCGGGTCTGATCACGTGGTACATCTGCGGTCCCTCCTTTGGTTGCCGTGCCGGAAGCGAACCAAGCGCAGCCGCGGTGAGGTGCGACGCCGCGCATCGCTCATTGACCTCGATAAAAGGCCGCACTCTCACGCGCAACGGAAGCTCCGGCGTCGGATCCAGGGAACGAATACCCCTGCCCACCGCCGCGAGGGAGCGGTGGCGGAGCCGTTTGGGCGATACCCCTGCCGCTGCGGCCTCCGAAACGGTGAACGGCCGTCCCTGGAGCTCGTTCGGCAGCGGGCGTGGGGTTTTCATGGCTCCATGAGATCAGAACCGCGGGGTCGCCGCAGAAGTTATCCACACCACCCCTCCGCTGCTCCATAAGTGCCCTCTTGGGGGCTGAAAAGGGCACTTATAGAGCAGCGGATGGGGTCGGAGCGCCGGACCCGTTCAGTCGTCGCTGCGGAGTTCGCGCTGCCGGGCGCTGAGCAGTTCGAGTTCCGGCCGGGCGGCCATGAAGCGTTCGACGGCGGCGAGCACCTCCACGAGGTGGGCCCGGTCCGCGGCAACCAGCCCGACGCCGATCACGGTGCGCCGGTACTGGTCCTGCAGCCCGGCTTCGGTGACGGAGACGTCAAAGCGCCGTTTCAGTTCGGCCAGCACCGGCCGGACCACGGAGCGTTTCTCCTTGAGACTGTGGACGTCGCCGAGGAGGAGGTCGAATTCAATCCAGCCGATCCACATGCCCCAATTTTCACATCAGATGGTGAGTTCGCCCATCCGGTCCCAGCCGTCGCCGTCGAACTGACGGCTGATGATGCGCGGCGTCTCCACGAGGGCCTGCGGCATGTCCGCCATGGCCTGCTTGAAGTGCGCGCTGTTGACGTGGTCCCCGGCGGCGTCGTCCTTGAAGGCCTCGACCAGGACGAACTCGTTCGGGTCCTCCACGCTGCGGGACCAGTCGAACCAGAGGTTGCCCGGCTCCTGGCGGGTGGCCCGGGTGAAGTCGTCCACGAGGCCGAGCCAGCGCTCGGACCAGTCGGGCTTGACCTTGAATTTGACGACGATGAAAATCACGGAAGAGTCCTTTCGATGCGGTTCACAAATTTGCGGTGCCCGGTTGTCCCGGTCCCAGGGTGGAGGCGTCAGCAGGCCTTGATGGCCTCGCGGGCCAGTTCCTGCTGCCGCGGTGTGCCGATCCGGTCGGCCCACTGTTGGGCGAGGTGGAACTCCACCATGGCCTCGGTGCAGCGGCCGGCGCCGTGCAGGGTCCAGCCGAGGTTGTTGTGCAGCGCCACGATCCACCGCTTGGTCCGCTCGTCGTGGACCGTGGAGGCGTACTCCAGGGCGCTCCGCGTCCACGTTTCGGCATGCCCGGAATCGGCAATGGCGAGCATGTGCAGCGCGTCCACGGCGAGGAATTCCTCACCGAGGTGGTCCGCGAGTTCGGCGGCCTGTTCAAAGAGCGGCACGGCCATCTCCGGGTGGCCGCTGGTGTTGAGCACCCGGCCGCGCTCCAGCAGGACCCGGACCGCGACGGTGGGTTCGTCGCCGTCCACGGAGTCCAGGAGGGCGTCGGCTTCCTCGAAGCGGCCCTGCAGCCCGATGGCCCGGCCCAGCTGCGTGGTGAGTTCGGCGCGTTCGTCGACGTCGTAGCCGGCATCGGCCACCGCGGCCCGGAAGCGCGCTTCCGAACCTGCGGGGTCGTCGAAGTCCCACAATTGGTCAAGGATTGTCTGCTCCAGCATTCACCTGCTCCTGATCAGCTTTCACCTGCGGCCAGTTCACGTGCACTCCCAATGTAGCGGGAAGTGACGTGGCTTTGCGCGCGCCGGCCAAGGGCGGCGCCGGCAGCGTAAATCCAGTTGGACGGCCGGCTGAAGGCGCTGACTTTCAACTGCACCCGCCCCTCGCCGTCGATCTCCACTTCGAAGGCCTCCTCGCCGCGCACCGGATGGCCCGGCAGGGTTCCGTACCCGAACCCGGCGCTCTGCGGCCCGTCGCCGGGCACCGGCGTCCGCACCCACACCACCTCACACGGCGCGCTGATCCGGAAAGGACCGACGCCGAATCCGCTCAGCACCCGCGCGCCCGGCACGACGGCGTCGGAATCGGTGCGGACGCGCAGGCCGGAGCGTTTCTGCAGCTCCCACGCGAGGATTCCCTGCGCCACCCGCCGGTAGAGTTCCGGGCCTTCCCCGAGATAGGCCCGGTTGACCACCCAGGCGAATCCTGCCGGCCGCTGTCCGTGCTCGGTGCCGCCGATGCCCGGATAGTTCAGCGCGCCGCGGCCGAGGCGGCCGCGGGCGGGACTGCTGCTCATACGCCGTCGCCCCGGGCAAGCCCGGCCCAGCCCAGCTGGTCCCGCTGTTTCCGGCTCAGCGAGGCCACCACGAGGTCGTAGGAGTCCTCCACCATGTCCCGGATCATGTCATCGGGCAGGGAGCCGTCCAGCCGGACTCCGTTCCAGTGCGTCTTGTTCAGGTGCCAGGCGCCGGTGATCTCGGGGTGGGCGGACCGCAGCTGCTGCGCCAGGACGGGCTCGCATTTCAGGCTCACGGCCCAGTCGGCGGGGTTCATGGCGGACAGGGCGAACATTTTGGCCTCGTGCCGTGCCCCGCCCGCCACGGCGGCCCGCACCTTGAAGACGGACGTTTCCGGGCCGAACGGGAAATCCTCAAACGCGCCGGGGAAACTCAGGCAGATCCTGCGGAGGGTGGCAACGTCCATGCCCCCAGCCTACGCGCAGGCCGGATGCGGTCGGCCACGGCTAGATGCCCACACGCCAGCCTTCACGGGCCGGGCATGCGTTGACCACGACGTCGAGCCCGGCGGCCTTGGCACGCTCCACGGCAGCGTCATCGAACACCCCCAGCTGCAGCCAGACGGCCTTGGCACCGACCGCGATGGCTTCGTCGATGACGGCCCCCACTTTGTGGGAGTTCACGAAGCAGTCCACGACGTCGATCGGATGCTCCCCGGCCGGAATGTCCGCCAGGGAGCGGTATCCCGTCTCGCCGTGGACGTCGTCTCCTGGCAGATTGACCGGAATGATCTTCATGCCCATGCGGTCCCGGATGTAGAGCGAGACGTCGTAAGCGGAGCGCCATTCATTCGTTGTGAGGCCGACGACGGCCCAGGTGCCTTTGGTTCGCATGAGCCGGTCAATGACGGCGGGATCGTTAACGTGGGACATGCCCCCACCCTACTCCGGCGGCCCCAGCGGCCCCGCCGTCGCGCCATCATTTGGGGTTGTTATCCGTGCCGGATAAGGACCATACGTGGTAGCGCACGTGGGTTAAGGCTCGTCGGGGAGCTTGGTCGGCAGGGTTCCCGGCAGGGTGGGCGTGGCGTCGCCCGGGCCGTGGGGCAGGTCCTTGCGGTCGCCGTGGTCAGGCATGCCGGGTACGGCGGGAATCCCCGGTGTCACCGGCCGCTGTCCGGGAGTCGGCAGGATGCCGTCCCGGCCGACGGCGGGCGGGACGGCGGGGGCCGTATGGCCGGGCGCCGCGGAGCCGGGCGTGCGCATTGAGCTGCCCGGCGTCGGCGCGCCGGTGGGAGTAGCGCCGGGAGCCGCGGCTGTGGACGTGGCGCCGGGCACGGGAAGGGTCGGGATGGACGCCGGTGACGGCTGGACATGCTCAGTGGCAGGAGCGGGCTGGGCCGGCGGCTGGAAAATGCTGCCGACCGTCCGGCCGACGCTGTGCCGGAAGTCCTCGCTGGAGGCGGCCACGGCACCGGCTCCGAGGCTCATCGCCCCGATCACGGCACCGCCCACGATCGCGAGGCGGCGATTCCGGCTCTTGTTCCGGCTCCTGCTCCGATTCCGGGAAGCGAGAGTCACGACGCCGGCCGGCGGCCCGTCGTCGGCGGCGCTTTGGGGCGCGGCCACGTTTGCCGACGGAACTGTCGGCAACAGGGCCGTAGCCGCTGTGACGGTGGCCGCCGGAACTGTGGCCACCGGCTCTGTGGCCGCCGGCGCCGCGGTGCCTGCAGCCAGAAGCGCCGCGAGGTCGGCGCGGGGGGCCGGTGCCGTCTCCGGGACCAGTGCACGGAGCTGTTCCAGCGAGCTGCGGAGCTCGGCGGCAGCGTCGAGGCCGGAGTCGCTCAGCATCGCCTGGATGCTGCCATCCTGCTGGGGTTCGCGGGTGCCCGTCATGATGCTGCGTGGTCCTTTTCGGTTACGAGTTCGCGCAGGGCACTGAGCCCGCGCCGCTGAAGCTGTTTGATGGCGCCCGGCGTCTTGTCCATGATGCCGGCCACCTGTTCGATGGACAGGTCTGCGACGATGCGCAGAACCAGGACTTCGCGCTGGTCGTCATTGAGCTTTGCGAGAGTGTCAGAGATGCCGCCCAAGGACCCCAGCGCCTCGTCCTCGGCGGATGCCGAGAACCGCGCGTCGTCCAGGGGGTCGTATTCGGCCAGGTGCGGCGTGCGTTCGACCCGCCGCCGGTAATCGACGAGCCGGGCGTGGGCGACGGAGAAGATAAAGGTCCGCAGGCCCGTGTGGCCGCCGGTGACGCCGGGCAGCTTCGGCAGGACGTCCACGAAGACGTCCTGGGTCAGGGCCTCGGCGTCGTCCACGCCCCGGGCCCGGAAGTAGCCCAGGACGGCCGGGGAAATGGCGGTGTACACCGCACTGAAACCTGATGGGTCACCAGCTAGAGCGGCTGACAATTCGTCGTCGCTTAGCTGCTCTGCCAAGAGGCTGTCCTTCCGTTCCTGCTGGGGTGCGGCCCCCGTAAGTCTAGCGGCCGCACCCCCGAGCCCTTCAAAGCGAGGGCTCTTCCTTGCTTGCGGACCCGTGCCGGGCCCGGGACAAGCGTCCGGGATTTTACTTGTCGTGCTCGGGCAGCTCGACGGACGGCTTGGCCGGAACAGCCGGGACGGCCGGGGTGGCCGGGACGCCGTCGGAACCGGGGACAGCCGGGACGGCCGGGGTGGCCGGTACGGCGGCCTTGACGTTGGCGTTGGCGCGGGCCTCGCCGGCCGCACCCTTGACGGCAGCGCCGCCCTTGACCGTGGCGCCGTCCTGGTCGGCATCGACGGAGCCTTCTGCTGCGCCCTCAGCACCTTCGACGTCGGCGTCACCCTTGACGGAGCCCGTGGCCGAGCCGTCAGTCGACGGCGCTGCGGGGGTTGCCGGGACGGCCGGGACGGCCGGCTTGGCGGGGAGGGTCGGGGTTGCCGGAACGGCCGGGGTAGCCGGGGTGGCGGGGGTAGCGTGGGTCACTGAAGACTGTTCGGTGCTGGACATCTGGGCCGCATTGGCCAGCCCGATGCCGGAGAAGCCTCCGACTGCCAGGATGGCGGCGCCGACGGCAATCTTGGTGGTCTTGCTAACACTCTTCATCACAGAAATACATCCTTTGTTTTTTGTTGGAAGACAGGCTGCGGCCTCAATGGGGGGCAGTCGACAGCCCGCTCTCGCCGTGGAAGGCTGGCCGGCGCCCGATGGGGGCAGGCGCCGGCCGGCACTTACGGTGGAAGGCCGGCCGGGCCCGATGGGGGGTCCAAGCTCCGGCGGCGCTTACAAAGGAGTAATCGATGGGACGGCCCGAAAGGTTACGCCCTGATCAGAAATTCTTTTTTTCTTTTTCGGGCGGCCCGGATGGAAGCCTGTTCCGGCCCTACGACCGGAACAGCCCGCTGTAGGCGTTGAGCGCGATCTGGCCACCCAGATGGGCATACAGGACATTGCTGCCTGCCGGGATCTCGCGGCTCGTGACGAGATCGATCAGCCCGGCCAGGGACTTCCCCTCATAGACGGGGTCGGTGATCATGGCCTCGAGCGAGGCGCCAAGGCGGATGGCTTCGAGGGTGGAATCGACGGGAATGCCGTAAAGGTCCCCGGCCCAGCCGTCCATGACGGTGATTTCGTCGTCCCGGAGCTCCCGGCCGACGCCGATCAGCTCGGCGGTGTTCCGGGCAATGCGCTCCACCTGGTCCCGGGTCTTCTGCAGGGTGGCGGACGCGTCGATGCCGATCACCCGGCGCGGCTTGTCCTGCCCGGCGAAGCCCGCGATCATACCGGCGTGGGTGGACCCGGTGACGGTGCAGACGACGATGGTGTCGAAGAAGACGCCGAGTTCGCGCTCCTGCTGTTCCACCTCGTAGGCCCAGTTGGCGAAGCCCAGCCCGCCGAGCCGGTGGTCGGAACCGCCGGCCGGGATGGCGTAGGGCTTGCCGCCGGCGGCACGGACCTCTTCGATGGCGTTTTCCCAACTGCTGCGGATGCCGATGTCAAAGCCCGCACTGTCCAGCCGAACGTCGGCCCCCATCAGGCGCGAGAGCAGGATGTTGCCCACGCGGTCGGACAGCGGATCGGGCCAGTCGACCCAGTTCTCCTGCACCAGCCGGGCCTTCAGGCCGAGTTTCGCGGCCACGGCGGCGACCTGGCGGGTGTGGTTGGACTGGTAGCCGCCGATCGAGACGAGGGTGTCCGCCCCCTGGGCCAGGGCATCCGGGACGAAGTATTCGAGCTTGCGGGTCTTGTTGCCGCCGAACGCCAGCCCGCTGTTGACGTCTTCGCGCTTGGCCCAGATCCGGGCTCCGCCGAGGTGCTTGGTGAGCCGGGGCAGCGGGTGGATGGGGCTGGGCCCGAACATCAGGGGGTAGCGCTCAAAATCGGTGATGGCCATGGGGAGTCCTCCGGTAGCGGGTTGGCGCGGCGTCACTGGTGCCGGTGACTGCACCGCAAAATGCAATATATTGCGGTGCTGACACCACCATCTTCCGCCAGGATCCGCCTCCCGGCAAGGGCGATATACGATATGTTGCATGCCCGTTCCCCCGCTTTCCGGAGTCCACCGGCGGCCGCTGCTCCGGGACCACGTCTTCGAGTCGATCCGCAATGCGATCGTCGACGGCACATTCGAGCCCGGCGAACGGCTCAAGGACACGGAACTGGAGGCATGGCTGGGCGTCAGCCGGACCCCCATCCGGGAGGCGCTGCTGCGGCTGGAACGCGCGGGCCTGGTCATCGCGCTGCCGGGCAAAGCCACTATCGTCGCGCCCTTCGATCAGGCGTCAACGGTCAGCACCCAGCAGGTGGTCGCCGGCCTGCATGAGCTGGCCGCCCGGCTGGCCGTCCCGGCCCTGACCGAGGACCACCTCGCCGCCATGGCCGAGGCCAACGCGCGTTTTGAGCGTGCCCTGCAGGCGGCGGACGTCGAGTCCGCGCTGGCGGCCGACGACGATTTCCACGCCGTCTTTGTCACGGCAAGCGGCAACCCCGTGCTGCAGGAGCTGCTGGAACAGACCACCCCCGTCCTGCGCCGGGTGGAGCGGATGCGCTTCGGCTCTTTCGCGGCCCGCGAATCGGCCGCCCAGCACGCGGAAATCATCCGGCTCGCCCGCTTGGGCGATGCCGACGCCGCGGCCAGGGCAGCCCGGGACAACTGGCTCTCGCTGGGCCTCGCGGCCGGCCAGTAGCGGCCTTAACGCCGACGGCGGCGGTCTCACCCTCCCGGGTGACCCGCCGCCGTCGTGCGTGCGCATCTTGCGCCCGTCAGTGATCAGTCAAGGATCAGGTCGTTGACCACAATCGTCTGGTCGCGGTCCGGGCCGACGCCGATCGCGGAGAACCGCGTGCCGGAGAGCTTCTCCAGGGCCAGGACATAGTTCCGGGCGTTCTCCGGGAGGTCCTCGAGGGTCCGGGCGCCGGTGATGTCCTCGGTCCAGCCGTCGAAGTACTCGAAGATCGGCTTGGCGTGGTGGAACTCGGTCTGGGTCATGGGCATTTCGTCGTGCCGGACGCCGTCGACATCGTAGGCCACGCACACCGGGATCTGCTCGATGCCGGTCAGCACGTCCAGCTTGGTGACGAAGTAGTCCGTGAAGCCGTTGACGCGGGAGGCGTGGCGGGCCAGGACGGCGTCGTACCAGCCGCAGCGGCGGGGGCGGCCGGTGTTGACACCGAATTCGCCGCCGGTCTTCTGCAGGTACATGCCCATCTCGTCGAACAGTTCCGTGGGGAACGGCCCGGCACCCACACGGGTGGTGTAGGCCTTGATGATGCCAATGGAGCGCGAGATGCGGGTGGGCCCGATGCCCGAGCCCACGGAGGCGCCGCCGGCGGTCGGGTTCGAGGACGTGACGAACGGGTAGGTGCCGTGGTCCACGTCCAGGAACGTGGCCTGGCCGCCTTCCATGAGGACCACCTTGCCCTCGTCCAGCGCCGTGTTCAGGACAAACGTGCTGTCGATGACCAGGGGGCGGAGGCGTTCGGCGAAGGACAGGAAGTACTCCACGATCTCGTCCACCTCGATGTCGCGGCGGTTGTAGACCTTGACCAGGAGTTCATTCTTCTGGCGCAGCGAGCCTTCGACCTTCTGGCGAAGGATCGAGGCGTCGAAGACGTCCTGGACACGGATGCCGAGGCGGGCCACCTTGTCCATGTAGGCCGGGCCGATGCCGCGGCCGGTGGTGCCGATGGCGCGGCTGCCCAGGAACCGCTCGGTGACCTTGTCCAGGACCTGGTGGTACGGGGCGACAAGGTGGGCGTTGGCGGAGACGCGCAGCTTGGACGTGTCCGCGCCGCGGGCTTCGAGGCCGTCGATTTCCTGGAACAGTGCTTCCAAGTTCACCACGCAGCCGTTTCCGATGATCGGAATCGCGTTCGGGCTCAGGATGCCGGCCGGAAGGAGCTTGAGCTCATACTTCTCACCGCCTACGACGACGGTGTGCCCTGCGTTGTTGCCGCCGTTGGGCTTGACGACGTAGTCAACGCGGCCGCCGAGCAGGTCGGTGGCCTTTCCTTTGCCTTCGTCGCCCCATTGGGCTCCGACGATCACGATTGCTGGCATGGGATCCTCCCCCATTCGTTCGGGCCGCACCGCGGGTGTTTGACCAGGTGGCCACCGCAGCTCAGCGCCGTTCATGAGAATGCCCCGAATCTACCGCTGTGCTCTTTCCCAACGCCAGAGTTCCGGGGCTCTTACCACCCAAGTTTAGCCGAAAACGGTGACCGGCATCGCTTTGGGTCCCCGCCCGTCGCAGAGCCCGCCACATGCCGGGCGTGACTTGCAGGACGGTCCGGAGTCGAATTAAGTGAGAGTGCCCCTCGGAAAGGACCCCCGCGCCATGTCCCCCACGATGCCGTCCCGGAACACCGAACACATCCGCGTCACGCATGCCGGCTCATTGCCCCGGACGCCCGAACTGATCGCCGCGAACGAGGCCAAGGAAGCCGACGGCATCACTGCCGAATTCCTGGACCTGTTGGAAACCTCAGTGGTGGACGTGGTCCAGCGCCAGAAGGACCTCGGCGTCGACATCCCCAACGACGGCGAGTACGGGCACGCGATGTCCAGCTCCGTGGACTACGGCGCCTGGTGGAACTACTCCTTTTCCCGGCTCGGCGGCCTGGAACCGACCGACGTCGACCGCTGGGCCGACGCCAAGGTGCACCGGTCCTCGCCGGGCCACATCGTCTTGACGTCCTTCCCGGACCGCCGGGACCGGCTGAAGTTCAATGACGCCTACAGCGACCCCGCCTCGGGGATCCTGGCCCACCGCCGCGCCGTCACGCAGCCCAAGATCGCCGGGCCGCTGACGTACACCGGCCACGCGCTCGTGGCCTCGGACGTCGCCAACCTCAAGACCGGCCTGGCCGCGGCCGGACTCAGCGAGGGATTCGTCGCGTCCCTCTCCCCCGGCTCGTGCGCCCGCGTGGCCAACGAGTACTACCGCAGCGACGAGGAACTCGTCTATGCCTGCGCGGACGCCATGCGGGAGGAGTACAAGGCGATCATCGACGCCGGCCTGACGGTCCAGCTCGATGACCCGTCGCTGGCCGAGAGCTGGGACCAGATCAACCCCGAGCCGAGCCTCGAGGATTACCTGAAGTTCATCCAGCTCCGGGTCGAGGCCACGAACTGGGCGCTGCGCGGCCTCCCGCCGGAGCAGATCCGGCTGCATGTCTGCTGGGGGTCCTGGCACGGCCCGCACACCACGGACATCCCGTTCGCGGACATCGTCGGAGCGGTGCTGCAGGTCAACGCCGGGGGCTATTCCTTCGAGGCGGCCAACGTCCGGCACGAACATGAGTGGCGGGTATGGCAGGACACCGCGCTGCCCGACGGCAAGGTGATTATTCCCGGCGTCGTCTCCCACGCCACCAACGTCGTGGAGCATCCGGACCTCGTGGCGGACAGGATCGTGCGCTTTGCGGAGCTCGTGGGCCGCGAAAACGTGGTTGCGTCCACCGACTGCGGGCTGGGCGGCCGGGTGCATCCGCAGATTGCGTACGCCAAACTCGAGGCCCTCGGCGAGGGCGCACGCCGCGCCACGGCCCGTCTCTGGTAGCAGGGTTCGGGTGCCGGCCGATCCGCCAGGGTCCCGGGACGACGGCGGAACCGGCGACGGGTGCGGCGGGGCTTGGTAGACTGGTAAGGATCGATCAGGAATCGGTCCACATCACATTTTCACACCACACCGGCCGCAGCGTGCCCTGCCTTTGGCGTGCCCGCATCCGGTGTGGCAGCTTTGCCAATCCCGCAGGAGACCCAGCACCATATGACAGCCCTGGCCACTGAAAATTTCCGCGAAGAGCTCCTGAGCCGCCGGTACGAACCCAACGTCGCCCCCGTCAATGAGCTTTGTGACGCTCTCCAGGCAACCCGGGCGGGCACTGTTGTCCCCTACGTGGACCCCATGCACGACGTCGAAGAGTGCCGCATCGTCAGCCTGTACTCCAACATCGGCACCGCGGACGGATCAGGCTTCATCACCGCCGGCGACGACGAGGCTGCCACCCGCATGCTGGGCATCCAGTGGAAGCTGGGCCTGCGCCCGGAATTCGTCATGCCGTGGAACGTCCACCCGTGGCACGTCCCCGGCGAGCCCAACGGCAAGTTCACGCCGGACCAGATTTCCTCCGGCCTCAAGCCGCTGCTGAAGTTCCTCGCCCTCGTGCCCCGCGCGTCCGTGATCGTGGCCCACGGCACCGAGGCCAACCGCCTGGCCAACCTGCTGCTGAAGACCGAGGTTCCCATGATCTGGCGCCGGGGCCTGAAGACCTACAAGGTACGTTCCCTCAGCGGCCGCGCCTTCGCCGGCACCCCGGCCCGCCAGGAGGAATACCTCACGGACATGCGCACCGCCTACGCCGACGCCATGGCGCGCACGGGCCTGGCCAAAGCCAACTAACGCTTAAACCGCAACGCGGGGTCACTTGCCGTCCGTCCCGGTCCCGGGAATGGACGGCAAGTGACCCCGCGTTGCTTTGTCCTGCTGCTTTGCCTGCGGGCGCTTTAGCCTTTGGCCTCAATGGCCGCCTTAGCGCCGGGATCGGAATCGTTGAGGAACTTCTCGATCCGTTCCGGTTCCTCGGCCTCGCCGATCGCGGCGGACGCACGGCCCAGCGAGTAGAGGGCGCGCAGGAAGCCGCGGTTGGGCTCGTGCTCCCACGGGATCGGCCCCACGCCGCGCCAACCATTGCGGCGCAGCGCGTCCAGGCCGCGGTGGTAGCCGACCCGTGAATACGCGTAGGAGTCGATGGTCCGGCCCTCGGTCCATGCTTCCTCGGCCAGGATGGCCCACAGGAGCGAGGACGTGGGATGCTTCGCCACGAGGTCCACGGCCTCCTGGCCGAGCGCGAGGTGCTGGTACACCTCGGTCTCGGCAGGCAGGAGTGTGGGCTCGGGGCCCATCAGGTTCTTGCGGAACTCGTCGGACATTACTAGAACGTCTTGCCGACGGAGCCGAGCTGCTGGGCTGCCTCGACAACACGGGCGGCCAGGCCGGCCTCGGCGGAGGCGCCCCAGACGCGGGGATCGTACATCTTCTTGTTGCCGACCTCGCCGTCGACCTTCAGGACACCGTCGTAGTTGCGGAACATGTGGTCCGCGACCGGGCGGGTGTAGGCGTACTGGGTGTCGGTGTCGATGTTCATCTTGATGACGCCGTAGGAGACGGCGTCGGCGATTTCCTTCTCGGAGGAGCCGGAGCCGCCGTGGAAGACGAGGTCGAACGGGTTGGCCTTGCCGATCTTCGCGCCGACCTGTTCCTGGATGTCCTTGAGGATCTCCGGGCGCAGCTTCACGCCGCCGGGCTTGTACACGCCGTGCACGTTGCCGAAGGTCAGGGCCGTGATGTAGCGGCCGTTCTCGCCGGAGCCGAGCGCGTCGACCGTGGCCAAGGCGTCCTCGACCGTGGTGTAGAGCTTCTCGTTGATCTCGTTCTCGACGCCGTCTTCCTCGCCGCCGACCGTGCCGATCTCGACCTCGAGGATCATCTTGGCGGCCGCGGTGCGCTCGAGCAGTTCACGGGCGATCCGCAGGTTCTCCTGCAGGGTCTCGGCGGAGCCGTCCCACATGTGGGAGTTGAAAAGGGGGTTGCGGCCGGCCTTGACCTCGGCCTCGGAGGCGGCCAGCAACGGGAGCACGAAGCCGTCCAGCTTGTCCTTGGGGCAGTGGTCCGTGTGCAGGGCGATGTTGACGCCGTAGTTCTTGGCGACCTCGCGGGCGAACGCCGCGAAGCCCAGGGAGCCGGCAACCATGTCCTTCGTGGAGGCGCCGGACCAGTATGCCGCACCGCCGGTGGAGACCTGGACAATGCCGTCGGACTCGGCCTCGGCGAAGCCGCGCAGGGCTGCGTTCAGGGTCTGGGAGGACGTGACGTTGACCGCCGGGAACGCGAAGCCGCCCGACTTTGCGCGGTCGATCATCTCGGAGTAGATCTCTGGGGTTGCAATGGGCATGCTGACTCCTAAAGTGAATGTCGTCTACGGGTGGTGACCCTGGAGGGAACCTCGTCGGCTACGAACCATCCTAGCCATTACCTTGCCGCGGCAGTGTCTCCGGTCACTCGCCCGCTGTAACACTCCCGGCGGGCTTGTGCACCCCTGGGGGGACATGTCCAGTCTTAGGGCCGATGAGTGGACAGGTGGGCTTCATGTCCTGTGATGCTCCATACCGTGGGGCATGTCCAGTCGTTAGCGCAGGGCGCGCGGAACATGTCCAGTCTTTAGGCCAAGGAGCGGACAGGCGGGCTTCATGTCCTGTCATGTTCCCTACCGTGCCGCGCAGCTACCCCGGGAGCTGGCCGAACACGTGCCGGCGGATCCAGGCGTGCATCGCGATCGCGGCGGCGGAGGCGGCGTTGATGGAGCGGGTGGAGCCGAACTGCTCGATCGACAGCGTGGCGAGGGCGGCGTCGTGGACTTCCGGAGTCAGGCCGGGGCCTTCCTGGCCGAACACCAGGACACAGTCCCTGGGCAGCTCGTACGTCTCCAGCGGGACGGAGTCCGGGAAGATGTCGATTCCGATGATCGCGAGCCCCTCACCCTGCGCCCACGTGACGAAGTCGGCCACTGTGGGGTGGTGGCGGACGTGCTGGTAGCGGTCGGTGACCATGGCCCCGCGGCGGTTCCACCGGCGTCGTCCGATGATGTGGACTTCCTTGGCGAGGAACGCGTTGGCGGTCCGGACCACGGTGCCGATGTTGAGGTCGTGCTGCCAGTTCTCGATGGCGATGTGGAAGTTGTGCCGCCGGGCGTCCAGGTCCGCGACGATCGCCTCGTGCTTCCAGTAGCGGTATTTGTCCACCACGTTGCGCCGGTCACCGTCCGCCAGAAGGTCAGGATCCCAGTGGTCCCCGTGCGGCAGTTCACCTTCCCAGGGGCCGACGCCGACCTCCGCCTTGGGCTCCGTCCCCGCCTCAGCGTCTGCCGGACTCCCGGTTGAGGGGTCTGCTGCGGGCGCGGGGGTGCCGGGGATCTCGGGTTCAGTCACGCCTCAACACTAGACTTAGGACGAGCAAGCGGCACACTTACGGCGGAGGACACTATGGCAGAAGAGCGCGAAGACCAGCGGACAGAGGCAGACCAGGTACGCACCTCTGCGTCCGTGTACCGCAGCGGCCAGGAAATCGAATGCTGGCTGACGGACATGGACGGCGTGCTCGTCCACGAGAACCAGCCGATCCCGGGCGCGGCGGAGCTGATCCAGCGCTGGGTGGACACCTCCAAGCGCTTCCTCGTGCTGACCAACAATTCGATCTTCACGCCCCGGGACCTCGCGGCCCGGCTGAGCTCCTCCGGCCTGGAAATCCCCGAGGAGAACATCTGGACCTCGGCCCTGGCCACCGCCCAGTTCCTCAAGGACCAGATCCGCGGCTCCGAGTCGGGGAACCGCGCCTACACGATCGGCGAGGCAGGGCTCACGACGGCGCTCCACGAGGCCGGCTTCATTCTCACCGACCAGAACCCGGACTTCGTGGTGCTCGGCGAGACCCGCACCTACTCTTTCGAGGCCATCACCATGGCGATCCGGCTGATCCTGGCCGGCGCCCGCTTCATTGCCACGAACCCGGATGCCACCGGCCCGTCGAAGGACGGCCCCATGCCGGCCACCGGCGCCATCGCCGCGCTCATCACCAAGGCGACCGGCCGTGAGCCCTACATTGTGGGCAAGCCGAACCCGATGATGTTCCGGTCGGCCATGAACCAGATCGACGCCCACTCGGAAACCACGGCCATGATCGGGGACCGTATGGACACCGACATCATTGCCGGCATGGAAGCGGGCCTGCACACGGTGCTGGTGCTCAGCGGCATCACGCACCGGGACGACATCGCCGCGTACCCGTTCCGGCCCAACCAGATCCTCAATTCCGTGGCGGACCTCAAGAACCAGATCTGACCCGGCAGCCTGCACCGGCCGGCAGGGCTGCCGCCTGCCGGCGCGGTGCGTCAGAAGGCGGTCTTCTTCCCGCCTCCGATGGGCAGCGGGAAGAGGTCGTCCTGGAGTTTGTCGATGATGGGCCGGTACACGAACGGGCTCCAGCCGGGGCTCGCGTGCGCCGGCCGGGCTCCGTCGGTGCGCAGGTCAGCCGAGGCCATGTTGGCTTTGAACATCAGCGACCACGAATCCCGTGCGGTCTCGTAGTCCACCGTTTTGTCACCGGGGTTGCCGATGAACGCCATCTTCGTCCCGCCGAGCTTGCCGACGTAGCGGCTGGCGTCAAAGTGGTAGATGTAGGCCGACTCGGACTGGATCAGCACGCTGGACGGGGCGATCGGCGAGAGCTGCTCCAGCGTCTGGTCGATCACCTGGCCCCAGCTGCGCTCATCCTTGTGCAGCATCCTCTCACCGAGCTCGTACCCGCCGCGCAGCACCGTGGGGAACCGGAATCCGCTCTCGTAGAGGAACACCACGCCTTCGAACCAGCTCTGGTCCAGCACGTCGTGCCGGCTCGCCGGGCTGGAGTCGAGCAGGATGAATGCGACCTCGACGCCGTGCAGCTCCCGCAGCCGGGCGGCCACCTGGGTGGCCACCATGCCGCCGAAGCTGTGGCCGTAGAAATAGAGGGTGGTGAGCTGATGGGCGCGGACGTGCTCGATCACCGCGATCACCACCTCGTCGATGTCGAGGCCGTCGTTGGAATAGCCGACGGCGGCGAGCTGGCCCCGCTTGTTCAGCGAGCCGCGCAGGGCGTTGAGGATCCATATGGCTTCTTCCCAACTGGTCTTGTAGCCGGGAAATAGGATCCAGCTGGCGCGGGGAAAATACCGCTCGGCGACGTCGTCCCTGACTTCGAGGATCCGGTTGACGCGCCGCTCGGCCTGGACGCGGCGGGTGAACAGCATGTCCGCCGCCAGCAGGGACGCCGATCCCGCGCCGACCAGGAACGTGCGTCGCGAAAAGCGCTTGAGTTCGACGGCGTGGCGGAGCAGGCGGGCCTCGGCAGGACCGGGGCCTCGCGGATGGTTCGGTTCCATCTCGGCCGGCACATGACTACCGTATCCACGCTCCGGCGGCGACGAGAAACCGGGACGGCGCGCGGCCCGGGCGGCGCCCGGACCGCTGCGCGGGCTACACGGGTTCGGGTTCGGCTTCGCGGCGGCTGATCTCCAGGCCGATTTCGTCGTAGGTCGCCAGCAGTTCCGAGCGGGCCATGCCGGCCGGGTCGTCGAGCAGCCCGAAAACGGAGTCGCTCGCGGCGAGGAGTTCGTCGTCGGAGAACCGGGTCAGCCGCCGCGTCCCGGCCGGGGCCGCCGAAGCCGTCGCATTCCCGGACATGTCCAGGGTCTGCAAGGTCGCGGAATCGTCGGCGCGCGGGGACAGTTCCAGTGAAACGCCGCCGGGAGCGGACGGGCGGCCGAACTCTTGTCCGGCGGCTCCGCGGTCGATTGCGTTGAGGTCATTGCGCAGGCCGGCCAGCGCCGACGACTCGATGAAGGTGGCCCGGCCGAGATCCACGCTGATGTGCGCGGTGATGCCCATGCGCCGGACACGCTGGATAATCTGCATCAGGGCGGAGCGGGAGGCTTGGGTGAGGCTGCCCCGGATATCAATCCGGACGACGTCTGAAATGACATCGATCTTTACAAGGGCGTGCAGAGACTGGTCCATAGGTACTCCAAAGAAGGATGTCTATGGCCGACGGCTCAACCGCCCCCAGCGTATCCGCCGCGGTGACTGCGCACAAGTCATCGGCCGCTGCCGGTTCAGCCCGTCTGGCGCCGGTCCGGCTCCTCGTAGTGGGTCTTGGTGCCGGTTCCGCCCACCGATTTCACCAGCGAGGTGGCGATATCGCGGAGTTTCATGTTGCCGTGGCTGGAGGCGTCGGTGAGGATCCGGACCGCGGTCTCCTGGTCGCAGCGGTTCTGCGCCATGACAATGCCGATCGCCATGTCGATGACGGTCCGGGACTCGAGTGTGGCCCGCAGGTTGGCGGCGCTGTCCGTGTGCAGGGAGAACCGGACGGCCAGGCGCAGCGCCTGGGAGATTTCGCGGGTGTATCCGCGGGCCCGGTCCGCGACGTCGCCGTCGAACTTGTGCGGGACATCAGAGTAGAGGTTCAGGGCTGCCTGCGCCTCGCCCTGGAGGTGGAACGGCACGGACAACACCGAGCGGAGCCCGTGCGAGGCGACGGCGGCCGCGTAGTCCGGACCCCAGCGGTCCTCGTCGAAGAGATCTGGGACGTAGACTTCCCGTTCCTCCTTGGCCGCCGTCAGGCACGGCCCTTGGGACAGCTTGTACTGGATCTCGTCGACCTGCCGTGCGGAGTCGCTGCTCCACCCGATCGTGGCGGCCTTGCGGTCCCGGAGCAGCGTGATGCCGCACAGGGCATCGTCACCGGAGCCCGCCACCTGGTGTGCGGAAAACCGTGCGAGTTCGTTGAGGAATTCTTCGAAGTCCGCGCTGTCGAGGATCAGGTTTTGGATCTGGTCGACACTGCTGAGCGGGTCAGCGCTCTGGCTTTCAGGGATCGGGAGCATGGCGCGTTCTCCAGGAGCGGGTACGGACGGGGGTATTCAAGTCGATGATAAGTCACCCCCTATGCGCCGTCCACCGCGTCAGCCGAGGGAGAAACTAGGCCAGGCCGAGCTCGTCCTTGCCGAACGCGAAGAGGTAGGGCACCCCGGCTTCGGCCTCGATCTTTTCCTTGGCTCCGGTGTCGCGGTCCACGATCACGGCGACGGCCACCACGTTGCCGCCGGCCTTGCGGATGCCTTCGACGGCGGTCAGCGCGGAGCCGCCGGTGGTGGAGGTGTCTTCCAGGACCAGGACTTTGCGGCCTTCCACGGAGGGGCCTTCGACCTGCCGGCCCATGCCGTAGGACTTCTGCGCCTTGCGGACCACGAACGCGTCCACCGGCCGGCCGGCGTCGACCGCGGCGTGCATGACGGCGGTGCCCACGGGGTCCGCCCCCATGGTGAGGCCGCCGGCGCACTCGAAGTCGATCCCGGCGTCGTCCATCAGGGAGAGCATGACCTGGCCCACCAGTTTGGATGCCTCGTGGTGCAGGGTGATGCGGCGCAGGTCGATGTAGTAGTCGGCCTCGGCGCCGGACGAGAGGATGACCTTGCCGCGGACGACGGCCAGTTCCTTGATTAGTTCCAGGAGGCGGGCACGGGCAGCGGCAGCGTCGGCGGCGAAGTCACGGGTGGCAGTCATGGGTCCCAGTTTAGTGTCTGGTCCGCCGCGGACCGTCCCGGGACCTTTTACTCTTGGCGGCACCCGCGCACGGGAGTCCGATGGAACCATGACGGCAGGAATCGAACCATCCCTGCGCTGGCCTGCGATTACCAAAGACGCCGGCAGTTTCCGGGTCCGGCCCAACCTGGTGGATTATGACGCGGCGTGCGCGGCCTTCACCTGGGATGAGGCCCGGCGGGCCTTGTCCGGGCTCCCCGGCGGGCGTGGCCTGAACATTGCGTACGAGGCGGTGGACCGGCATGCGGCCGGCGACGGCGGGAGCCGCGAGGCGCTGCGGTTCGTGCGGGCCGACGGCAGCACCCGGTCGCTGACTTACGCCGACCTGGCCGAACAGACCAACCGGTTCGCCGGGGTCCTGCGCAGCCTCGGCGTCGGCCGCGGGGAGCGGGTGTTCTCCCTCGCCGGCCGCGGCCCCGCCCTGTACACCGCGGTGCTCGGCACCTTCAAGAACGCGAGCGTGTTCTGTCCCCTGTTTTCCGCGTTCGGCCCGGAACCCGTGCGGCAGCGCCTCGCTCTGGGCTCGGGCCGTGTGCTCGTCACCACACGGATGCTGTACCGCCGGAAGATCGCCCGGCTCCGCGGGGAGCTCCCGGAGCTGCGCCACGTCCTGCTGATCGACGCCGATGGCGAGCCCGAGCCCGGCACCCTGGACCTGGCCGCCCTGATGCGGGAAGCGCCGCCGGAGGCGGAGATCGCGGCCACCGGCCCCGAGGACATGGCCCTGCTGCACTTCACATCCGGCACCACCGGCACCCCGAAGGGCGCCATTCACGTGCACGACGCCGTGACCGCCCACCATGCGACCGGCACCTTCGCCCTGGACCTGCACCCCGGCGACGTCTACTGGTGCACGGCGGACCCCGGCTGGGTCACCGGCACCTCGTACGGGGTGATCGCGCCACTGAGTCACGGAGTCACGGCCGTCGTCGACGAGGAGGAAATGGACGCGGACCGGTGGTACCGGATCCTCGCCGAGCAGGGGGTCACAGTCTGGTACACCGCCCCGACGGCGTTGCGCATGCTCATGAAGGCCGGGGCCGGGCGGGCCGCCGGACACGATCTCTCCGCCCTGCGCTTCGTGGCCAGCGTGGGCGAGCCGCTGAACCCGGAGGTGGTGGTGTGGGGGCAGGAGGCCTTCGGCCAGCCGGTGCATGACAACTGGTGGCAGACCGAGACGGGCGGCATCATGATCTCCAACTACGCCGCCACCGAGATCCGGCCCGGGTCCATGGGCCGGCCGCTCCCCGGCGTCGAGGCGGCCCTGGTGCTACGGGACCAGGACGGCAGGCCCGTGATCCGCGACGGCGAAGCGGAACTGGTCACCGAGCCGGACACCATGGGGGAACTGGCCCTCCGCCCCGGCTGGCCGTCCATGTTCCGCGGCTACCTGCACGAGGAGGAGCGCTACCGCCGCTGCTTCGCCGGCGGCTGGTACCTCACCGGAGACCTCGCTAAACGCGACGCCGACGGCTACTACTGGTTTGTCGGCCGGGGCGACGACGTCATCAAGTCCTCGGGACACCTGATCGGGCCGTTCGAGGTGGAGAGTTCCCTCATGGAGCACCCGGCCGTGGCCGAGGCCGGCGTGATCGGCGTCCCGGACCCGGTGGCCGGCGAGGTGGTCAAGGCCTTCGTGGAGCTTCGGACCGGTTGGGAACCGTCCGGCGAGCTGGCGCTGGACATCATCGGTTTCGCCCGCAAGCGCCTGGGTCCGGCCGTCGCGCCGCGGCTGCTCGACTTCACGGCCGCACTGCCCAAGACCCGAAGCGGGAAGATCCTCCGGCGCCTGCTCAAGGCCCGCGAGCTCGGCCTGCCCGAGGGCGACACCTCCACGATCGAGACGCCCCCGCCGCCCGCTCCCCCGGCCTCCGGAGCGCCGGCATGACCGGCACCGCCGGCCCGCGGGGAGGCCCGGTGGACGCGGCCCACGGCCGGGACTTGCTGCTGCAGATGCTGCGCATCCGCCAGCTGGAGGAGAAATGCGTCGAGCTCTACAGCGCCGCCAAAATCCGGGGCTTCCTGCACGTCTACATCGGGGAGGAAGCCGTGGCCGCCGGCGTCCTGTCCGCCCTGGGACCGGAGGACGCCGTCGTCGCAACCTACCGGGAGCACGGCCACGCGCTGCTGCGGGGCGTCCCGGCCGGGGCGATTCTGGCCGAGATGTACGGCAACGTGGAAGGGTGCTGCCGGGGTCGCGGCGGGTCGATGCACCTCTTCGACGCCGCCACCCGCTTCTTCGGCGGCAACGCGATCGTCGCCGGGGGCCTGCCACTCGCCGTCGGACTGGCGCTCGCCGACAAGATGGCGGGACGGGCAAACGTCACGGCGTGCTTCTTCGGCGAAGGTGCGGTGGCCGAAGGCGAATTCCACGAGAGCCTGAACCTCGCGGCGCTCTGGCAGCTGCCCGTGCTGTTCTGCTGCGAGAACAACCTCTACGCCATGGGAACCGCGCTGGCCCGTTCCGAATCGCAGACGGACATCGCCCTGAAGGCCGCCGCCTACGAGATCCCCGCCTGGGCGGTGGACGGCATGGACGTCCTGGCCGTCGAGGAGGGCGCACGCCGCGCCGTGGATGCCGTGCGCGCCGGCGGCGGCCCGCATTTCCTGGAGCTGCGGACCTACCGTTTCCGGGCGCACTCCATGTTCGACCCCGAACGCTACCGGAGCAAGGACGAGGTGGCCCGGTGGATGGAGCGGGACCCGATCACGCTGCTGCGGACCGCCCTGGAGACTGCGGGCCGGCTTTCCGCCGCGGAGTGGGAGCAGCTGCAGGCGGACGCGCAGGCGGAGATCGCGGCCGCCGTCGACTTCGCCGAGGCCGGGACCCTGGAGCCGGTGGAGGAACTGACCCGTTTCGTCTACAGCGAGCCCGGCGCCGGGAAGGGCACCGGCGCGCCATGAAATCCAGCTACCGTGAAGCGCTCCGGGCGGGCATCCGCGACGCCCTGATCCGCGACGACCGCGTGTTCCTGATGGGCGAGGATGTAGGCGCCTACGGCGGATCATTCGCGGTCAGCCTGGGCCTGCTGGAGGAATTCGGGCCGGAACGGATCCGTGACACCCCGCTGTCGGAGTCCGGATTTGTCGGCGCCGGGATCGGGGCGGCACTGGGCGGCATGCGCCCGATCGTGGAAATCATGACCGTCAACTTCAGCCTCCTGGCCCTCGACCAGATCGTGAACAACGCCGCCACGCTGCTGCACATGTCCGGCGGGCAGCTCCACGTCCCGCTCGTGATCCGGATGACCACCGGCGCCGGCCGCCAGCTCGGCGCCCAGCACTCGCACAGCCTCGAAGGCTGGTACGCGCACATCCCGGGCCTGCGGATCCTCGCCCCGGCCACCCTCGAAGACGCCCGCGGCATGCTGTGGACGGCGCTGGAAGACCCGGATCCGGTGCTGATTTTCGAGCACGGCTCGCTGTACAACGTCCCCGGGGAACTCGCCGACGACGCCGGGCCAGTGGACATCGGCAGCGCCGCCATCCGGCGCCCGGGTACGGACATTTCACTCATCACTTACGGCGGGACGCTCCCCGCCGTGTTCGACGCCGCGGAGCAGCTCGCGTCGGAGGGGATCGACGCCGAAGTGCTGGACCTGCGCACGCTCCGGCCGCTTGACGACGCCGCCATCATCGCCTCCGTGACCCGGACGCACCGCGCGGTGGTGGTTGACGAGGGCTGGCGCAGCGGCAGCCTGTCTGCCGAGGTGAGCGCGCGGATCACCGAACAGGCGTTCTTCGACCTCGACGCGCCGGTGGCCCGGGTCTGCAGCGCGGAGGTGCCCATCCCCTATGCCAAGCACCTCGAGCTGGCCGCCCTGCCGTCCGCGGCGCGGATCGTGGCCGCGGCCAAGGCGACGGCGGCCGCCGGTGGGTGACTTCCTGATGCCCTCGCTGGGGGCCGACATGGAGCACGGCAAGCTCGTCGAGTGGCTCGTCAAGCCCGGCGACTACGTCCGCCGCGGCGACCTCGTGGCGGTCGTGGACACGGACAAGACGGTCATGGACGTGGAGTCCTTCCAGGAAGGCGTCGTGGCGGACCTGCTGGTCGGCATCGGCGAAACCGTTCCCGTGGGAACGCCGCTGGCCAGGATCACTCAGACCCCTGCGGACCTGGGGGCACCGGAACCGGGACCGCCGCCCCGCGTAAAGCCCCCGCCGCGGGTCCCGTCGAAAGCCCGTGCGGTCCCGCCGCGGGTCCCGGAAGTGCCAGGGGCGACGCCGGGTCCTCCGATCGCGCCGCCGGTCCGGCATCTGGCGCACCGGCTGGGCGTGGACCCCGGCCGGATCCACGGCACGGGCAAGGGCGGTGCCGTCACCCGGGCGGACGTGGAGCACGCGGTCGCCGCCCGCCCCGGCAGTGCGGGCAGGGTGCGGTCCGCCCCGCGGGCCCGGCGCCTCGCGGCCGAGCTCGGGGTGGAGCTTTCCGCCGTGACCGGCACGGGACCGGACGGGGCCGTGACGGTGGCCGACGTGCAGGACGCTGCGGCCGCCGCCCCGGGCCCGCCCGAAGCCGGCCTCCCCGAAGCCGGCCCTGAAGCGGCGGAAGGGGAGCCGCCCGCGGTGACAGGAGCGGCGGTGCCGGAAGCGAAGCCGCCCGCGGTGGCGGAAGCGCGGGCCCAGGGCAGGCCGCCGTCGGAGGTCCGCGAGCGCGTGGCCAGCCTGCGCCGCGCCATCGGTGCCCTGATGGCGCGCTCGAAGCAGACCATCCCGCACTATTATCTGAGCACCACCCTGGATCTGGCCGCCGCCGTCGCCTGGATGCAGTCCGTCAACGCTCACCGCCCGGTCGCCGGCCGGTTGGTCCCCTCGGCACTCCTGCTCAAGGCCGCGGCGCTCGCGGCCAGGGACGTCCCCGAGGTCAACGGCTTCTATGGGGACGGCGGGTTCCGGCCCAGCCCGGCGGTGCACCTGGGCGTCGCGGTGGCCCTGCGCCAGGGCGGCCTGGTGGCCCCCGCCATCCACGACGCCGACACCCTGCCGCTGGATGAGCTGATGGAGCAATTGCGCGATCTTGTCAGCCGGGCCCGTGCCGGACGCCTGCAGCGCGCGGAAATGGCGGATCCGACCCTCACGGTGACCAACCTCGGCGACCTCGGCGTGGACAGCGTCTACGGCGTGATCTACCCGCCGCAGGTCGCCATGGTCGGTTTCGGCCGGGTGACGGAACAGCCCTGGGCGCGGGACGGCCTCCTCGGCGTCCGGCACGCCGCCGTAGCCACCCTCTCGGCGGACCACCGGGTCAGCGACGGGCTCCGCGGCGCCCGCTACCTCGCCCGGATCAACGAACTGCTGCAGGAACCGGAACAGCTGTGACACCCGACGCCAGGAAACCGGAGGAACCATGAACGAACAGGACGCCCGGGCGGCGGTGCACGCCGCGATCGGCGCGGTGGCCCCCGACGTCGACCTCGACGACGTCGACGAGGCCGCCAGGCTGCGCCAGGACCTGGAACTGGATTCGCTGGATTTCCTGCGGCTCGTGGAAACCATCGACAAAGCCACCGGCGTGGACATCCCCGAACGCGATTACCCTGCGGTCGCGACCGTCAAAGGACTGATCGGCTACCTCACGGCCCACGGCTAACCCCCGTCGATTGCTCCGTAGCCGCCCTTTTGGGGCCTCAAAAGGGCGGCTACGGAGCAGCGGATGGGAAGGTCCGCGGTTCGGCGCGCCGGGCGAAGTCCGGGGCGTGCTCCGGGCGGGGTCCAAAGGCGATGAAGCGCGGAATGATGGTGCGGACCGCCGGGACGCGCCGGGCCACGAAGAGGACCGCGGCCGGAACCTTGGTCCGCCTGCCCGCCATGATCGGGCCGAAGACGGCGCGCTGCATGATCCGCTGGACGCTCTGCACGATCACGGTGGGCAGCCGCCGTCGGCGTTCCACCTTCTTCAGATCTGCCGTGGTCACCCGGCCGCGGAGCAGTGCGGGGGCGAGGAGTGCCGCCGTGGCCGCCGCGTCCTGGATGGCCAGGTTGATGCCCACGCCGCCGGCCGGGGACATGGCATGCGCGGCGTCCCCGATGCACAGCAGCCCGTTGATGTGCCACGGGTGCAGCCGGTCCAGCCGCACATCCAGCCAGTGCAGGTCCTCGAGTGAGCCGATGGCGTCCACGCGGTCGGCAAGGTCCGGGCGGAGCGCTGCGATCCGCCGTCGGAATCCTTCAACGCCTTCCGCACGGATCCGGGCATCGGTACCTTTCGGCGCGAGGTAGCCCATCTGGTAGTAGTCGGTGCGGAACAGGGCAATCAGGGCCTCCCCGGGCCCGAACGCCGGCACCAGCCCGGCGACCTCGCCGGATTCGGAGGGGTGCCTGGGCAGCCGGAACCACCAGGTATCGAACGGGACCGGGAACTCCTTCGGCGCCAGCGCGGCCGCGGTGCGCAGCACGGAATGCCGGCCGTCGGTGGCCACGACCAGGTCGGCGAGGAGCTCGTCCTGCGTGCCGTCGGGGGCCCGGAAGCGGACTCCCCGGACACGGCCTCCGTTGCGGACCAGCCCGGTGGCGGTGTGGCTCATAAGCAGGGTGAAGCTCGGTTCCTCGGCCGCGGCGGCGGCGAGGAAGTTCAGGAAATCCCACTGCGGCATCATGGCGACGTAGTTGTAGGGCGGTGGCAGGGCGTCGAAGTCGCCCATGGTCACGGGCGGTCCGCCGGGGACCGGGAAGACCACGTTTTTCAGGCGGCTCTGCGGCAGCCGGCGGAATTCCTGGCCGAGGCCGAGTTCGTCAATCAGCCGGATCGTGGAAGGGTGCACTGTGTCGCCGCGAAAGTCGCGCAGGAAGTCCGCGTGTTTCTCCAGCACCGTGACCCGCACCCCGGCCCGGGCCAGGAGCAGTCCCAGCATCATCCCGGCAGGACCCCCGCCCACCACCGCGCATCCCGTCTTCTCCATGGCCCCCACGGTACGCCTGTGCGGGATGCCGCGGGAGGGGTATTCGCGGCGGTTCCTCAACGGCGCTGCGCAAAATACCCTGCGCAGCGAAATCCGCGTAGCGCAGGGTATTTTGCGCAGCGCCCGGCCGGAACCGCAGCGCCGCCCGGCTCAGAGCCGGGTGTCGAAGGAGTCGCAGAAGACGTTCTCGTTGAACGTGCCCTGGAACTCCGACTTGCCCTGGATCTTGTCGATGGTGGCCCGGATGGCCTCGCGCGACCCCGCGTGGGCGTGGATGGCGGTTTTCACCACGGGCACGTCGATAAGGTGGTTGGGCTGGTTGAGCGAGACGAAGACCGTGGGGACCTCGGTGGCGTACCAGGGGATCTCCGCCGCCATCGGGGTGGACCACTTGATCCGGATCGCCGCTTCCTGGGCGAAGCCCTTCACATTGGCGAACACAAACGCGGCGTCGTACTTCTGCGCGTAGTCCGCCGTGGCTTCCTCGGCGATGACGGACATGAAGTTCACCCCGTCCTCGCCGGCGGCCTGGCGCTGATCGGCCGTCCTGAAGACGTGGACTTCGAACCCGGCCTTTTCGAGCTCGTCCCGGACAACATCCAGGTAGGCCAGCGGGTCCGCCCGGGTGAAGTCCGCGCCGCCGGAAATGCCGTAGAGGCGGATCCGTTTGTGCGTTTCCGGCGTGACGGGCAGGTTCCCGGCGGTGTCCTTGACCAGGGTGACGGTCTTGTCCGCAATCTCCGCCGCCACGGCACGGTGGGCCTCGCTGCCGATCAGTTCCAGGGCCTCGACCGGCGGGACGAGGGATTCCCGCGGCGTCCGGTGCAGCCCGAGCGAGGCCTTCAGGCCCAGGATCCGGCGCAGGGCGTCCTGCAGCCGTTCCTCGGTGATGACACCGGACTTGTAGCCTTCCAGCATGTAGCCGAAGTCCTCGGCCGGGTTCCGGAAGAACAGGAACATGTCGCACCCGGCCGCGATGGTGGCCGGGACCAGGTCGCTGCGCTTCATGGCCTGGGTCAGTCCGATCATCTGGGACGCATCGGTCAGGACCAGGCCGTTGAAGCCGAGCTCGCCGCGGAGCAGGTCCTGCAGGAGTTCCGGCGCCAGGGTGGCGGGCAGGATGTCCTGATCCGCCAGTCCGGGACGGAAATGCCGTGAAAGGTCCGGCGCGCCGATGTGGCCGGCCATGATGGACTGCACGCCGTGGCCGATCATTTCCCGGTACACGTGCCCGTAGGTTTCGTTCCACTGCCCGTAGCCGAACGTGTTGTAGGACGTGACCACGTGCTGGTCGCGTTCGTCCACGCCGTCGCCCGGGAAGTGCTTCATGGCGCACACCGTGGGCGACTCGCTGATGCCGTCGAAGTACTCCTTGGCCCGTTCCACGACGATCTCCGGGGTGTTCCCGAACGACCGGGTGGAGATGACGGTGTTGCGCCAGTTGTAGTGGATGTCCACGATCGGCGCGAACGCCCAGTTGCAGCCCAGCGCCGCGGTCTCCACCCCGGCCACTTGCCCCATCCGGCGGGCGATGCCCTTGTCCGGATGCGAGCCTGCCTGCAGGTGGGTGGAGACGAACGTCCCGTCGTCGCAGCTCCCGGCGCCGCCCATTTCGGGATTCGAGGCGATCAGCAGCGGCACCCAGGTCTTGGACTGGGCATAGCGGATGTGCGCCTGCACCTCGGCCGACGGTCCGGGCCGGTAGCGCATGCCGCCCACGTGGTAGTTCTCCAGCACGCCGTCGAGGTACTCCGGGGAGTAGTCGTTGTTGTGGTTGATGAACAGCTGGCCGATTTTCTCCTCGAGCGACATCGCGCCGATGGTGGACTCCACCCAGGCGATGGCGTCGTCGTCGAGGTTGAACGGCGCGGCCTGGAGGTCCACGGCGAACCGGGCGGCATCGCCGTGCAGCGCGGGCAGGGCAGCCACCGCTTCATCAGCGATCTGCTCCACAGGCAGGGCGATGTCCACGACAACACTCTTTTCGTCGGCTTCGAGTTCTTCGAGGGTGCCCAGCTGCGAGTCCAGCAGCGAGAGCGGCATGAAGTGCCCGGGGCGGGCGGCCATGCGGCTGCTGAGCAGTTCCCGGGTCCCGTGCAGGTGCACGAACACCACGGACGGGTCACCGCTGCGGATGATGTCACGGTAGGCGCGTTTGAGCGCGCTGCACGCGATAACCAGGCCGGCGTCCGACGCCGCGAAGCGCCTGCCGATTTCGGCCAGCCACGGTGCCCGGTCGTCGTCGTCCAGCGGAGTGCCGGAGGACATCTTGTCGATGTTCGACTGCGGGTGCAGCGAATCGCCGTCGAGGAAATCCGCGCCGAGGCGTTCGGCAATGGCCGCGCCCACGGTGCTCTTGCCGCAGCTGGTCACGCCCATCACCACCACGTGGGCGGGACCGGCGGCCTGCAGGTCATCAGTCATGGCCGGCTCACCAGTCATGGACGGTGCCGTCGACGAGGCGGTTGTACGGCAGGTAGGCCTGCTGGTAGGGGTAGGCCGCGGCGGCTTCCTCGTTGAATTCGACGCCGATGCCGGGCTTGTCGCCGGGGTGCAGGTAGCCGTCCACGAAGGTCATGGACTGTTCAAAGACCTCGTTGGTCTTGTCCGAGTGCTGCATGTATTCCTGGATGCCGTAGTTGTGGATTGCCAGGCCCACGTGCAGCTGCGCGGCGAACCCGACCGGCGAGATGTCGGTGGGGCCGTGGAAGCCGGACTTGATCTGGTACTGCGCGGCAAAGTCCATGACCTTCTTCAGCGGCGAGATGCCGCCGAAGTGGGTGGAGGCGGCCCGGACGTAGTCGATCAGCTGTTCCTTGATGATGGTCTGGTAGTCGTAGACCGTATTGAAGATTTCGCCGATGGCCAGCGGGGTGGTGGTGTGCTGGCGGACCAGGCGCAGGGCCTCCTGGTTTTCGGCCGGGGTGCAGTCCTCGAGCCAGAAGAGGTCGTACGGTTCCAGCGCCTTGCCCAGCTTCGCGGCCTGGATCGGGGTCATCCGGTGGTGCCCGTCGTGCAGCAGCGGCAGTTCCGGGCCGAACTCGTTGCGCACGGCCTCGAACACTGTGGGCAGGTGGCGCAGGTAGGCCCGGGTGTCCCAGTCCTCTTCCTGCGGGAACGCCCCGCGCCCGGCGGGCTCGTAGTCGTACCGCTCGCCCGAGGCCTGGGCCTGGGCGGCGACGCCGTACACGGCCTTGATGCCCGGGATGGCGGTCTGAATCCGGATCGACTTGTACCCGAGTTCCAGGTGCTCGCGGACCGAGTCGAACAGGGACGGGATGTCCGCGCCGGAGGCGTGGCCGTAGGCGCGCAGCCCGTTCCGGGAAGCCCCGCCCAGCAACTGGTAGACCGGCATGCCGGCCAGCTTGCCCTTGATGTCCCACAGGGCCATGTCGACGGCGGCGATCGCGGCCATCGTGACCGGCCCGCGGCGCCAGTACGAGGACCGGTACAGGAACTGCCAGGTGTCCTCGATCCGGTGCGGGTCCTTGCCGATCAGCAGCTGCGCGACGTGCTCCTTCAGGTACGCGGCCACGGCAAGCTCACGGCCGTTCAGGGTCGCGTCACCGATCCCGGTCACGCCGTCCTCGGTGGTGATCCGCAAGGTCACGAAGTTCCGGGAAGGGCTGGTCACGAAGACGTCAGCGGCAATGATTTTCACAACAGGTCCTTATCTGGGGTGGTGGGGGTGGCTTAGTTGCCGGACGCCAGCGGCGCGGCGGGTACAGCGTCAGCGGAAACAGGGGCGGCGGAAACAGGGGCGGCAGTAGCGGGTGCGGTGTCCGGGGTGGCCGCGGCAGCCGCACTGTCGCCGTCGGACGTTCCGCTGCCGCCAGCGGTGCGGCGGGCGCGGATCTCGCTGAGGATCCGGGCGTGCATGGCGTCAGTGAGCGTGTACTTGGCCATGACGAGTACGGCCAGGATGGTCATGACGGCCGGCAGTGCGCCGGCGGCCACCTGGATGCCGAAGACGGCCTCCGGCGTCTGGGCGGCGCCGGACTTGTAACCGCCCAGGGCCAGGGCGTAGGCCGCCAGGGCTCCGCCGACGGCCTGGCCGGTCTTGCGGGTGAAGGAGAACAGCGCGTAGGTGATGCCCTCGGTCCGGACCCCGGTCTTCCATTCGCCGTACTCGACGGTGTCGGCCTCGAGCGCCCACACCACGATGCTGACGGCGAGGACACCCACGAGGCTGATGAGCAGGCCGGAGAATCCGACCCAGACCTGGCTGGCCGGGGTGAAGAACACAATGGCGCCGCCAACTGCGGAAATCAGCGACGCGGCGATGTAGACGCGCTTCTTGCCGGCGGTCCGGACCAGCCGGGGCATGAACCCGGCCAGCACGAAAGTGAGGACGAGCTGGGTGATGGACAGCACGGGGTACAGGTCCAGCCGTCCCAGGACATCGCGGAGGTAGTACAGCTGCACCGAGGTCAGGGCCAGGTAGCCGGTGAGGAAGAAGAAGGAGCTCAGGCACAGCATCAGCAGCGGCCGGTTGCCTTTGAGGGTGTCCATGCTCTGCTTGAACGTCACGTTCGGGACAGCCCGGTGGACGCGTTCCTTCGCCGTCAACACGGTGAAGAGGTACAGGGCCGCGCCGATCACGACGAACGCGATGGTGATGGTGGTGAACGTGGCCTGCAGGTTCGCGCCGGGCTTGATCAGGGGTGCCACGAAGATGCCCAGGGCAGAGCCGACCAGCAGGGCGCCGATCATCCGGGCGGAGCCCAGCTTGGCGCGTTCGGCCGGGTCCTGGGTCATGGCGCCGGCCAGTGAACCGTAGGGGATGTTGACCAGGCTGTAGGCCAGGCCCAGGGCGGCGTACGTGACGTAGGCGTAGATCAGGGTGCCGGATTCGCCCAGGGCGGGGATGGAGAAGGTGGCCACGCTCAGCAGCAGCAGCGGGATGGAGCCGAACATGATGAACGGGCGGAACTTGCCGAACCGCTTGCTGTAGGTCCGGTCCACCACGCGGCCGGCGAAGACGTCGGCGAAGGCGTCGAAGACCCGAACCACGAGCAGCAGGGTGCCGGCGGCCGCGGCGGAGATGCCGGCCACGTCTGTGTAGTACACCAGCAGGAACATGGTGGCGGTGGTGAATGCGAGGTTGTTGGCAGCATCGCCGGCGCCGTAGCCGACGATGCTGAGCTTGCTCAGCTTTTTCATGATTGGGCTCCTTTACCCGTTGCCGGACGCAGACGAGGGTCGGGGTCCGGCGAAAAATTTGTGGTGGGGCCTAGGCCCCGGTAGTGATGGTTTTGGTGCCGGCCAGTGCCGTCCACCGCTGGCGCAGGGCGTAGGCGGCGGGCTTGGGCCGCCTGTCCCGGGTGAAGACGCCCTTCTTGTTGCCGTCCACGCGCATGATGCCGTTGGAAGTCTGGAAGTCGGCGAAGTTCCAGACCTGCTCGCCGACCATGGCGTCCACGCGGTCAAAGACGCGGTGGTACATGGCCAGGAAGGCGGCCTGGTATTCCTCGCTCCAGGGCTGTTCGTAGATGGAGTGGAAGCCGGGCATGGTGTCGGGTCCGTACTCGGTCATGATCATGGGCTTGCCGTATTTGGCTTCCCACCCCCGCAGTTCCTTCTCCAGGACCTGCTCCGCTGTTTCGAGGTCGCCGTTGTTGAGGTACCAGCCGTAGTAGCGGTTGAGCATGATGACGTCGAACAGGTCCCCGAGCAGTTCCTTGTCCGGGGTGTCGAACATGACGTTGACGTAGCCGACCGGGCGGGTGGGGTCCAGCTGGCGGGTCAGTTCCGCGAGGGGTGCGAAGTACTCGCGGGCGCCCTCTTCGGAGCCGTTGGGCTCGTTGGCGATCGACCAGATCACCACGGAGGGGTGGTTCTTGTCGCGGGCGACGAGCTCGGCGATGGCCTGCCGGTGGCTGGCGGCGGTGTTGGCGTCCACCCCGCCCTCGACATAGGTCTTCTTCGCGATGCCGCCGAAAACAGCGCCGAAGCCCAGGTGCAGGCCGACGGCGGCGGTTTCGTCGATCACCACGATCCCGTGCCGGTCGGCGAACTCCATGACTTCCTCGGCGTAGGGGTAGTGCGAGGTCCGGAACGAATTGGCGCCCACCCAGTCCAGAAGCTGGAAATCGTTGACCATCTGGGCGTCGCTGTGGCCCTTGCCGATCCCCACGTGGTCCTCGTGCATCCCGAAGCCGGTGAAGTAGAACGGTTCGCCGTTGATGAGGAATTCCTTGCCGCGCACTTCCACGGTGCGGACACCGACCGGGAGCGTGTAGCTGTCCAGCAGCCGGCCGCCGTCGCGGATTTCAGCCGTGAGGCTGTACAGGTACGCGGCGCCGGGCTTCCAGAGCACGACGTCGGCAATCGCCAGGGTGCCGCCGGCGGCGTCGGCGCGGGCCGCCTCGGCGCCGTCGGCGTCGCGGAGGATCACGGTGACGGTCTCGCTGCCGGTCCCGCCGGCGGTGGCGATCGTGTAGTCGACGCTGCCGGTGGATCCGTCGAAGCCGGTGACGACGGTGATGTCATCGACTCTCACGGCGGGGGTGCTGAACAGCCAGACGCTGCGGTGCAGGCCGGCGTAGTTGTAGAAGTCGTGGAGGTAGCTCTGCTGGCGGCGGCCGTCCCCGGTGACGGTGATGGTGCCCGGCGGGATCGTGCCCTGCGTGAGCTCGTTGTTGACGGAGATGGTGAGGCGGAATTCCTGCCCCGGCGTCACGTGGTCGGTAATGTCCGCGCTGAACGGCATGTAGCCGCCCGCATGCCGGGCCACCAGGGTGTCGTCGACCCACACCATGCCCTCATGGGTGGCCGAGTCGAGCCGGATGTGGATGCGCTCCCCCGCCCAGCCGCGGGGCACGCGCACGTTCCGCTGGTACCAGACGTAACCAACGTGGTCCCTGATGGCCTTGTCCGGGAAGACGTCGTTGTAGCTGGCAGGGACGCCCATTTCCAGTGCGGTTGCCAGTGGCGCCTTGAACCATTCGTCCCGGTGGCCGGAGCGGTCAAAGTCCACCTTGAAGCGGTACAGGCCGTCGAGGTTGACGAGCTCGCGGGTTTCGCTGGCCTGGGGCTTTAGCATCGCGGGAACTCCTTACGCGTCGTTGCGGGGCGGGCCTTCCGGCGCGGCCGGCGGTGCCGGTTGCCACCTGGTGGCCCCTGTGTCTGCATGTAATCCTAGTCACTTGGCAATCATTTGGCAAGCGGTTGCCATAAATTTCGTTCTGGCAGAACGGAGACGGCCCGCGGCACAATGCGCCGCTGGATCGCCGCGACACGAAACTGCCCGGCACCGGCGGTTGCCGGTGCCGGGCAGTTATGCCTGCAGAAGGTCCGCTTACTCCGGGACAGCCGGCCCGGAGAAGGTTCCACTGAGGTTTTCGATGAGTTCGACGACGGGGCCGCCGGAGGGTGCCGCCGGATCCAGCAGGTCCGGGGACAGCAGGCTGAGCAGGGCACGGATGCGCTCCGCACCGGCCAGCGTGTTGGCTGCCGCCACGTCCGCCGCAAGCGGGTCCTGGAGACTCTCAGCGGTGGCCGTGAAGTCCATCCACGCGGCGATCATGAGGGCCGCCGCGGCGCCGGACCTGCCCTGCGCGCGTTCGGCCAGCAGCACCGGAACGGCGCGCATGCGCAGCTTGGTGCTCCCGTCCATGGCGATCTGGGCGAGGTGGTGAGCGATCCTGCCGTTGCCAAAACGCTCCAGCAGCGCGGCACGGTACGCCGGGATCCGCAGCTCGGCTGCATCTCCGGCCGGGCCATGCAGGTTGCTTTCCGCCTCGTCCCAGAACGCCTCGACGGCCTGCCGGCAGGGCTCGTCCTGCAGGGCCTCGGCCACAGTGGAGTGGCCGCGCAGCTGCCCGGCGTAGGCCAGGAGCGAGTGCGCCCCGTTCAGGAGCCACAGTTTGCGGTTTTCGTACGGCCCGATGTCATCGACGAACACCGCTCCGGCGTCCTCCCAGCGGGGCCGGCCGGCCGGGAAGGCGCCGCTGAGGACCCAGTTGCGGAACGGCTCGGCCACCACCGGCGAGGTGTCGCGGTAACCGCAGGCGGCCTCGACGGCGGCGAGGTCGGCGTCCGTGGTCCGCGGAGTGATCCGGTCCACGGACGTGCTGACGAAGCTGATGTTCGCTTCGATCCAGCCGGCCAGCCCGGAGTCCCAGTAGCCGGCCAGGCCGACGACGGCGTTGCGGGCCACTGTGCCGTTGTCGGCGAGGTTGTCGCAGCAGACAACCGCGAGGGGACCGGCCCCGGCGGCCCGGCGGGCGGCGAGGGCAAAGACCAGCCGGCCCAGCGGCGTCGCCGGGAAACCCTCGCCGGACGCCAGCACGTCAAGGTCCGCGACCACGTCGGGAGCCCCGCGGTCCAGCCGGCCGTCGGCGCCGAGCCGGTAGGCGGCCTCGGTGATGGTCAGCGTGATGACGGCGGTCCCGGCAGCGGAGACCAGCGCGGCGAGCCGCGCGACGTCGGCCCCGTCCACGGCGTCGACGATGCTGCCGATCACTTCGAAGGCGTCGCCGGCGTCGCCGCGTTCCACCAGCGTGAAGAGGCCGTCCTGTTCGGCCAGCGCCAGCGCCGCGTCGGGGCGCCGGCCAGTGAACGCGGCGATCCCCCACTCCGCGGCGTCGCCGGCATGGTGGGTGTACCACGCCTGGTGCGAGCGGTGGAAGGCACCCAGGCCCAGGTGGACGATCCGCACCGGGGCCGCGGCCGCGGGACGGAGGCCGCGGTTCAGCCGCGGCAGTTCCGCCGCGGCAGCCGGTCCGGGGGTCCCGGCGTTTTCTGTGATGGTCATAGCTTGAAGACCCTTCTCGGGGAGCCGTCGACGAGGTCGACGATGATGTCGCGGGCCCGGTCCTCGCTGATCCGGTGCTCGGCCACGAGGCGGGCCAGGAACGAGGCCTCGATCCGGCGGGAGGCGTCATGCCGGGCCGGAATGGAGCAGAAGGCGCGGGTGTCGTCGATGAAACCCGAGGACCGGGAGAATCCGGCCGTCTCGGTCACCGCGGAGCGGAAGCGCAGCATGGCGTCGGGCGCGTCCAGGAACCACCACGGGGCGCCGAGGTAGACCGACGGGTAGAAACCGGCCAGGGGCGCGAGCTCGCGCGAATAGACGGTTTCGTCCATGGTGAAGAGCACCAGGTGGAAGTCCTGGTTGTTGCCGAAGTCCTGCAGCACGGGCCGGATGGACGCGGTGTAGTCGATCGCGAAGGGGATGTCGTGCCCGGTGTCCGCACCGTACTTGTTGAACGTGTCCGTGTGGTGGTTGCGGAACGAGCCCGGGTGGATGGTCATGACCAGGCCGTCCTCGACCGACATCCGCGCCATCTGGTACATCATGTGGGCTTCGAAGTCTTCGCGCTCGGCGGCGGTGGCCTCACCGGCGCGGGCCCGCTCGAAGAGCCGCTCCGCATCAGCGGCGTCCAGCTTCAGGGTGCGCGGGGTGCGGACGCCGTGGTCGGCCGACACAGCGCCGTGGTCCACAAAGTAGCGACGCCGGTTCTCGAGCGCAGTGAGGTAGCCGGCAAAGCCGCTGCCGCCGTCGCCCGCTGCCGCGATGAGCCGTTCGACGTTGCCGCCCCAGGCCGGGTTGGCCGGGTTGAGGTAGGCGTCGGGCCGGAACGTCGGCAGGACGCGGCCGTGGAACGTGGGGTCCGCGGCCAGGGCCTTGTGGGCGGCCAGGTCATCCAGCGGGTCGTCGGTGGTGGCCAGCACCTCGATGTTGAAGTCCTTGAACAGCTGGCGGGGTCGGAAATCCGCTTCCTGGAGCCGGGCCGAGATGGCGTCGTAGGAGGCGTCGGCGGTGGCGCCGCTGATCTCCTGCTCCAGGCCGAAAACGCTGTGAAACTGGTCGCGGAGCCAGTAGCCCGAGGCGGTGCCGTCGAAGAGCGGCCACGCCTCGCAGAATGCCCGCCACACAGCCCGGGATTCCGGCGCCGCCGCGGACCCGTGCGCCTGAGCGCCGGCCTGCGGGCGCAGGTGTTCCAGCGGGACGCCGCTGGCGTGGATCAGGCGGGTGACGTAGTGGTCCGGGCTGACCAGCAGCGCTGCCGGGTCGGGGAAGGGGGTGTTCTGCTCGAGCACGGCGGCATCGACGTGGCCGTGCGGGGAAATGATCGGCAGGTCCTGTACCTGGGCGAGCAGGCTGCGGGCAATGCTCCGCGTGCCTGGGTCGGCGGGCAGGAGCCGGTCCGGAGAGGCTGCAATCGACTGTGACATAGCTCAATGGTCCAGCTGCGGCAACCATTTTGTCAACCGGTTGCCAAATATTGCCAACCCGGCGCGTTTGCCTCGGTGCTCCTACGCCGACGGCAGGAGCCGCCCGCTGGAACCGCGCAGCACGAGTTCGGTTTCCACGCTCAGCGTCCCGGCCGCCGCCCCGCCCCCGCCGGCCAGGCTGTCCAGCAGGAGTCCGGCCGCGCCGGAACCGCATTCGCCCAGGGGGGATCGCACGGTGGTCAGCGGCGGGGTGGTGAAATCCGCCCCGAAGATGTCGTCAAAGCCGACAATGCTGAGCTGGTCCGGGACCACCACGCCGGCGGCCTGCAGCTCCTGCATCAGGCCGATGGCGAGGAGATCGTTGTACGTCAGGACGGCGGTGGCGCCGCTGGCCCGCACCGCACGGGCGGCCTGCCGGCCGCCGTCGACCGTGGGTTTGGTGGACTCCAGCCGCACGGCCTCGAGCCGGGACCATTCACACGCCGCCCGGACGCCCTCCCAGCGCCGGGCGGACATCCAGGACTGTGCCGGCCCTGCCACGTAGGCGACTTTCCTGTGCCCGTTCGCGGCGAGGCTGCGGACGGCCTCGCTGATGCCTTTGTTGACGTCGGGCACCACGCACGGGACGCCGTCGACCTCGCGGTTGATGACCACCACGGGCTTGTCGCGGGCGAGCGCTCGGATGTCGTCGTCGTCCATGCGCGGGCTGGCGAGGATCAGCCCATCGACGGTGGGCATCATCCGTCGGGCGGTGGTCAGCTCGGTGACGGCGGACTCGGCCGAGTCGGCGAGGACCAGGGTGTAGTCCCGGGCCGTGGCGGTGGCGCCTGCCCCGCGGATGATGTCGAAGAACGTGGGGTTGGTGATGTCGGCGACGATGAGGCCGAAGGTACTGGTCCGTCCCGTGGGCAATGCCCGCGCGAACGGGTTCACCTGGTAGTTGAGCTCGGCCGCCGCGTCCTCGATGAGTTTTTGCGTCTTGGCGCTGACCCGGCCCGGCTTGCTGAGCGCCCGCGACACCGTGGACGGGTTCACCCCGGCAGCCCGGGCGATGTCGTAGATCGTGGCGCCGGACTTCCCTTCCCGGGCAGGCTTCCTCGCCGGCGCTGCGGCGGGTCCGGCTGGTGCGGCAACGTCTGGCTTCGCGGGTTCAGTCACGGCCCCATCCTAACGAGGAAACATCCCAACTGGCTCGCAGCAGGGGCCGTTCTGTGTGCGTCCGGAACGGCCCCTGCTGCCAGTTGGCTGGACTAGGAGCGCTCGGGGAACTTGCCCTCCCCCGCGATCCGTTTGTTCAGCTGGCTAAGGAACTCGTCGGGATCGAAGTCCAGGCCCACTTCCCGGCCCGTCCAGCTGGAGAGGTGGATGGCGTTGGCCAGCCGGACGCCGTTGATGCCGTCCGAGCCCGGCGCCAGCAGCGGCGTGCCGTCCAGGATGTTGGCCGCGAAGTTCTCCAGGACCCCTGCGTGCTGTGCGCCCCAGGCCGATTCGAACTCGATGACCTCGGTGGTGTAGTACTCCTCCGGGTTCAGCTCGCCCATGAAGAGCTTCCGGACGTCGTCCATGCCCATGCCGTCGCTGAGCTCGCGCTCGGGCTTCTTCAGCCGGGTCACGGTGGCGGTCTTGGAGTTTTCGACGACGATCTTGCCCTGGTCGCCCAGGATTTCGAAACGGTCCGTTCCCACGATGTCGTGCGTGGCGGTGACAAAGACGCCGGTGGCGCCGTTGCCATAATCGACGACGGCGGTGACCTCGTCTTCGACGGCGATGTCGCGGCGGAAGCCGTAGGCCACCTTGGAGTAGACGGACTGCGGAACGCCGCAGATCCACTGCCACAGGTCCAGCTGGTGCGGTGCCTGGTTGACCAGGACGCCGCCGCCCTCGCCGCCCCACGTGGCCCGCCATTCACTGGAGTTGTAGTAACCCTGCGGACGCCACCAGTTGGTGATGATCCAGTTGGTGCGGCGGATGGCGCCGATCTCGCCGTTGTCGACGATCTCCTTGAGCTTCTTGTACAGCGGGTTGTTGCGCTGGTTGAACATGATGCCAAAGGAGAGCTCGGGCCTGGTGGCCGCGAAGTCGTTCAGCTCCTTGACCTGCTTCGTGTAGACGCCGGCCGGCTTCTCCACGAGGGCGTGGATGCCGCGCTTCAGCGTTTCGATGCCCATCTCCGGGTGGAGGAAGTGCGGCACGCAGGTGACGATCGCATCGACGTCGCCGCTTTCGAGCATGGCGAGGTAGTCCTCGTAGAACGGCGCGTCCGGGTACTGGGAAGCTGCCAGTTCCTTCTTGGCGGGGTCCGTGTCGCAGATGCCCCCGATCACCATGTTCGGGACTGCGCCCTCGGCGATGAACTTGGCATACATGCCGCCCTGCTGGCCGAGGCCGATGATGCCTAGGCGTACTTTGTTGCTCATGTGGTGATTCTCCATAGTCATTGGGTGTGGTCTAGAAGAGGTCGGCGTGGCCCATGGCCACGAGGTTGTCGTAGGAGGTCTGCAGGGCGTCCCAGACCGTGCGGCCGTAGAGTTCGTCCTGCTCAACCAACAGGTACCGGGCGCCGGCGGCCCGGGCTGCGGGGATGATGGACGGGAAGTCGAGGTTGCCTTCGCCCACTTCGGCGAACTGGACCACGTTCTTGAAGTGGTCCATGAAGCCGCGGAAATCGCCCGTTTCCAGGAGCCCGAAGGATTCTTCGGGCAGCTGGCCGATCCGGTAGTCCTTCAGGTGCACCATGGCGGTGCGGCCGGCGTACTTTTCGATGGTGCGGACCGGGTCCTGGCCGCCGCGCTGCACCCAGTGCACGTCCAGTTCCATGCCCATGGCCGGGGAGTTCTCGGCGATGATGTCCAGCATGTATTTGCCGTCGAACTTCGCGAACTCGATGTGGTGGTTGTGGTAGTACAGTCCGATGCCGTGTTCCTGCAGGCGTTCGGCGTAGTCGTTGGCCTGCTTGGCGAAGTCGATGACGGCGTCGATCGACTTCATGGCCGCGAACGGCAGCATGCCGATCCGCAGCAGCGTCGAGTCCAGGCTCTTGGCATCGTCAACGACCTTGTCGAAGTTTTCCTGGAGCGAATCGCCAGGGAAGCCCTTCGGTGTTTCCATGGCCACGGACAGCGCGGCTATGTCCATGCCGAGCTCGCTGCGGGAGCGGTTCAGCTCTGCTACGTTGTCCGGTGTCATCGGGATCTGGGAGATCTCGACGGCGTTGTAGCCGATCGCGTTGACCTTGCGGAGCGTTTCAAAGGCCCCAAGTCCGGCGAAGCTGTCTTTGAGCATCATCGCCTGTACGCCGATTTTTGCCATTGTTATTGTCCTCCTGCATGGTGGTGGTCTTGTGGGTGCGCTGCCTAGGTCAGGGCGCCGGCCTGCTCATGCTGCTGCCGCTGGATTTCCAGCAGCCGGTGCCGGTCCGCCCGGCGCTGTTCCTGCCGGTCAGGGTCGGGGACCGGGGACGCCAGCAGCAGCCGCTGGGTATAGGGGTGGTCGGGGTCGGTGGTGACGACGCCGGCCGGCCCTTGTTCGACGATCTCGCCGTGGTACATCACGGCGACGCGGTGGCTGATGTGCCGGACGACGTCGAGGTCGTGCGAGACGAAGAGGTAGGACACCCCGGTGTCCTTCTGGATTTGCAGGAAGAGGTCCAGGACCCGGGCCTGGGTTGAGAGGTCCAGGGCGCTGACGGGTTCGTCGCAGACGATCAGCTTCGGCGAGAGCGCCAGGGCGCGGGCGATCGCGACGCGCTGGCGCTGCCCGCCGCTGAACTCGCGCGGGAGGCGGTTGATGGCGTCGGCGGGCAGGCCCACCTGGTCCAGCAGTTCCTTCACCCGCCTCCTGGCCGCTGCGGCGTCCATGCCCTGCACGCCGAGGGGCTCGGCGAGGATGTCGCCGATCTCCAGGGCCGGGTTCAGGGAGGTGTACGGGTCCTGGAAGACCACCTGCAGGTCCCGGCTGAGGACGCGCCGGTCCTTGCGGCTGGCGTGGCTGATGTCCTTGCCGTCGAAGCTGATCCTGCCGGCGGTTACGGGGGCCAGGCCCAGGATGGCGCGGCCCAGGGTGGTCTTGCCGGAGCCGGACTCCCCCACCAGTCCCAGGGTTTCGCCCCGGCCGATGCTGATGTTGATGTCCGTCAGGGCGCGGAAGGGATTTGCCCGGAACTTCTTGCCGGGGTACTCGACCACGAGCTGGTCGACGGTGAGCAGCGGTGCGGTGTCGGCGGGGCTCATGCGGCTGGCTCCTTCTGCCGGGAAACAAGCATGGACATGGGTTCTTTGCCTTCGAGCATGGAAGCCAGAAGCGTTTGTGTATAGGGTTCCCGCGGGTTGCGGAGGATCTCGCGCACGAGTCCTTCCTCCACGAGGCGGCCGTTCTGCATGACGGCCACCCGGTCGCAGAGGTCCGCCACCACACCGAAGTTGTGGGTCACCAGGATGACGCCGATGTTCAGGCGCTGCTGGAGTTCGCGCAGCAGGTCCAGCACGTCCGCCTGCACGGTCACGTCCAGGGCCGTGGTGGGCTCGTCGGCGATCACCAGGTCCGGTTCGCAGCTGATGGCGCCGGCGATCAGCACGCGCTGGGCCATGCCGCCGGAGACCTCGTGCGGGTAGGCGTTGAAGGTCCGGTCCGGGTTGACGATTCCGACGTCCGTGAGCAGTTTCAGGGCCCTTTTGGTGGCCTCGGCTTTGGAGATCCCGAGGACGCGGACCATGGGCGTCACCAGCTGGTACCCGATGGTGAAGGCCGGGTCCAGGTTGCTCATGGGTTCCTGCGGAATGTAGGAGATCCGCTTGCCGCGCAGCTTGGCCAGCCGTTCCTGGCTGACGCGGTCCTCGCCCGGCGCGACCGTGTAGTTGCCGTCGAACTGGATGGAACCGGCGACGATCCGGGCGTTGTCCGGCAGCAGCCCCAGGATGGAGAAGGCGGTCTGGGATTTGCCGGAGCCGGACTCGCCCACGATGCCCAGGATCTCGCCGCGGTCCACGTGGAAGGAGACGTCGTCGACCACTTTCTTGATGGAGCCGTCCGCCTGCGGATAGCCGACGCCGAGGTGGGTCACCTTGACCAGGTGGTGCTCGGTTCCGGGGTCGACGGCGGCCGCCGGCCTCCCGCCAGCGGCACGTACTGTGCGCGCGGTGCCGGGCGCCGGCGTCGTGCGTTGCACTGAGATTGCCTTCTTGCGGTGTTTGATCTTTTCCCCGTCTTCGAGGGCGTCGCGGATGGCGTTGCCCAGCAGGACCAGGCCGCCGATGGTCAGCGCCATGGCCAGCGCCGGCCAGAAGAGCAGGGTCGGGTTCAGGTAGACGTTCTTGAAACCCTCGGAGAGCATGACACCCCAGGTTGCCTTGGTGGGGTCGCCCAGGCCGAGGAACTCCAGGCCGGACTGGATGGCGATGGCCACCCCGGCGATCGCCGCGGTCTGGATGATGATGGGGGCCCGGACCACGGAGAAGATGTGCCGGGCGATGATGCTCAGGTCCGACAGCCCGGAGACGCGGGCGGCGTCAACGTAAAGTTCGTTGCGCACCGACTGGACGGCGGTGCGGGTCAGCCGGAAGTAGGAGGGGCTGATGAGGATGCCGAAGGCGATCATGGAGATCCAGACCGAGGGGCCGAAGACCGCACGGATGGTGAGCAGCACGATCAGCCCGGGGAGGCTCATGAGGATGCTGACCGCCCAGTTGGAGACAGCTTCGAATCGTCCGGCGTAGTAGCCGGCGATCAGCCCGGCCGGCAGGCCGATCACGATGGCCACCCCGGCGCAGAGCAGCGCGGACAGCAGCGTCAGCTGCGCGCCGTACAGGAGCCTGCTCCAGACGTCGCGCCCGGCGCTGTCGGTGCCCAGGATGTTCACGGAGTCCGGAGCGGCGAGGGTCTTGGCGATGTTCGCGTAGTTCTGGTCAAAGGGGGCCAGCACCGGGGCCAGGATGGCCAGGAGCGAGATCACCGCCAGGATCGTGATGGCCACGACGCCGAGGGGGTTCCTGGCCAGGCGCTTGAGGACATTGGAACGGACCACCGTGCCGGACTGGCCGGTGACCGGGGCCGCGGGGCCGGCGACGGCCGCGGTTTCTACAGAATCGCTCATGACACACGTACCTTCGGGTTGAGCCAGCCATTGAGAATGTCCACCAGCAGGTTCACCACGATCACGACGACCACCGTGTACATCACGACGCCCATCACCACGGGAAGATCCGACTGGCCGGTGGCGGTGACCGCGAGCGGACCCATGCCGGGGAGGGCGAAGATCTGCTCGATGATCACCACGCCGCCGAGCATGCCGATCAGCTGCAGGCTCAGCACGGTCAGGCCGGCGGGCGCCGCGCTGCGCAGGACGTGCCTGAAGAGGATCTCGCGCTCACCGATCCCGCGGCTGCGCAGCGTGCGGACGTAGTCGCGTTCGAGCTGCTTGATGACGGCGCTGCGGATCTGCTGCGCGCCCCCGGTGACGCCGTTGATCAGCAGGGCGATCACCGGGAGCGACATGGAGTAGACCCACGCGTCTGCCCCGGATTCCGGGGAAATGGTGCTGGTGGCCGGGAAGAGGCCCAGCTGGATGGCCAGGATGGTCACCAGGACGACGCCGATCACGAACCCCGGGACGGAGTCGCCGATGATCGCCCCGACCTGGACCACCCTGTCCACCCAGCCGCGCTTCACGGCCGCGGCAACGCCGATGAGTGCGGCACAGATGGCGATCAGGATCATTGCGGCGAAAACCATGGTCATGGTCACCGGGATCCGGCTGGCCAGGGAGTTGGCCACCGGCTCCGAGCTGAACCAGGACGCCCCCAGGTTTCCGCTGAGGGCATCAGCCACCCAGGCGAAGTAGCGGGTCAGCAGGGGCTGGTCCAGCCCCAGCTCGTGTTCTTTCATCGCCACCTGTTCAGCGGTGGCCTGGTCGCCCAGGATGTTCCTGGCGATGCTGCCGCTGGACATGTACAGCAGGAAGAAGGTGAGCGCGGAGACCACCAGCAGCACCACCAGCCCGCTGCCCAGCCTTTTCGCAATGAACCTGATCATGGTGTCCTACTTGGCCGGTGAGTAGTTGTAGATGGACGGAACGGCCTGCTGGGTCTGCGGGGTCACGTTCACCTTGGCGTTGTGGTAGTACATCTGGTTGACGCGGAACAGCGGGGCGAACCATGCCTGCTCCACGACGTATTTGTTGACCTCCTGGGCGAGCTTGCCGGCGTCGGCACCGCCGTTGCGTACGGCGTCGATCTTGGCGTCCAGCTCCGGCGCCGCGTTTTTGAACGGGTTGTAGAGCGCCTTGGTGGAGATGATCTGGTTGATGGCAACCGTCGGCTGGCCCTGGAAGAGGGAGAAGTACATGGTGGTGTACTTCCGGGCGGCAACATCGGAGGTGAAGGTGTTGGTCAGCGCGGCGCCGACCTTGAGGGTGATGCCCACGTCAGCCAGCTGCTGCTGGACCACGGAAATCTGGGTCTGGAAGTCGGGGATCCCCGGGATTTCCAGGGTGACACCGTTCTCGTAGCCGGCCTCCTTGAGGAGCTGCTTGGCCTTGCCCGGATCGTAGCTGTAGTAGTTCTCCAGGTCCGGGGTCCATGCTCCGCTGGCCTTGCCGAACGGCTGGGAGGTCGGGGTGCCCTGACCCAGCATGACCTGGTCCAGGATGGTCTTGCGGTCGAAGGCGTAGTTGATGGCCTGGCGGACCTTGACGTTCTGCAGCGCCGGGTTCTTCGTGCCGTCGCGGTCCATGAGGATCAGGCCCTGCCAGTCGACCTCGTTGGCGGCCAGCTGCATCTTGGCGCCCTCGGCCTGTTTGCCCGTCTTCGGGTCCAGGATGGTGGCGTCGACCTGGCCGGAGACCAGGGCATTGGTGCGGGCCGTGATGTCCGTCAGGATCTTGAAGGTCAGCTTCTGGTACTTCTGCAGGTCCTTGTTCCAGTAGTCCTTGCGGGCCGTGAAGACCGTCTGCGAGTCCTTGACGGAGGCTGCCTTGTCCATCACGTAGGGTCCGGAGCCGACCGGCTCGGTCTTGATGCCGTCGGTGCCCAGCGCCTTGGGGCTGCCCATGAGGCCGGCGGCCTGGCTGAGGAAGTACTCCAGGGCCGGGTCCGGGGTGGTGAGGTTGATGTCAATGGTGTCGGCGTCCACCACGGTTACGTCCTTGACGGAGGCAAGCTGGGCCATCTGCGGGCCGTTGGCGGTCTTGAAGTGGTCGATGTTGGCTTTGGCGGCCGCAGCGTCGAACTTGGCGCCGTCACTGAAGGTCACATCCGTGCGCAGGTCCAGGGTCAGCTTGGTGTTGCCGGCGTTGTACTTCCAGTCCGTCGCCAGCATGGGGCTGAGCTTTCCGTCCGGCTCCCGCAGGATCAGGGTGTCATAGACGGCCTGGTATGGCTGGAGCAGGTGGCCCACGTGCGCCTGGGCCGGGTCCCAGGACCGGACGTCCTGGATGGTGCCCAGCGTCAGGGCGGTGGCGGCGGAGCCTGCGGCGGCACCGGCGCCGGCGCCGCCTCCGCAGGCGGTGAGCGCGAGGGACGCGCTGAGGATGAGGGCGGCTGCTGCCGCCTTGGGACCAAACTTCATTGTTGGCTCCTATCGGTTGACGAAGGTCCGATCCAGCGGACGTTGGCAGCGGCATTGTGGCCTGGGCCACAATGCCGCTTGTGGGATCAGCGTACGTTGGGTTGCCACATCTGGCAACCGGTTGTCATAAACTTTCTGGATTATTGCCTGGTCCGTTTTTGGCCGCGGATTTACGACGGCGTGACGGTGCCGCCCGCGCGGCAGTTTTTAGCCGTTTCCGGCTGTTTTCAACCGGGGTTCAGGACACTTTCGCCTCGGAGCCGGGGTAGGACTGCCGGTACAGTTCCTTGACGATCCGCAGCGACTTCGCCGCTTCGGCGGCATCGATCCAGAACGGGCCCGGCTGCGCCAGGCTTTCGTAGAAATCGGCGATCAGCAGGGCGTGCGAGACACCCCAGTAGGAACGCCCGCCCGAGCCCGCGGCACGTTCACGCACCACGTCGCTGCGCCCGTCGTCGTACGTGACCGTGAGGTCCCCGCGCAGGCTCAGGGTTGCCTTCTCGGTGCTGATGTCCACCGTCACGGGGGCGTTGAGCGTGTTGGCGAGGGTGGCGTAGAAGACGCTGCGCGCGCCGCTGTTGTGGACGGCGGCGAACTCCGCCGTGTCCTCGACCTCGATGGTGCCGGCCAGGGCGCGGGCCGAGGCGCTGCCGGAGAGCTCCACGACGTCGCCGAGCAGCCATTGCAGCAGGTCGACCGTGTGGATGGCCTGGTTCATCATGAGGCCGCCGCCGCCACCGCCCCAGCTTCCGCGCCAGGGCCGGCTGAGGTAGTAGTCGGCGTCCCGGTGCCACATGACTGTGGCCGAGGCGCCCAGCACGCGGCCCAGGTCGCCCGAATCCAGCAGCCGGCGCGTTGCCTGCACCGGCGCGTTGTAGCGGTTTTGGAAGCACACGCCAATCCGCGCCGTGCTTGCAGCGGCCGCTGCCAGCAGCCGCTCCCCCTCGGCCAGGGTGTGCGCCAGGGGTTTTTCGAGCACCACGTGGACGCCGCGGCGCAGGCATTCGATGGCCATCGCCGCGTGTTCGTGGTGCGGGGTGGTGATGTGCACGACGTCCGGGGCCGCCGTCGCCAGCATGTCCCGGTAGTCCTCGAACGCGGGGACGCCGTGGGCCGCCTGCGCCGCGGCGCGGCGGCCCGGATCGGTGTCGCAGACTGCCACCAAATCGGCGTCGTCCATCCCGTCAAGTGCCTCAAAGTGAACGACCGACACGTCGCCGCAGCCGATGATTGCCGCCTTTGGCATCCGAGCTCCCTACTTCCCTTGGTGGTGGCGGATTCGCGCTAGATGAGTTCGATCCGGTGCTTCGCCGCGAGCCCGGCGAAGGCGCGGGCCGCGGCGCCGAACGCCGCCGGGCCGGAGAACCCGCCCAGCTCATGGGCGCTGGCCAGGTGCGGCTCCAGGGATGCGAAGCCGTTGAAGCCGTCGGCTTTCAGGGCGGCGATGGTTTCGTCCAATTCGCCGTCGCCCTGCCCGGCGGGAACCACTTCGCCGCTGGCCGCCAGCGCATCCTTGACCTGGAAGTACTCCAGGTAGGGCCGCAGCATGGCATAGCCGTCCGTATAGGGCCTCACCCCGACCTGGACGAAGTTCGCGTTGTCCCAGGCAATCCGCAGGGACGGGGAATCGACGGTCTTCATGATGTCCAGCACGCGCTCGGGCGTATCGCCGTAGATGCCCTTTTCGTTTTCGTGCAGGAGCACGACGCCGGCTTCCGCGGCGAGTGCCGTGAGCGCCGCCATGCGGGTCATGACGTCGCCGCGGATCGCCTCCTGGCTCCGGCCTTCGGCCCGGTAGAAGGAGAAGATGCGGATGTATTTGGTCCCGAGCACGTTGGCGGCGTCGATAATGCGGCGCAGGCGCTGCTCTTCATGCTCGACAGGGAGGGACACGTCAACCTTGCCGATGGGGCTGGCGATGGCGGAAACCGCAAGGCCCTTGGCGGCCAGAATCTCTTTGAGGCCTGCCAGCTGACCGGCTGAGAGCTCGGAGATGTTGGTCCCCCAGGCGCTTCGCACCTCAATGTGCCGGGCACCGACGGCCAACAGCACGGCCGCCTGCACCTCGGGGCTCGGGTCGACTTCGTCGCCGAAGCCGGACAGGGTAAAGGTGGTTGGTGCTGACGCTGTTGTCAAGGCAAGCTCCCGCTTCAGGTATCCCGCCGCCGGGGGCGGCGTGAGTCAGTTCACAGTGGTGGTCCTGCTGCGAGTCTAGCCGGGCTGCCATCGATTGACAACCGATTGCCAAACTGTTGCATTTGTGTCACTCTTTGTTCACGCCGACACCCGGCAGCGTGAAATTTGCACCGTGACATCTGCGCCGCGACATTTACCCGCGACCATTGCACCGCGACCATTGCTCAGAGAGGAGCCCCGTGTCCATGCGACCGGACCAGGCCGAGCGGCCGGCCACCATCCATGACATTGCCGCGCTATGCGGTGTCGCGGCCTCAACGGTCTCCCGGGCGCTCTCAACACCCGACCGGGTGAATGTCCGGACCCGCACGCGCATCGAGGAAGCGGCAGCCAGGCTCAACTACACCCCCAACAGCCAGGCCAAGGCACTAAGCTCCGGCCGCACCGGCGCAGTCGGGGTCCTGGTGCCGGACATCACCAACCCCTTCTATTTCGACCTCATCCGCGGCACCCAGCTCCAGCTCAAGGCGGCCGGCTACACCCAGCTGCTGGTGGACACGGAGGAGTCCGACGAAGTGGAAGCCAGCGCGATGGAGCAGCTGCGCAAGGGCGCCGACGGCATCATCGTAGCCGCGTCCCGGCTCAGCGACGAGCTCCTGCAGGCTGCGGCGGCGACGATCCCGATCGTGGCGGTGAACCGGGATGTTGCCGGGGTGCCGGCGGTCATCATCGACACCCCGTCCGCCACCAGCCAGGCGCTGGACCACCTGATCTCGCTGGGACACACCCGGGTGGCCTATGTGGCCGGTCCCGCGAGCTCGCAGTCCGGCGAACGGCGGTGGACCGCCCTGTCCGAGGCGGCTGAGGCCCGCGGGGTGGACGTCTACCGGATCGGCCCCTTCGCCCCGACCACCCAGTCCGGTGCGGCCGCCGCCGATGCCGCCGTGCACAGCCGGGTCAGCGCCTGCATTGCCTTCAACGACCTCATCGCCATCGGCATGCTCCAGCGGCTGCGCGAACGCGGGATCCGCGTCCCTGAGGACATCAGCATCGTCGGCTGCGACGACATCTTCGGGGCCGATTTCTGCAACCCGCCCCTGACCACCATGGCGTCCCCGATCGAACAGGCCGGCCGGGTGGCCGTGTCCATGCTGCTGGGCCGGGTCAACCCGCTGGCCGGCGGAGGGCGCCGCAGCCGGTCCGTCATGCCCACCCATCTGAAAGTGCGCGGATCCACCGGCCCGGCACCGCAGTCCGCGCCGCAATAGTTGAGCGCGGTTGACACCGCTGGCTAGGCTGTGAAGCATGCGTGAACTCCAGGCGAAGATCATCGAGGAAATGGGCGTGCAGCCCCGGATCGACCCTGCCGGGGAGGTGCGCAAGCGCGTGACGTTCCTGAAGGAATACCTGACGGCCACCCGCACCAAGGGCTTTGTGCTGGGCATCTCGGGCGGACTTGACTCGTCCCTGGCCGGGCGGCTGGCCCAGCTGGCCGTGGAGGAACTCGAGGCCGAGGGCGTCGACGCGAACTTCGTGGCCGTCCGGCTCCCCTACGGCGTCCAGCACGACGAGGACGATGCCCAGGCGGCCCTGGACTTCATCCGGGCCAAGACCGAATGGACGTTCAACATTTCGGCCGCCGTGGACGGTTTCGAGGACGAATTCGAGAAAACCGTCGGGAACGGGATCTCCGATTTCCACAAGGGCAACACCAAGGCCCGCACCCGGATGATCGCCCAGTACGCCCTGGCCGGCGAACACAACTACCTTGTCATCGGCACCGACCACGGAGCCGAATCGGTCACCGGGTTCTTCACCAAGTACGGTGACGGCGGCGCGGACATCCTGCCCTTGTTCGGGCTGAATAAGCGCCAAAACAGGGCCCTGCTCGCCGAGCTGGGCGCCCCGGCCCGCATCTGGGAAAAGGTTCCCACGGCCGATCTGCTGGACGGCCAGCCCGGCCGGACCGACGAGGACGAACTCGGCGTCGGCTACGACCAGATCGACGACTACCTCGAGGGCCGTGACGTGCCGGAGGCCGTGGCTGAACGGATCGAGGGGATGTACCTCAGGACCCGCCACAAGCGCACGGTTCCGGTCACGATTTTCGACACCTGGTGGAAGTAGCCCGCACCGCTGTGGGCTGATGCGGCGCCGGCCGGCTAGTCGCGGACTTCGACCGTTCCCACCATGCCCATGAAGTCGTGCAGGGCGCAGATGTAGTCGAACTCACCGGCCTTCGTGAAGGTCACGGTGTAACGGCTGCCCGGAGGCATCAGCCCGGAGCTGAGGTCCCCGCCGGCGTAGGCGGCAGGATTGCCGAGCGGCGCGAAAATGTCGGCCGGCTCTTTGCCGAAGGTGACCGTATGCGGAGCACCCATGCCGTTGTTGATGAATGTCACGCTTTCACCGGTCTTGATCTTGATCTCCTGGTGCACAAACCGCATGACCATCGAGGTTCCGTTGTCCGTGCCGGCGATGACCGTGTGGTTGTCGGCCTGGTCGCGGGCCGCGTCCCAGGACTTATGTCCGTCGCGCAGAATGGCCCGTTCCTGCTTCTGTCCCTGGCGGTCATACTGCGACTGCGTGTAGGGATAGTGGGTTCCGGCGGCGCGGACGTGGACCATGGCCATCATGGCCATTCCGTGCACGAGGCAGTAGTACGTGAATTCACCCGTGTGCGGGAATGTCAGCGTGTATTTCCTGGCCTCCTTGAAGCCGCTGTTGGCCACGTTGGACATGACCCCGGAGTTGAAATAAGAGTGCCCGTCATATACGGCGCCGCCCTGCTTGAAGAGTTGTTGCGGGTTCGTGGGGTTGAACGGCTGCGTGGAGTCCAGCGATTGGCCGGCCGCGAGGAACGTGACCGTGTGGATCTCGGCGGAGTTGGCCCGCCAGGTCACTTTGTCGCCGGCGTTGATGTAGACGTGCTCGGGCAGGAAGGCCATGCCCTGGATCGCCTGGTCGTCTGATTCGGACCCGACCTGGACGGTCCACGTCCTTGACGACTTGCCGCCGTCCGCCACGGCGGCGCCGCTGACAGCCATGGGCAGCAGCAACGCCATCACGGCGGCCAGGACGATGTGCACAGGGCGCAGCGTCGAGTGAATTGCGGGGTGAGGAGCCATACGACTCACTCCTTTGGGTAAACCCGGATATACGGCCGGGGACCGTCATGGTGCTTCTCTGACGGCCGACGTCGACCACGGCGCCGGCCGGCGCCGGCCGGGGGGCACGTCCGCCGGCCGGCATTAGCGATGCGATCGGTGTGAGGTTCAGCAGCCCGGAAGGCGTTCTTTGAAGGCTCCGGATGCAGTTTCCATCGTGCTCCGCGGCCCCTGATTTGTCGAGGGCGGCCCGAACTCCTGGCGGGGCGGAATCCGCCCCGGCGCGTTGTGGCACGCCCGTGCCAGCACGCCGCCAGAGTGCCAGCACGCCGCCAGAGTGCCGGCACGGCCGCCAAAGTGCCGGCACGCCGGCGCCTGTGCCTAGCCGGCGCCCTGCAGCTGGGTCGAGATGCGGTGGGCCTCGTCCATCAGCAGCCGCCCCAGCCGGGGGCGCCGATCCTCGCGGAACCGCGGCTCGATGCCGGTCAGGGAGAGCGCCCACGCAGGACGCCCGCGCTGGTCGAAGACCGCCGCACCCATCCCCCAGCTGCCCTCCAGGACCAGCCCGGGGTTGACTGCATAGCCCGCGCGCCGGGTTTCCTCGAGATTCTCCCGCACGCGCGCTTCCGTGTGCGCGGCCGCAAAACCGCCCGCGTGGGCGGCCCAGTCCGCGAACAGCTCCTCCTGTTCCTCCGCCGGAAGAAACGCCATGATGGCCGTGCCGGCGGACGCCACGCCGAGGGGAAACCGCACTCCTTCGTGCAGCACAAAGGACCGGACCGGAAAGCTCCCTTCTTCCCGGAGCAGGCACACCGTTTCGTTCCCGCGGCGGATGGAGAAGAAGGCGCTCTCGCCGGTCTCCTCGGCGAGGCGGCGGAGGCTTGGCCTCGCAATGTCCTCCAGCGGGAACCGTGCCGAGGCCACCGAGCCCAGCAGCAGGATCTCCGGGCCAAGTACCCAGTTGCCGCTGCCAGGCTCCTGGTCCAGGAGCCCCTCGGCCGCCAGGGAGCTCAGGAGGCGGTGCACCGTGGGGCGCGTCAGCCCCGAGTCGCGAACGAGTTCCACGAGCGGGCAGCCCTCCGGCTTCCGCCCGACCAGGCGCAGCAGGGCAGCTGCCCGGCTGACCACCTGGGCGCCCTGGACGGGAGTGGTGTTCATATTTTCCCCTCAGATCGGCGGTCTTTCATCCATATTGTGGACACTCTTCAGCCTAGCGTCCACACTGTAAAAATGGGGAAATTTGACGATCTTTTCCGCGTTGACAGTGGTCCGCACCACACCATAAGCTCCTTCTTCAGACAGGCAGTCCACAAAGTGGATTGCGGCCCGAAGCTCAATGAGGAGATGCAATGTCAAAGGTGAAATCGGGGGCGGCCGCCGCGCTGCAGGACGTCCTGCAGGACGGCATGACGCTCGCCGTCGGCGGTTTCGGCCTCAGCGGGATCCCCGCAGACCTGATCGAGGCGGTGAGGGACTCCGGCGTGAAGGGCCTGACGGTCGTCTCCAACAACATGGGCGTGGACGGCAAAGGCCTCGGCATCCTGATTGAAGGCGGCCAGGTCCGCAAGGTCATCGCGTCCTACGTCGGCGAAAACAAGCTCTTCGCGGAGCAATACCTTGCCGGCCAACTGGAGGTCGAGTTCACCCCGCAGGGCACCCTGGCCGAGCGCCTGCGCGCCGGCGGCGCCGGCATCCCGGCGTTCTACACGAAGACCGGGGTGGGGACCCTAGTCGCCGAAGGCAAGCCGCTGGCCGAGTTCGACGGCGAAACGTTCGTCCTGGAGCGCGCCATCAAGGCCGACGTCGCCCTGGTGCACGCCCACACGGCCGACACCGACGGCAACCTGATCTACCGCTACACCGCGCAGAACTTCAACCCCGTGGTGGCCACGGCCGGCGTGGTGACCGTCGCCGAAGCCGAAGTGATCGTGGAGCCCGGCCAGCTGGACCCCAACCACATCGTCACTCCCGGCGTGTTCGTCCAGCGCCTCGTCCAGGCCAGCGACCGGCTCAAGGACATCGAACAGCGCACCGTCCGCCCCCGGCCGGAGGCGGCCGCCGCCGTCGTACCCGCCTGAACCACACCCGCCCCGCACACAAAGACTTTTCGAGGAGACCCACCATGGCTTGGACCCGGGATGAAATGGCCGCGATCGCGGCCGAGGAACTGAACGACGGCGACTACGTCAACCTTGGCATCGGCATCCCCACGCTGGTCGCCAACAACCTGCCCGACGGCGTCCGCGTCGTCCTGCAGAGCGAAAACGGCCTGCTGGGCATGGGCCCGTTCCCCTATGAAGGCGATGAGGATGCCGACCTCATCAACGCCGGCAAGCAGACCGTCACCGTCCTGCCCGGCGGCAGCATCTTCGACTCCGCCACGTCCTTCGGCATGATCCGCGGCGGCCACGTGAAGGTCGCCATCCTGGGCGCCATGCAGGTTTCCGGCGCCGGCGATCTCGCCAACTGGACCATTCCCGGCAAGATGGTCAAGGGCATGGGCGGTGCCATGGACCTGGTGGCCGGCACTCCGCGCGTCGTGGTCCTCACCGAGCACAACGCCAAGGACGGCAGTGCCAAGATTGTCAAGGAATGCACCCTGCCCCTGACCGGCCTGAGCTGCGTGGACCGGATTATCAGCGACCTCGCCGTGTTCGACCTCGTAAAGAACGACCCGGCAGCAGGCGGCGTCCGGCAGCTCATGCTGACCCGCCTCGCCCCGGGGGTCACCGTCGACGAGATCCGCGGGAAAACGGAGGCGGAGTTCGTCGTCGATCCCTCCCTCGCAACGGTCACCACCCTGGAAGGAGCCACAGCATGAGCCTGAAAGACCAGTTTGGCAAGGACGTCCTGCTCACCGGCTGGGGCCACACCCGCTTCGGCAAGCTCACGGAGGAGACCCTCGAGTCCCTGATCGTGCAGGTCGCCACCGAGGCGATCGGCAACGCGGGGATCGAACCCGGCCAAATCGACGAAATCTACCTCGGCCAGTTCAACTCCGGCATGATGCCCCTGGCCTTCCCGTCCTCGCTGGCGCTGCAGGTCTCGGACCAGCTGGCCAACGTGCCCTCCACCCGGGTCGAGAACGCCTGCGCGTCCGGCTCCGCCGCATTCCAGCAGGGCACCAAGTCCTTGCTGGCCGGCACCGCGAAGACCGTCCTGGTCATCGGCGCCGAAAAGATGACCCAGGCCGGGGCCGACGTCGTCGGGGCTGCCCTGCTGGGCGCGGACTACGACATGGCCGGCAAGGCCTCCACCACGGGCTTCACCGGGCTGTTCGCCGAAGTGGCCAAGCACTACGGCAAGCGTTACGGCGCCGATACCCTCGGCGACGTCCTGGGCACCATCGCGGCCAAGAACCACCGCAACGGAGTCGACAACCCGTATGCCCAGCTCCGCAAGGACCTCGGCGAAGAGTTCTGCCGCACCGTCTCGGACAAGAACCCCGTGGTCGCCGATCCGCTGCGCCGCACCGACTGCTCCCCCGTGTCCGACGGCGCCGCCGCCGTCGTACTCAGCGTCGCCCCGACCGGCGGCGCCACTGCGCCGGTGCGCCTGGCCGGGTTCGGCCAGGCCAACGATTTCTTCCCGGCCGACCGCCGGGACCCCACCGAGTTCGCCGCCACCCGGACGTCCTGGCAGCGGGCCCTGGCGATGGCCGGCGTCGGGGTCGAGGACCTGGACTTCGCGGAGGTCCATGACTGCTTCACCATCGCCGAACTGCTGATGTACGAGGCCATGGGACTGACCGAACGCGGCCAGGGGGCCCGCGCGCTGGCGGAAGGCTGGGTTTTCAAGGACGGCAAGCTTCCCGTCAACGTCTCGGGCGGCCTCAAGGCCAAGGGGCACCCGGTCGGCGCCACTGGCGTCTCCCAGCATGTGATCGCCGCGATGCAGCTCACCGGGACGGCGGGCGACATGCAACTGGCCGGACCGCGCCGTGCCGCCGTGCAGAACATGGGCGGCGTCGGCATCGCCAACTACGTCAGCGTGCTTGAAGCCGTCTAAGAGGCACGTTTAACAGGCAACACGAGGTCAGCTACGGCCCGTTCCGGGTGTCAACGGGCGGTAGCTGACCGTCGTGCTGCCGCCGGGCCTGTTTCGGGGCTGCCGGCTGCGGGACATGCTCATTTGTGGCACCAGTTCACCCCGAGCCCCCGTGGACATGCGTCCGGCGCCCACTCCCGGAGGACATGCCCATTCCTCACTCCCGCCCCTTGAGGACATGCTCATTCTTCGGCTCAGCTGGTGAGCTTGCTCATTCCCGGGCCCGCGCACGCAAGGACATGCTCCGCGGTGCCCACACCCGGAGAGCATGCTCATTCCTCACTCCGGTCTCTTGAGGACATGCTCAGTCTTCGGCTCGGCCGGTGGACATTTGAGCACTATGTCCAGTCTTGGCCGGGCCCGGAGAGCATGTCCCGCGGCGACCCTGGCTTCACCGCACCACACCCGGCCCCGCGAGCCCCTGGTTTCCCCACAACACGCCTGGCCCCTCCCACCCGACGGACCCAGGCGACCCCGACGACCCCGGAGCCACCCGGACCCCCGACCCCCAACCCGCGCCCGGCCGAGGTGCGGAACATGGGCGGCGTGGGCAGCGCGATCGACGTCCGCGTGCCCGAATCCGTCTCTGAACCCGGTCCCGAAAAGCAACGCGGGGTCACCTACAGCCCATCACGGCGGCTCAAAGTCAACTGGTCGTTGCAACGGGCCGGGTTTATGTCATGCTGCGGCGGCGATGAGTTGGCGCATGCGTTGTTTTGGGGTCTCGAGGTTCAGGGTGGGCCGTGGCCGGTTGTTGAGTTTGTCGGCGATGGTGTCGAGGTCCTCGGCGGTGAAGACCGAGAGGTCGGTGCCTTTCTCGAACCAGTGGCGCAGCAGCCGGTTGGTGTTCTCGTTCGTACCCCGCTGCCAGGGTGAATGCGGATCGCAGAAGTACACCCCCGCGTCCAGGGCCAGCTGGATGCGGGGGTACTGG